>NZ_CP048286.1:1445000-1772500 GCF_010365285.1 Paenibacillus rhizovicinus
AGCTTCAACGGCTCCAGCTGCAGCAGATGCAGTCGAAGCGCCGACCAAGCCGCCGCCAATCGCTCTTGCAGCACCCAAGCCGCTTTGCCGGCTGCCATTACAGACAGACCATGCTTATACGTCAGCGAAACGCCCCATGTAACCGCCTGTCCTTCCCGCTCCGGACAAGCCACCAACGCTTCGCGAACGATTTCCGCTTCACGTGCGCCGATTCGATCGGAGAATGCATAGAATAAGCCGGTATGCGTCATGTCGGACATACACCCCGGGGCCGATAGCTGCTGCAGCGATGGCTGAATCCACTGATTCTGCGCATAGATCAACTGGTCCTGATAATACACATTCAATTTATTCCGAAACTCACGGTAAGCGAACAGCTCGCCTCGCAACGTTCTCCCCGGACAAACCACTTCCGCCCCCATCCATACGGCTTCCGGCGACAACCGTACTTCCGATTCGCTGAAGAATGCGGAGTCTCGATAAAGCATGAGGGGTTCCGGCATCGATTCTACGACAGCCCCATGCCCAAGCTCAAACCACTGGCTCATAGACGCACCTTCACCGTTCTCGCTTGATGGATGCACTTTCGTAAACGACTGATTCGTCAAATAGACATGCGCGTCTTCTTCCACTTGCCATTGAAACTCATAGCGGTCGCCGGCAAGAAGTCCCGGTGAAACGTCCATCACGATGACGCCGAGCTGCCCGCCGCCGAGCGGAAAAGCTTTTGCTATTTTGATCGGCGCCGTATGATATTTGGCTGTCAGAACCGTACCGTTATCCCGCTTCTGAAAGGAGGCCCGCAGTGTCGATATGCGAAGCGCGCTACGCGAGACGGTGATGGGCTTCATCATTTGGATGGCCGTGCTCGTGGTCATGATGATGGGCAATTCCGTGCGCATGGGCAAGTTCATGTTCCAGCCAAGCAACGATCCGGTCCACGTTAACGCCGCCATACAAGTTCGAGAATACGTAAGGACGGTCGCCGCGCATCCGTTTCGTGTCCTCTTCCATGACCTGTAAGCTCGCGCCGACATGAGGAGCCAAATCGATTTTGTTCACGATCAATAAATCGGAACGCATGATGCCGGGGCCGCCTTTGCGAGGGATCTTCTCCCCTTGCGCCACGTCGATGATATAAATGAACCGATCCACCAGCTCAGGGCTGAAGGCTGCCGCCAGATTATCGCCGCCGCTTTCTATGAAGATCAAGTCCAAACCTTCGAAACGGCTCGTCAATTCTTCAACCGCCTCAAAATTCATCGACGCGTCCTCCCGGATCGCCGTATGCGGGCAGCCTCCCGTCTCAACGCCGATGATGCGTTCTTCCGGCAGTACGCCGGTTGCCGCCAGAATGCGCGCGTCTTCTTTCGTATAAATATCGTTCGTTATGACGGCGATGCTGTATTTCTCGTTCAGCGCACCGGCCAAGCGTTCGACGAGCGCGGTCTTGCCTGACCCTACGGGACCTCCGATGCCGATACGGATCGGTCTGGAACGATCCAACGTCGGCTGTTCCCATTCGCGGTGATGATGACCTTGTCCTTGACACATAATACATTCCTCCTCAATAAAGTCGGGATTGCGTCGTATCTCGTATATCGCATTGCATGCCATGCAGTGTCCCATAACAAAGAACTAGGACATAAATAATCGCGAATACAATTGTTCGTGGCGGATCATCGCAATTTCGCTAAGCGGCATATTCGTATGGGCATCCTCGGGCTGTAGCGACTCAACCATATGCCATGCAATAGCCGCACGCGGCGTCAACCGGGCAATGACGCTCTGACCTTCCGTCTGCCCGATCGGCATCAGCCGCAGCGCACTGTTAATGCAAGTGACGATGCAGCCATACAAATATCCCTGTACCGCTTGTTCCAGCGATATCCCGAGGGAGCAGCATGCGTATCCAAAAACAAGCGGGTGCGTAGCCAGACAATCTCCTTCCCGCAATCCTTTGGTCAGCGGCCTCCAGTCCAACTGTGGATATACGGCTGCAAGCAGCTGCAGAAGCCGACGCCCCATTTTCTCAACGCCGCTTCGGGTTTCCATGGCCGCGCGCTGCAAATGCACGAATCTCTCTACCTGCCATAGCGAGTTCCACGCCCCGATCGGCACGTCGCGGTAAACGGCTTTGACAACCATAACATCCGCCGTAGCCCAGCTCTGCATCAGCATCGCCGAAACGTAAGCCTCAAGCTCTCGGCTCGTCCTGAGCGCACCTTCCTGAACTAGCGTTTCCAGACCAAAGGAATGCGAGAAGCCTCCGATCGGGAGCGCTGAGTCCAGCAACTGCTGTAAGGCAAGCCAGGGAACGATTCCCGTGTTCGACGCTCCCGCGTCATCCCTCATTACATCCCCCACCTCTTCGCTCAAAACAAGAAGTACCGCTGCGCCATCGGCAGCACTTCAGCCGGTTCGCAGGTTGCCGGGACTCCGTCGACTTTCACTTCGTACGTTTCGGGATTCACTTCGATGACAGGCGTAGCGTCGTTATGGATCATATCCTTCTTCGTAACGCTGCGGCATCCGCGAACAGGCTCGATCCGTTTCGCAAGCCCCAGTTCCTGCGCGATTCCACGGTCATAGGCTGCTTGGGAAACGAACGTAATGGAGGTACTCGCGACAGCCTTGCCAAACCCGCCGAACATCATCCGGCCGAAAACCGGCTGCGGCGTCGGAATTGATGCGTTTGGATCCCCCATTTGTGCATAGGCGATCATCCCGCCTTTCAGCACCAAATCCGGCTTAACGCCGAAGAACATCGGGCTCCAGACAGCCAAATCCGCGACTTTACCCCGTTCGATCGAACCGACCAAATGCGAGATGCCATGTGTAATCGCAGGGTTGATTGTATATTTCGCAATGTAACGTTTGATGCGGAAGTTGTCTGCCTCCACGGACGTATCCGGTGCTAGCGGCCCGCGCTGCTTCTTCATTTTGTCAGCGGTTTGCCAGGTACGGATAACGACTTCGCCGACGCGTCCCATCGCCTGGGAATCGGAGCTGATCATGCTGAACACGCCCATGTCATGCAAAACATCTTCCGCTGCTATCGTTTCCGGGCGGATCCGCGAATCAGCAAAGGCGACATCCTCTGGAATGCTGCTGTCCAAGTGATGGCAAACCATCAGCATATCTAGATGTTCTTCGATCGTGTTCACCGTGAACGGCCTGGTCGGATTCGTTGACGAAGGCAGTACGTTCGGCTCGCCTGCTGCACGAATGATATCCGGCGCATGACCGCCGCCGGCCCCTTCGGTATGATAGGTATGGATGGTGCGTCCTTTGAACGCCGCCAGCGTGTCTTCAAGGAAACCCGCCTCGTTCAACGTATCTGTATGAATCGCCACTTGTACATCGTACCGATCCGCCACAGCCAGACAGACATCGATTGCTGCCGGTGTCGTCCCCCAATCCTCGTGCAGTTTGAGCCCGATCGCCCCCGCTTCCACTTGCTCGATGAGCGGTTCCTCGAACGAAGCATTGCCTTTACCCGTAAACCCCATATTCATTGGAAAAGCTTCGGCGGCCTCCAGCATGCGGCGCATATGCCACGCGCCTGGCGTGCATGTCGTGGCGTTCGTGCCGGTTGCCGGACCCGTACCGCCGCCGATCATCGTCGTCACGCCGGAGGATAGCGCCGTTTCGATTTGCTGCGGGCATATATAATGGATATGCGAATCGATGCCGCCGGCAGTCACGATTTTGCCTTCACCGGCAATGACTTCCGTGCTCGCGCCGACGATCATGTTCGGCATCACGCCGTCCATAATATCGGGATTGCCTGCTTTGCCGATGCCGACGATAACGCCGTCGCGAATGCCGATGTCTGCTTTCACGATGCCCCAGTGATCAATGATCACTGCATTCGTAATCAAGGTGTCCAGCACGCCTTCGCTGCGAAGCGCGCCGCTGGACTGCCCCATGCCGTCACGGATGACTTTGCCGCCTCCGAATTTGCATTCATCGCCATACACCGTGTAGTCATGCTCGATTTGCGCCCATAGTTCCGTATCCGCAAGCCTAACGGAATCGCCGGCGGTCGGTCCGAACATCGCCGCATAGCTGTTGCGGTCCATCTTGCTCATGGCCGAACTCCCTTCCACAACGACAGACGAGTCCGGACGTCTTCCGGCATATCGCCCCGCAAGGCAGGTCCGTTCGTCAACGCATTTGATCCGTAGGAAAGCTTGCGCCCGCCAAGTTCAACAAGCTGAACGGGCTTCTCTTCGCCTGGCTCGAACCGGACGGCCGTTCCCGCGGGGATATCAAGCCGCATGCCGAACGCTGCCTCCCGGGAAAAGGAAAGCGCGCGATTCGCTTCGAAGAAGTGGAAATGCGAGCCGACTTGTACCGGACGGTCGCCCGTATTAACAACGATGAGCCGCGCCGTCTCACGGCCCGCATTCAATTCAATATCGCCGGAAGCGATACGGTATTGCCCAGGTATCATGGAATGCCTCCTCTTGAGCGTTAAGGTACGGGATGATGAATCGTCACCAGCTTCGTTCCGTCCGGGAAAGTAGCTTCCACTTGAACCTCATGAATCATTTCCGCCACGCCAGACATCAGTTGATCGCGTTTCAATATCGTCGTGCCATATTCCATTAGCTGCGCGACAGTCTTTCCATCGCGAGCGCCCTCTAAGATCTCGGAGGTAATGAGTGCGATGCTTTCCGGGTAGTTCAGCTTCACGCCGCGGAGCAAACGTCTGCGCGCCAAGTCGGCAGCAATCGTAATGAGCAGTTTTTCTTTCTCGCGTTCAGTCAGCTGCATGAAGCACCTCTTCCTATTGTTATGTATGACCGTTTAATGCCAACGCTTCAAAGATGGCATCATGATGAGAGAAATGAAACATTAACACCTTCTATTATAACGGTCGTCGATAGGCAAGTAAATCATTTATGTCATATTTACTAACATCGTATGAAGGGTAATTCGACCATATCAATCATACCTCACGAACTCGTGTCACATTTTGTCGAATTTAACCTCGGTTTCTTATCTTAAATGCCCGTTCTTTCCCACCCAATGAGGAGCTTTAAACGCCCCGCTGCGCTGGTCATTCCTAGTGTGATGTGATAGACTACTTTGTATTGGACATACATTTGGGAGGTACTGAAATGGCTTCAAAAAAGATGCGTTCCGACATGATCACCAAAGGTTTCGACCGCGCTCCGCACCGTAGTTTGCTGCGTGCAGCAGGCGTTAAGGAAGAAGATTTCGGCAAACCGTTCATTGCGGTCTGCAACTCGTACATCGATATCGTTCCGGGCCACGTCCATTTGCAAGAATTTGGCAAAATCGTTAAGGAAGCGATTCGCGAAGCGGGCGGCGTTCCGTTCGAGTTCAACACGATCGGCGTCGACGACGGCATCGCGATGGGCCATATCGGCATGCGTTATTCCCTCGCGAGCCGCGAAATCATCGCCGACTCCGTGGAAACCGTCGTCAACGCGCACTGGTTCGACGGCATGATCTGCATCCCGAACTGCGATAAAATCACGCCGGGCATGCTCATGGCTGCCCTTCGCATCAACATTCCGACGATCGTCGTCAGCGGCGGTCCGATGAAAGCCGGCCGTACGAGCGATGGCCGTGCCATCTCCCTTACTTCCGTCTTCGAAGGCGTCGGCGCTTTCATGTCCGGCAAGATCGACGAACAGAGCCTCACCGAGCTCGAGCAATATGGTTGCCCGACTTGCGGTTCCTGCTCCGGCATGTTCACGGCGAACTCCATGAACTGTTTGTCCGAAGTGCTCGGCCTCGCCCTTCCAGGCAACGGCACGATCCTAGCGGTCGCACCGGAACGGGTTGAATTCGTTAAGAAATCGGCTCGCCAGTTGATGGAATTGATCAAGCAAGACCTCAAACCGCGCGACATCGTCACCAAGAACACGATCGACAACGCGTTCGCGCTCGACATGGCGATGGGCGGCTCGACGAACACGGTTCTTCACACGCTCGCTCTCGCGCACGAAGCGGACATCGAGTACCCTATTGAACGCATCAACGAAGTCGCGAAGAAGGTGCCTTATTTGTCCAAACTGGCGCCGGCTTCCGATCACCATATCGAGGATCTGCACAACGCCGGCGGCGTCAGCGCGATCATCAACGAATTGTTGAAGAAAGACGGCGCGCTGTTCGGCGACGAAATGACGGTATCCGGCAAGACGCTTCGCGAGAACGTGGCAGGCTGCGAAATCCTCGATCATTCCGTTATCCGTCCGATCGACGATCCGCATACCAAGGAAGGCGGCCTATCCGTCATGTTCGGTAACTTGGCGCCACGCGGCTCGATCATCAAAGTCGGCGCGGTCGACAAATCCGTCGGCGGCTACCATCGCGGACCGGCCATCTGCTTCGACTCCCAGGAAGAAGCGCTGTCCGGCATCGCGAACGGCAAAGTCAAAGAAGGTCACGTAGTCGTCATTCGTTACGAAGGGCCAAAAGGCGGTCCCGGCATGCCGGAAATGCTCGCCCCTACGTCGCAAATCGTCGGCATGGGCCTCGGCACTAAAGTCGGTCTCATCACCGACGGCCGTTTCTCCGGCGCGTCCCGCGGCATCTCGATCGGCCACGTATCCCCGGAAGCGGCAGAAGGCGGCCCGATCGCGTTCGTCCACGACGGCGACATGATCGAGCTCGACATGAATAACCGCACGATGACGCTCGAAGTGAGCGACGAAGAACTCGAACGCCGCAAAGCCGAATGGCCGGGCTTCGAGCTCAAGATCAAGCGCGGTTACCTGGCTCGTTACGCCGCGATGGTCACGAACGCCAGCCAAGGCGGCGTCATGAAAATTTAACGAACCGTTACGCGGTTGAAACCTTAATAAAAGCCCTGCGTATGACTGTTTATCAGTCTGGTCAAGACCCCATTTAGTGGACATTGGAAAAAGCCCTAGGCAACAAGCTGACGCCGGTATTCGACCGGAGTCAGCTTGTTTAGTTTTCGTTGAGCCCTATCTTCATTGTAAAAGCGGATGTATTCCTCAATTCTTCTTTGTGCCTCATCGATGGATCGTATATCATAAGGGTAGAGTGCTTCTACTTTCAGATGAGAGAAGAAGCTCTCCATTGAGGCATTGTCATAACAATTGCCTCGGCGTGACATGCTGATTTGGGCGCCAACCTGTGGCAGCATGTCGTGGTAAGCATGGGACGTGTACTGGCTTCCTTGATCGCTGTGAACGATCAGCCCAGTCACGTCTTTATGTTTTTCAAACGCCTTCCTAAACGTCTCTAGCACAAGCGGATTGTCATTGTGACGACTGATGTGGTATCCGACGATTTCGTTGTTCCACAAATCCTTGATCGCCGATAAGTAAATTCTCTCATCGAATACGCGATATTGCGTCACATCTGTTACCCATTTTTGATTGGGTTTATCCGCCTTAAAGTTTCTTTGTAACATGTTTGCTGCTATTCTGCCATCTGAAACAGCTGCTTCGTAGCTTGTTCGATGTACATATTTACGACGTATAATCGCTTTTATGCCAAGCTCCTGCATCAAGCGTAATACTTTCTTATGGTTCACTATGAGGTCATATTGACGAGATAGCTCATCCTGTATGCGGCGGTACCCTACGGTCTTGTCGCGCTGTTCGTAGATGGCTTTGATTTTGTTCTTCAGATCTTCATCAGGATCGTGGTCTTTACGGTTTAGATAGGAGTAGTAACCACTTCGACTGATCCCCAGATATGCACACAATTCCTTGACAGTTCGTTTACTTTTCAACTCGTCGATGACGATGTGTTTGCTTTGCAGCCCTCCCGATTCAAGATTTGTAACCACTTTTTTAGCACCTCAACCTCCATGTAGAGCCGCTTGAGCTCACGTTCTTGCTTCGTTTCATCTCGATGTGGGTTACCTCGTCTGTCCTCGAATGCAGAGACTCCCTTTTCGCGATACTTCCTCATCCAACGCTTCACTCGATCCTTATCCTGAATTTCCAAATGTGCTGTAATCCGACTGTAACTCCAACGTTCCTCAACATGCAGTCGAATAGCCTCAACCTTAATCGATTCCGGATAATGATGAAATTTTTGTCCTTTAATCGCCATAAAAAAGCACCCCCTAGAATTTCATCGGATTAACCTAGGGGTTTTTCCAATGTCTATTCTAAGGGGTGCACTGCAAGTCCATCATGCAGGGCGTTTTTTTGATTCGAGCCATCTCGTTTCAAGTCATTCGCAGGATAACAATTGTCGTAGCGAGCACAAGCAGTAGAATTACCGTAATGAGACCTCTTACGATCCAATCAGGTCGCAGCTTTACGTTGGCATCGGACGGCGAGAAATCGCTAAGGAACATGTGTACGTCGGCAATAAATCGCCGGCACTCCGAGCATTGTTCCAAGTGAGCTTCGAACGCAGCGCGACTATCCTCGCTCAAGCCGTCGTAAATATAGGCTGCCGAATCATTGCAACTTACATTGCTGTTGACCGCCGATCCGGGGTTAGATTCTGGCTGTACATACATATGAAGCATCCCTTCGGTATTTAGGACTGAATAATCTCATATTACCTGTTTTTGGAAGAAATTCAATTCCAATTCATACAAATGAATAGCGCTTGACAGCGGCAACGAGCGGCAACGAGCGGCAACGAGCGGCAACGAGCGGCAACAAAACAAATGCCGCTCAGGGAGTAAACTCCCTAGCGGCATTTGAACTTTCAAATGAAACATGCGTAATCTCGTCTCCGCCGTCTCGATGGACACTGCCATCGAAGCTTTCGGCGCGTTTCTTTCTTGCGGCAGCCTGCTCTTGCTGCGAATGGACTCCGGCTTTAGCTTTATTCCAGAACGTCTCCATCGACATGGCCACGATGCTCGGCGTCAGGCGATGGGATTGCTCATGAATACGTTGTTTCCCTGCCGGATTCAATACACGGAGCAACAGCTTCAGATAAATACGGGTCGACGTATCAAATAGGCCTTTCGGAATCGGTAACACATCGAAGCCGAATTGCTCCACGCCTCTGTTAATCATGCTTACGCCGTAAATCCCTTTCGCTGCTCGAGCGGTTTCGTCCGACTCAAGCTTCCGCGCCAGGAGTGGCATCGCCTTCTTCGTTTCACGGATCAGCATAACGGCCAACTGCATCATCGATCGGGATTCCATCATCATTTGCGACAGCTTCTTGTTGTCGAAATGAATTTCTACAACCGGATCCTTATCGTTAATCGCCCTGCCGTCCGAAAGCTCCAGCGTCTTGCCGTGATAAGGGATGACCCGATAATAGAACACGCACGCTTCGGAAACCGATTTGACGCGGAAGACGATATGAAAGAGCCGTTCCCAGCCCATCCAGCAGGCGACGACGGCCCGTTTCGTCCATCCGATCGAAGGCTTGGCTTTCTTGCCGCCGTCAGTTAAGGCGATCATGTCCGTAATATGTACGAACTTGTACCCTTTGGCTTGGCCGGCCTCCATGAAATATTCCAACGCGCCGAGCATGTTCGCGGGCGCATCCTGGTCCGCTCCGAACGTTGATCCGCAGTCATGAAGCAGCAGCACTTCGCCCGGCCGAAGCTTCTTCATCATCCGCTTCTTCAAACGTTCCGTGCCGACGCGTTTGCGCCAATCGCCAAATAACGCCGACCATAGTATAATCTGGAGATAGCCCAGATTCGAGAAGTCGAACAGGTTGACGATTCCCCACGGCGGACGGTAATACAGGGAACGCGTACCCGTTGCCCGTCTGATGATTTCCGACGTGCGATGAATCTGTTTCTTAACCGTTCGAGGACGCATGAGCCAGTTCGTTTTGTGCACGTAATTATGAATGCCGATTACATGTCCTTCATCGTGCATCCGCTTCAGAATCTCAGGATGCCGTTCCGCATGAATGCCGACGACGAAGAATGTCGCTTTCGCGTCGAAACGCTTTAATAAATCAAGCAGCTGCGGCGTATAAACCGGATCCGGTCCATCATCGAACGTCAGCGCGATTTCGTGCTCCGCCCGCCCTCGTTTGAATACGCGAAAGCCGAATGTACGGCTGACCAAACCGGGCAAAAACGCATAAAACGTCAAAAAATAAAAGCCCCACAGCAGGAAGTTTTCCATGTCTTGTTTTCCCACCACCTCTAATTTCAAACCTTGTACGTCCATGGAAGAGGGAGTGCCATGTGCCCAATGACTATTGACTCCATCCATTGTACCATAGCCCTGCAGAAATCGGCTACGTATGTTAGAGTAATCATTGCGCTGGCGAATTAACGATGCATTAAACAACGCTTTTTTAGGAAATAATGGTATTCTATACTAGAATAATAGATTGTAAAGGAGTGCAATATGCTTTCTTTCTACCGCAAATATTGGCGCACCGCATTCGATATCGCGCTGATCGTCGTCACAGTCTGGCTGATCATGTATGTATTCAGCTACATGTACCGCATCGCAACACCGATTTTCCTTTCGTTTATCATTTATTTATTCATTGAACCACCTGCTCGTTGGCTTTGCCGTCTCGGGATGAAGAAGTCGATCGCCTCCGGAATATCCGTACTGGTATTTACGCTGGTCATCGTGGCCGCTTTCGTCGGCGCCGGTTATATCGTCACCTCGCAAATCTTGGGACTCGCGGACAAGCTTCCGACCTACCAGCATCTGCTGGTCGACCAATTTCAATCGAATACGGGCAAGCTTCAGGAACGCATCTCGGGCCTGCCGCCCGATGTCGTAGACAAGGCCGAAGAAGTGATCGGTTACATCACCGATTGGGGCAGCGACATCGCCATCCAATTCCTGCGCTGGCTCGGCAGTCACTTAATGTCGTTCTCCACCTTTATCATTAACTTCTCAATTGGGATTATTCTCGCTTATTTTCTCAGCCTGGAAATTAATGATTGGAAGCGGCTCGCCCAAGAGAAAACGCCTAACACGTTCAAGCGGGCTTTTAAATTCCTGCGCGAAAATGTGTTCGTTGGCATTGCAGGCTACTTAAAAGCGCAAGGAAAGCTGATCAGCATCACGTTCATCGTCATTTTCGTCTCGCTGTTGCTGCTTAAAGTCCCAAATGCCTTATCCATCTCGCTGCTGGCTGCTTTCTTCGATGTGCTGCCGCTGCTCGGAGTAAGTACCGTATTTATTCCTTGGATCATTTACTTGTTTATTGTCGGGAATTTCTCGCTTGCGATCTGGCTTTCCGCGCTCTTGCTGCTCGTCGTGCTGACGCGGCAAATTCTAGAGCCCAAAATCACCGGCGATACACTCGGCGTTTCGGCTTTCACGATGTTGGCTTTCATGATTATCTCCCTATCGATCTTCGGGGTATCGGGCGTTATATTATCGCCGATCCTCATGATCCTGCTGAAGGCGCTGTACGATCAGCGATACTTCCACCGCTGGATCCATTCCCCCACGGGGGAGTTCGAGAATGCCACGAATCCTTATAACGAGTCGGATTCCATCTCATGATGGAACCGGCTTTTTCTTGTTCACCCTCCGTCCGCAAGAACGTCCATAACGCCCCGGAAAAGCTTGGTCGCTTGGTTGGAGGTATGGAGCCCTCGGTTCTCGGACAGCACCGCAACGGCATATCGGGGCGATCGCAGCGGCCCATAGCCGATGAACCACTGGTTTAACAGCTCCTTTCCCTGCCAGGTTACTTGCGCAGTCCCCGATTTGCCTGCAACGGACCATTTGCCGTCGCTAATGCTCTGTCCCGTTCCATGATCCACGACCGCCTGCATGCCAGCCAAAATCGCGTTCGCCGTCTGCCGTCCAATCTGACCATAACGCGAAGGCCAGGTTTGACGCGGCAGCTTAGCCAGCAGTAGACCGTTCCCGTAGCGAATGTCGCTAACCAGTCTCGGTTCTTGCACGACACCTCCGTTCAGCAATGTGACGACAAGATTAGCGGCCTGAAGAGGCGAAATGCGTACATCGCGCTGGCCAATGCCCGTTTGCGCCAGCTGTCCGCCGTCTCGAGAGATTGGAAACGGCGCAAACACATGTCCGCCCTCCTCTTCCGGCAGCAGCCTCAGCGGCTTAGGGAAGGGCGCAAACGCCGCTTCGCTTGCCCAGCCAACTTGCTCCCCGATGCCGAGCTTCTCTGCGGTCACGTATAACGTCCGCGCATCCATCCGTTCCGCCAGCCGAGCGAACACGACATTGCAGGAACCGGCTAGCGCGTCCTGCAGCGTCAGCTCGCCGTGACCGCCCCTTTTCCAGCAGTGCAGGCCGTATCGCCCGTAATCCCCGTTGCATTGAAACCGTTCATTCTCGCTCGTAATATGCGCTTCCAATGCCGCCGCTTCCGTCACGAGCTTAAAGACCGATCCCGGCGTCGCCGCCCGCACGGCATGGTTTACATAATCCTGATCACTGCCAGCAGGCTTGTCCTGCGGAAGCTGCGGCCTGGAGACCATCGCCACGATATCCGCATTGCGCGCGTCCAGGACGACGACGGCTCCTTCCTGCAGCCCCTCCGCATCGACATAGCGCTCCAGCTTGTTTTGGATCGCGAGATCCATCGTCGTATTCACCCGCACCGGATAATACGGATTGGAAGCGCTCGTCAGCCGCCAATCCAAGCCACGCATCGGCTTGTTTGCCCCATCCGTGAAGTAGGAGACGGTCGTCGGTCCTGTGCCCTGCAGCAGCCGGTCAAGGGAACGCTCCAAACCGGCGCCGCCGGTTTGATCCGAAAGCTTCATCGTTCTTTCCTTTAATCGCTTATCATAGTCAACCGCTAGCAGCTCCGGATGCTGGCTAATATAGCCGATCGCATGCTTAACCGTTATGCCGTCCGGGTAACGGCTGCGGTACGGCAGAATGCGCACGCCGTTCAACCGAAGAGGACGAATGGCATTCAGCTGCTGTTTCGACAGTTTAAGCGGTATCCGTTCCCCGTCCCGATGCCAGAATGCCGGCTCCTTCAGTGTCTGCATCCACTGTTGCAGGTGATCGGGCTGTACATGCAGCGCGGAAGCCAGTGCTTTCAAGTCCGCGGCATCACCGGCGATCCGCGTTCGCGACTGCGCCTGCAGCGGGAATACCACAAGCGATTCATACGTTTCGCCTGTCAATGCAAGTCCGTTGCGATCGAAGAAGTCTCCGCGCCCGCTGTCCAGCACGAGTTCCCGCTCGCGCTGGGCGACGGATTCCGACTTCAAGTGCGCGATATCGGCGCTGACCGTTTCGGCCGGCGACAGCTGCAGCCAGGCAAGCCGCAGCAGCATGCCAACCAATATGAGACTCATGCCAAGCACCAAGCCGAAAATCCGCCTTTGCCTTGCTCTCCGCCATTCTTTGCTCATCTCAGCCGCGCCTCCGCATCCGAACTAAAGTCTACTCGAATTCCATTATCCCCCTGCGGATGTCCCTTCAATCCTGAAACAAAAAAGCCTGGCGCAGACCCTTTCGGTCCGCGCCAGGCTATATGTAGAGCGCACTATATACGGTTTGATTACAACCGGTTCTTCGCTTCCACGAACGCAAAGAAATCAAGGAGGAATCGTTGAAACACTTTGGCGACGAGCGGCAGCTTCTCGTTGGACCGGTAGATGAGCCCGATCGTGCGGGTGACCCGCGGCGATCGGACGCGCACCTTCGCCGGCTGCAGCTTGCTGGAGCCGTGCAGCGCCATCTCGGGCAGCAGACTGACGCCCATGCCGGCGGCAACGAGGCCGCGGATCGTATCGGTCTCCTGGCCCTCGAAGCCGATAATCGGCGTAAA
Source organism: Paenibacillus rhizovicinus (assembly GCF_010365285.1). NCBI lineage: Bacteria > Bacillati > Bacillota > Bacilli > Caryophanales > Paenibacillaceae > Paenibacillus > Paenibacillus rhizovicinus. Next base: position 1,458,699 of record NZ_CP048286.1, read on the forward strand.
GCCCGCTTCCTTGCAGGCATCCCAGACGATCGGCCGGAGTGAATACCCGTCGCTGAAGAGCACGAACGGTTCCTCCTTCAGCTGGACCAGGTCGATGAACGCTTCATCAGATAGCGGATGGCCGGGCGGTAAAATCGCGAACAGCTCTTCCGTCAGTACCGTCTGACCCGTGACATGCGCATGCGTTTCCGGGCAAGGCGAGACGAACGCAAGGTCAACTTCCCCCTTCATGACGTCCTGAATGAGCGAAGGGTAACTGCCCTGCTTGAACCTGAAATTGACGTTCGGGTTCTGCTTGCGGAACGCGGAGACGACCTCCGGAATGAGCGAGATGCCCAGGCTGTGCGGGAATCCAAGCCGGACTTCCCCTTTCTCGGGGTCGAGAAACTCCTGGATTTCCACGACCGCCCGCTCCAGATCCGCCAATATCACTTCCGCCCGTTTCAGGAACAACGCACCGACTGGCGTCAATTGAAGATTGCGTCCCTTCTGCAGGAACAGCTTGGCGCCCAGCTCTTCCTCCAGCTGGTGGATTTGGCGGCTTACGGCCGACTGTGCCACATGCAGCTCCTCCGCTGCTTTCGTGACATGCTCCCGTTTTGCTACTTTTACGAAATAATACAATTGTCGAAGCTCCATGTCGTCCCCTTTTCCTCAAAACCGGCGCTTCGCGCTTCGGCGTTCCTTCCGCAAGCTGCTGCTACCTTCTATATCGTCCATTCTGTTTCGAAATCCAATATCCGTCATAAAGGTAGAACAGCACGAAGCCCGCTAACAGCCCGCCGAAATGCGCCCAGATCCCGATCCCCGGCACGATAAGCGTATAGATGACGCCGAAAATCAATATCGTGTACACTGTCTTCCGCGAATCGGGATCCAGCGATTTTTTCATCAAGGCAAGGAACAAATACGCACCGAACACCCCGTAGATCGCACCGGAAGCACCGGCTCCCGCGGTCGAACGCTCGACAATGGCGCTGAACAGATTGCCTGCGATACCGCAAAGGAGGTAGAACACCGTATACTTAACATGGCCAAGCAACCGTTCCAACGGCGGGGCGAACACGAGAATGCTGAACATGTTGAAGAAGATATGCTCCAAATCCAAATGAAGGAACACCGCGGTGACGTAACGCCAAGGCTCGTTCAGCGAGAAATAATTATCGCCCGGCGCACTGTAGAAGAAACCGTGATTCAACAACCGTTCGTTCAAAAACAAGTGATCCGCGGCAAAAACGAGAATGTTGATGGCAATGATGGCGGCCGTGACGGGAAACATGCGCAAATAGCTCCTGAAGCTTTCATAACGCAAAAAAATCATGGCGTTCTCCTTCCTTTACGCACTCCTCATTGGACAACGGTAATTCATTATGCTTATAATTATTTGGTAGAAACCAATTCCATTCAAGGAGGCTATTTCATAATGACACAAGAACGTACAAGCGTTTCGACATTTAAAGGAAACCCGCTTACTCTGATCGGTCCAGAACTCAAGGTTGGTGACCAAGCACCCGATTTCCAACTGAACAAATCGCTCGTTGACGTCGTTTCCTTGAAGGACTTCGCCGGCAAAGTAAAACTGATCAGCGTCGTGCCTTCCATCGACACAGGCGTTTGCGATGCGCAAACTCGCCGTTTCAACGAAGAAGCAGGCAAATTCGGCGACAACGTCACGATCCTTACGGTCAGCGTAGATCTTCCATTCGCGCAAGCCCGTTGGTGCGGCGCTGCAGGCATCGATAAAGTTGTCCTGCTGTCCGATTACAAAAATAATAATTTCGGCGAAGCTTACGGCGTTCTGATCAAAGAATTCCAGCTCGACATGCGCGCCATCTTCGTGATTGACGCTAATGACAAGATTCAATACATCGAAGTACTCAGCGAAATGACGGAGCATCCGAACTATGAGAACGCTTTGAACGCAGTGAAAGCACTCGTATAAAGGAAAGCTGCATTGCTCTCTTTCATTACAAAAGCGAGGACAGGGATTCCCTTCCTCGCTTTTTCCCGTTATTATATGCCGCTCGTTTTATATTGAGCCAGCTTTTTGTCGAGCGTCCGGTAAATATCAAGAATGATGCGGTAGTTGGAACCTAAATCTCCGAAGGATCCGCGCGACGCGGAATAAATGTCGACCGCTGAGGTCACTGGGTTCACGTTGATAACAGAGACGGTAATATCCATCGTACGACCGGTCATCGTTCGTTTCTCCAACACGATTTCACCTACGGACTGCACTTCGTGTAGAATTTTGTAGCCTTGCATTTTTTTGAGTGTGGAGACAACTTCTTCCCACGCTTTTTCTCGGGATAGTTTGTAATAATGGGATTTCAGCATCGGATCTTTCGCTTTATCGCCAGTCAATTCGTGACTGCGCAGCAACCCGATTAGGGTCCGCTTCAACAAAGGTAATCTCCCCCTCCAACGTCTTCTATGTACGCTAAGAATTATCATAGCATAGTTTGTAACATAAAAAAAAGGGGTTGCCCCCTTTTCGTTAGTAAGTAACCCGCTATGCCGTCCGACTTGCTTGTTTCTGAACCCGCTCTCGCAGGTGGGTGGCCGCAGAAACGTTTTTGAGATCCCCTTTCGAGGGCTTGTCAGCCGCGTTTCGATTTAGTCTCCCTAAAAACAGCCATTGGTTCAAAACAAGTGATAAGCCGTAACGAACACGGCAGGATGTATTGCTATTATAGACCGATTAAGGCTAAAAGTAAACGTGACGACTGCCGTTATTTAATGGACGTATGACCGTCTTCTGTATTCGGCAGCATGATCGCCGCATCTTCCTCCAAGCGCTTGCGCTCTTCCTCGGCTTCCGCCTCCGCCGCTTTCTCCGCCTGCAGTTGCAGCTTCGTATAAATGCCGTAGAAGTTCCAGAAGGCAATTACCGCCACGAGGCTTCCCGTGAAGAACGGAACAAGGAACATCAGCTTAGGCGAGCTAAAACTGATATAGATGACAAAGCCGCACATGACAACCGTCGACAGCGATCGAAGCGGACGGCCGATCGTAATCAGCAGGGCATTCTTCAGCAGCTGCAGCGTTTTCATATGATAATGAACCAGCATCGAGAAGAAGTTCAACAGCGAGACGCCCACGAGCACGATCAACGCTACGAATAAGTAGGCTACGATGCCCCAAGAACCTAGATTGGACAAGTATACGCGGAAGTCCACGATGAGGATCGTAAAGAGAACCGCATACAAGATACCGCCGAGCATGGCTTGCTTATAGCCTTCCTTGTAGTTCTTGAAAAATGTTTTCAGCAGCGGCACGTCTACTTCTCCCATTACCCACTTACGCGCTACGCCAAAAAGTGCAGCGATTGCAGGAAATAGCGTAAACGGAGCAAGAATGCCCGCCAGAATCAAGTTGCTCAACACTTGATCGTTCGTTTCCGCGAACATTACCGGGAACAATACCAAAATAAATGGCAAGGAACATACCATCATAAGGATATTCGTCACGGACAAACGCATAATCCATTCCGAGATTTTGTAAAACCCGCCCATCATGCCCTTCATTTCCATTATTGCCGAGTCCTCCTAGCAAGCGATTTCATTTCGTCCTATGCTAACTATAATATAGGCGACCGGATAAGCCAACGCCCATTTTCGGGAATCTGGGCCGGAGTCTAAACGGCGATCACCTATATGAATACCATATTGTGTCGAGACCACCCAGATCGAATCATAAGGAGGCTGCCGCTAGTGAGCAATGCAGGTCATGGCTTGGGATCATCCGCCGCTATCATTCTCGTTCTGTTCATACTGCTCGTTATCATTACGAAAGGCATTCTTTGCTAAAAACAACCGCAACGCATGTCGAAATGAAAAGGGGCTTCCGTTTCTCCGATTGCTCGGTGAAACGGAAGCCCCGGTCTTGTCTTATAATCTATTCATCTGCGGAAGGGCGCGGACGACGCGGAGCGTCGGAACGTCCTTCGTTACGGCCTCTGTAGCCGCCGTCACGGTCGCGATCGCGGTTATAACCGCCGCCGCTGTTGCTGCTGCTGCTGCTAGAGCCGCTTGAGCTGCGGTTGCCGCCGTAGCCGCCGCGATTGCCGCCGTAGCTGCTGCCGCCGCCTTCGCCGCGTCCACGAGGGCCGCTGCCAGTACGGTTGCCGCCGCCGAATGGACCGCCGGAGAAACGGCGTCCGCTCGTGCGAACATCCGGTCTGCGTTTCTTCGCACGGATCGGATCTTCAGGCGTCAATTCAATATTCACGTCTTTCTTCTCGCCAGTGATCAGCTTAATAGCCGCGGCAAGCAGATTGACGGAATCGTATTGCTCGAGAAGCTGGATCGCAATGGCTTTGAACTCATGAACGGCGTCGCCGTCCAATGCTTCAAGAATGCGCTCAGCCGTTACGCGTTGTTTGCCTTCGATCGCTTCCGCAATGCTTGGAAGCGGCTTTTTGGCGATTTTGTGGCGCGTTACTTTCTCGATGAAGTGCATGTGATCAAGCTCGCGCGGCGTTACGAACGACCACGCCGTGCCTTCTTTGCCGGCGCGGCCAGTACGGCCGATACGGTGTACATAGCTCTCCGGATCTTGCGGCAAGTCGAAGTTGATAACATGCGTTACGCCGGAAACGTCGAGTCCGCGTGCCGCAACGTCCGTTGCAACGAGAACGTCGATGCTGCCGTCACGGAATTTACGCATGACCGCGTCACGCTGATTCTGGGACAAATCGCCATGCAGGCCGTCGGCCGAATAGCCGCGCTTCTGCAACGCTTCGCTCAGTTCGTCGACGCGGCGTTTCGTCCGGCCGAAGATGATCGCAAGCTCAGGGGATTCCATGTCGAGCAAACGGCTCAAAGCATCGAATTTCTGACGCTCGTGCACTTCGATGTAAGCTTGATCAATCGTTGGCGCGCTGACTTGTGTCGGAATTACCGAAACATGCTGCGGCTCTTTCAAGAATTGATCTGCCAGTTTGCGGATGTTAGCCGGCATCGTTGCCGAGAACAGCATCGTGTGGCGTTGTTCAGGCACCAGCGAAAGAATGGAAGTAATATCTTCCATGAAGCCCATGTCAAGCATTTCGTCCGCTTCGTCCAAGATTACCGTTTGAACGTCATCCAAACGAATGGTCTTACGGTTAATGTGGTCGAGCAAACGACCTGGCGTACCGATGATGATTTGCGGCTTCTTCTTCAATGCGCGAATTTGACGGCCGATCTCTTGACCTCCGTAAATTGGCAATGAACGTAATCCTTTGTAACGAGTAAGCTTCCCGATTTCTTCCGAGACTTGAATCGCAAGCTCACGAGTCGGCGTCATGATGAGCGCCACGATACGGTCTTCCGTTACTGGAATCTTGTTGACGAGCGGGATTCCGAAAGCGGCCGTTTTACCCGTTCCTGTTTGAGCTTGACCGATTAGGTCGGTACCGGTAAGCGCAATTGGAATGGCTTTGGATTGGATCGGGGTAGATTCCTCGAATCCAAGCTCCGTTATGGCTTGCAGCACTTTAGGCTCCAAACCGAATTCAGCAAATGTTTTCAAACTGTTTCAATCTCCTTCTATCTGCATCCTACAGAAAATATACAGTTCATTATAGCACAACTGTATTTCAGAATACCAGCAAGGACTAATAACACATACTAAGCGACAGTCTTGGCAACTAGATTTCGAGGTGAATCCGACATGAGAACGTCCAGAATAGCGGCAACGACACTTATCAGCGCCCTGCTGATCGCATACGGTTTCAATCAACTGCTCATTCCCCATAAAATGATCAGCGGCGGCGTCTCCGGGATCACGATGATCGTCGGCTACGCGACCGGCCTTAACATCGGCTGGCTTTATTTTATTCTAAACGTCCCCGTTCTAATCTGGGGATGGCGCGTACTCGGATTGCGGTTTGTCAGTTGGAGCTTAGTTGCCGTCATTGCGACAACTGTCTTCATGCAGCTCATTCCGGTTAAAGCGCTTGTAGCGGATTTGACGCTGGGCGCCGTCTTCGGCGGCGTTGTCGTCGGATTCGGCAGCGGGCTGGCGCTGCGGGCCGGCTCATCGTCCGGCGGCTTCGATATTATCGCCGCCATCGTGACGCGCAAACGGGATATCTCCATCGGGATGCTTATCTTCGTCCTGAACGGAACCGTCATTGCGGCGCTCGGCTTTCTGACAAACGATTGGGATGTCGCCCTCTTCTCCCTGCTTTCGATTTTCACCACGGGCAAGATCATCGACTTGATCCACATCAATCATGTGAAAATGACGGCGTTCATCGTCACCTCGCAAACCGAAGCGATGCGCGAGGCGCTTATTCCGCTGTATCGCGGCGTAACGGTCATTCGTACTCGAGGCGGCTACACGAATACAGAATACGATATGCTGATGACGGTGACGACGCGTTACGAGTTGAATGAACTCCGCAAAATCATTACCGCAACCGATCCGAAAGCATTCGTCAACATCGTGGAAACGGTCGGCGTCTTGGGCGACTTCCGCAAGCCGGCACTGTAATCCGGCCGTCCATAAACAGGCGGAGGCAAACATGGAATTTTGCAAGGAACACTAGGTTTTTCAAACTTCGGCTGTTATAATATAACTATCCCGTACAACAAAGTTTCGTGCCATACGTTTTACCCTCCATTACGATGAAAGGGTGATGCTTCATGGATATGGAAACGGTCAGACTCGTACAGATTGTGGAGAAGCTTGCACCTGAATTAGTGCCTTTCCTCACGGAACGGGAGTTGAATTTAAATATCGTTCTGCGGGATGGACTGGCATGGCTGGAACCGGAAGACGCGATGGAAATCGTACAGCAAAGTATTTGCGAGCACCAAAGAGAAGTGCTTTTGCAATAGATCGATGGAACGAGAACAACTTGTTGTTCTCGTTCTTTTTTTGTTTATATCTATATAAGGGGCGACCCAGCGATACGGCAAATTGCTCCGAAATACCTCTGTGCCTGCATCGGCGGCTGAATTATAATCGAAGTGACTTTGCATACGGGGAGAGGATGCAATGGATACGCTCATTTCCGCATTACTATTATTATTTCACGTTATGACAGGGTCCACCGCGGCCCAAGGGACGGAAACGGCATCGACGCAGCAGCTGCTCGCAACGCTTCTGACGGCCCCTGCCGCCAAGCTGCAGCCGAACGCGTTCGCTCAGTCTCCGGCGACTCCCGGACTCGGACAGATCGGCTCAACGCCATCCAATCCCGGCACCGGCGTTGTCGACGGAACTGAATCCGGCAGCACGGGCACGGATATCGTCAAGCGCGACCCGCAGCCGGAAGCCCCGAAGGTCAAAGGAATCTACGTCACGGCTTACAGTGCCGGAGGTTCGCGCATGGAAACGCTGCTCAAGCTGCTCGACGATACGGCATTGAACAGTATGGTCATCGACGTGAAGGATGATCTGGGGTACATAACTTTCCCGACGACGAACCCGGAGCTGCTCAAATACGGCAAACCGCAGAAATTCATCCGCGACATGCCCGCCATGATGGCGAAGCTGAAGAAGCATGACGTTTACCCGATCGCGCGGATCGTCGTCTTCAAGGATACGATGCTCGCCAAGAGCCATCCGGAGCTGTCGTTCCGGCGCAAGGACGGATCGGTCTGGGCGAACGGCAAAGGCGACAGCTTCGTGAACGCCTACCGCAAAGAAGTATGGGATTACAATATCGCGGTCGCCAAAGAAGCAGCCAAAATGGGCTTCAAAGAAATTCAGTTCGACTATGTGCGCTTTCCCGAGGGCTTCGAGAAGAAAGCCGACTCCCTCGTGTTCGACAAGACGAAGGATTCGCGCGTCGATACGATCGCGGCGTTCGTGAAGTATGCCAAGGCTCAGCTGGAGCCGCTCGGAGTCCGGGTTTCAGTCGATATTTTCGGCTATGCGGCCTCCGTTCCGGCGGCGGAAGGAATCGGGCAAGACTTCGTGAAAATCTCCAAGAACGTGGACGTCATCTCGCCGATGATCTATCCGAGCCACTACGGAACGGGCTGGTTCGACGTGAAGGATCCTGATACCGATCCGTACGCGACGATCAAAGGCGCCATGAAGGATACCCATAAGAAGCTCGATCCCATCGGCTCCTATAAGCCTGTCATCCGGCCGTGGATTCAAGATTTCACGGCAAGCTGGCTCGGGAAAGGCCATTATATTTCCTACGGCAAACCTCAAATCGAAGCGCAGATCAAAGCGCTGCATGAATCCGGCGTAGATGAATATTTATTGTGGAACGCCAATAACCGATATACGGCGGACGCGAGCTATTAAGAAGTTGAACAAACAGAAAAGCTCTGTGAAGCCGGAACGGAATTGTTTCTTCCGCATCCTTTTCACAGAGCTTTTTTTCGTGATTTGCGAACGTCCATAGTTCCCGAACGTTGTTCTTGCCGATCGTTATGCGCGAAGTTTCGCAGCAAACTGCAAGAAATAGGCAACCGTTCGTTGTACGCGATTCCGGACATCCTCGGATTCCGGAGATCCGTTCGGCAAGAATTGACGCTGCGAGCCGCCGATCGAGATCCACTCCGGGGAGTTGATGCCGTGCAGATTGCGCACGATCGCCTGCATTTGCTGCAGGGAGCTTACGCCTACTGCGCCTCCGGACGAGCAGACTGGCATGACCGCTTTGTCACCGAACTGACCTTTGCCCAAGTAGTCCAGCGCGTTCTTCAAGACGCCCGACAGGCTTCCGTGATACTCCGGCGTACTCAATACGACCGCGTCGGCATGAAATACGGCATCCAGCAGTTCCGAAGTGTTCGGATGCATTTCCTCGTCATCGTCGTCATAGAACGGGAGCGGCTTCTCGCGCAGATCGAACAGCGTCACTTCATGCCCTTCCTCCCGCATCACGTTCGCAATATACGCGGACAGCAGAGCGCTTGTAGATTCACGGCGGGTTGCGCCCGCGATAATGGTAATACGCATCATAAATCCCCCTCTTCAAAACGAAACATTTACATACATATTAGTATGCAAAGTATATTCAGTCAAGGGAAATACGACCTAATTAGTTAATGCTTGTCTACAGCTGATGCGGAATAAAATAACCGGAGCCGGAAGTCGTCCGTTTCTTCTCCACAATCGCCGCGGATTTGAGCACGGGCATCTTCACGTAATGGCGCTCCAATTGGCTGTCCACCGTTTCGAACGCTTTCTCGTCGGTCTCGGCAAGGACGATCAAATGTCCGGTTGCCTCTTCCATTTCGATTTCGATCTTGTACAAAAACATTGCAGCCGTCTCCTCTTCCAAATGTTGTTATCCGATTCGTCCGCTATCCTGAAAGAAGCATAAGCCGCCCCATCAGTATAAAGAAAGCCCTAAACGCAGCCGCCCTGGATAGTTGACCCAAATGGCGCTCGTTTAAGGCTCACCAGTCCTTATAAATAAGGCTTCTTATTGCGAAAGACGCAGCGCGAGGTTGTAAAGCTCCATGTTGAACGGCTTCTTCGTATTGACGACTGTATCGATATCCGTCACGGTCAATACGTTATTGATGATGCCGCATGCCTTGCCGGAATCGCCTTCCATCAGCTTGCGGACCGCGAAGTCGCCAAGCTGGCTTGCCAAGATCCGGTCGTTGTGCGTCGGGGAGCCGCCGCGCTGAATATGGCCAAGCACCGTTACGCGCGGTTCCATGCCGCAGCGCGTCATGATGCCGTTGCCGATTTCTTCTCCCGTGCCGGCGCCTTCGGCAACGACAATGATACTATGGCGTTTGCCGGATGCGAAGTTTTCTTTCATCCGGTTCGCAACCGCGTCCAGATCGAACGGCACTTCCGGCACGATGATCGTCTCGGCGCCGCTCGCCAATCCGGCGTACAAGGCGATGTCGCCGCAGTGGCGTCCCATGACCTCGACCACGGACGAACGTTCATGCGACGTCATCGTGTCGCGCAGCTTGTTGATCGCATCGACGACGATGCTTACTGCCGTATCGAAGCCGATCGTATAATCCGTGAACGGAATATCGTTATCGATCGTGCCCGGCAGGCCCATCGTTTTGATCCCGAGTTTGGACAGTTTATTCGCCCCTTGATAAGAGCCGTCTCCGCCAATGACGACAAGGCCGTCAATGCCGCGATCGCGCAGTACTTGCGCGCCTCTCTGCTGGCCTTCCGGCGTCAGGAACTCTTTGCAGCGCGCGGTTTGCAGAATCGTTCCGCCGCGTTGGATAATGTCGCCTACGCTTCTAAGATCCATTTTGCGCAAATCATCGTTAAGCAGACCTTGGTAACCGCGTTGAACGCCGTATACCTCAAGACCATGATACAGGGCGCTTCTTACTACGGCGCGCACCGCAGCGTTCATGCCCTGCGAATCTCCACCACTGGTAAGAACGGCAATCGATTTTACTTCTGACATTCTACTTCACTCCTCTATGTTATCTGTAAGCAAGCATTGATTCAGTTTGAAGATTGGCGTTTGCGAATAACGACGCTGTTTCCCCAGAAGAATAGGCGCGTTAATGGGCTTCTACGCATAAGCCGTTTGGAAACCAGCTTTACGTCCTTCTGTCCGCTGACCTTGGGATCGGATAAATAAAGCGCGATCAATCCTTCGATGACCATGCGATGAAACCTTGGCGCAGGCAGACTGTCGACGTCCTTGCGGGCCCATTCGACGATCGTACCGATCCGTTCGATAAGCAGACTCTGATTGCTATAATAATTACAGAAGTTCAAATCGCCGCCGATTCGATCTTCCTCCTGATCAATCAAATAATCGAGCAAAATATGAAGCCCGCACACATGCGGAAAATACGCATTGCGGACCCGCAGCGCATCCTCGGGCGTGCATAGCTCATCCGATGCGGTTAAGAAAAGCATGAACATGCCGAGCGTGGAGCCCGTTGCGGCCGCGAACTCGTTCCATTGGAGCTGAGGAACGGTATGGCGATGCTGCTCCCACCATGCCAGCAAAGCAGGCTCCCGCTTCTCCTTCACGATATGCTTGTACACTTGCAGATCGCCGTATAAGCCGACCAGTTCCGTAACGTACGACTGGACGAGCGCATAAGCGGGCAGCTGCTTCACGCAGGCTTGGCAGGTATGAACCAGTTCATGCAAATAACCACCGTCGTCCCGTTCCGCACGCAAAGCATAATAATCCTGAAGCGGAGCATCAGGGTTAACGGCATCCAGCATGGATTGGTGCAGCAGGCGAAAATCGCCGGGATCCAGCGACGTGCTTCGATCGCACAGATTGTCCAAGTAATCGCTGATCGTTTGCAAACAAACGATCAAGGGAACAAGGAGATGCCTGCGCTTTAAATTACCGGCTGCATAAATTCCGCCGCCTTCGCAGTGAAACTGTTTGCTTGTCATGCTGGCTAGCGCTTGCACGCGCAATTCATGATCCGGAATACGTTCGGCGATGACCCGTAAACGAGCCAGCTCCGCGCGCACTTCAGGCAACACGTATTTGTATACCCTATACATGAGGGTAACGGGTGTTTTGGGCAGTTGGCGGGCTTGTGCTGACTTGTTCATCAATGGGCGCCCTCCTTTGTTCCACTCCACTGATTAGGAATGGCGCTTGTTGTCGAGTTCTTGATTCATACGGTACCAGATATGCAAATCGTTAATCCGGCTGGCCAAATCCGCGATATCCGAATTAATGCAGCAGGAACGCTCGAAGTCTTCTTCTTCGAAGAGCTCCGCCTGCTTCACATTAATGACTCGTTCCAAAGCAATAACCCGGTCGGGAATCGTCCCGCGAATGTCTTCCCACTGCGTGACGATGAACGTCTGTTCCGCTTCATTGTATTGCTCCCACTCCTGATTAAGCGTCGGCAGCGAGATTCCAAGCCGGTCATCCCATGAAAAGTAATGGTTCACGTCTCAAAACCTCCGTCCTTTAATGTACCATTTCATAGAGTGTAAATCCAGCGCAAAAACTTGTTCCCTATATGCTATACCGGGGTTTCTATTCCCTTGGCCCATTCATCTCGATCTTCGCCAACCTCTTGTTCGGCACCGCCAGCAACAGCTTGATTCTGCCACGCGGGCCAATTCTCGTGCTTCTCGTTCTTCATAGTTCCCGACAACGAAAAAAAAACCGGCCAATAGGCCGGGATATCGATACGCAATGGTTCTGTTTCATTACTCCATTATAAGAAGCTTCCCTCGGGAAGCAAGGATCTTACAATTTGATAACGTTAGCGGCTTGTGGTCCGCGGTTGCCTTGCGTAATATCAAATTCAACGGATTGCCCTTCGTCCAAAGACTTGAAACCTTCGCCTTGGATCGCGGAATAATGAACGAACACGTCTTCGCCGTTCTCAACATGGATGAAGCCGTAGCCTTTCTCTGCGTTAAACCACTTCACTGTTCCTTTCAATGTGAAAACCTCCTAAAAATGAGCGCCGTTACCCGGCGGCTTCCTGCATTATATGCCCAGAGGGGGAATTGTGCAATTAAAGGTTGACAAATAGACCAAGCTCTGATCCAGGAATAAAAGGCAGCTTGGACGTAAAAAACCCCGGTGATCCGCCTGCCCCGCGAATGGCCTCCAGCAGCTCATCCATATGCGCATAAGGCGTCCATCTCAGCGACATGACGGGATAAATCCGTACGGTCCCGCCCGGTTTGCAAACCCGCATCATCTCCAGGATCGCGTCACGGTGGAACGAATAATCAAACTGATCCTCGTAAAGGAACAGGAAGTGGCTGCAAAGCACGATATCAAAAGAATCCGATTCCAACGGCAAATGCGGCAGGCTTGCGGCAGTATATCGCTTGGCGCGCTCCTCCGGCTGCCCGAAATGCGCCTCGAACCGCAGCAATGAAGCTTCCCGGTTCGCGCGGTGATTGTCCACGCTGCCGTAATAACTGAAATCGAACTTATCGGCCAGCTTCGCGATCTTCGCCGCCGACACGGCGATTTCCTCCGTCGCTTCCCTGATCAGCACCTCGTAATCAAGCGCATATCTAGGGTCCGCGGCATAAGCATCCAGCCCGCCAGCAACCGCATCGGCCGTAAAGGACGACGCGCCTCCGGCGATATCCAGAATGCGTCCCTCCAACCTCTGCTCTCGTAGATCGAACATACGAACGTACTCTTCAAAGCTGCGGCATGTGACGGCTACGCCGACTTGCTCATAATGTTGACTCATCCTCATCTCTCCTCATCTCGACTCTGCTCTACTCGTCTCAACTCATGCTCTTCCGCTTTCCGCCGAAGCCTAACTCAGCCTCCGATAAGTGCGGATGACATATTTTAACATGGGTTCCATTTGATTTCTACCCTGTTTATTGGCTATCATGGTAGGATACACAAGCTTTATTTTCGAAGGGATGGTCATTATGTTTAAAAAAGTTCAAATCTATAAAACCGACAAATACAACATGCTTAACGTAGAGGTCCAAGGCAAGACGCTGATCGTTCGCGAAATTTCCGATCAATGGGGCGAAGAATGCCATACGTTCGTCAGCCGTCAGGAAATGCTGCACTGGGCGGAGAATCGCTTCCGTCAAGCGGACTTCAAAGGCACCGAAGAAGAACGCGCCGCGATCATGGACAATTTCCGCGAGGTTTAACTGGAACGCCCTTCCATCAAGAAGGAAACCGGGACCTGTTTAGCGAACATAACCCTATGCAATCATGCATAGGTTGTGCGAAGGGGAGATCTAAGTCACGTGGATATAACATCGACGATTATTTTCATCATCGCGGCTTTTTCGCTGGGCGGCATCATTCTTATGCAGCGAAACAATATTCCCGCAAGCTTGCGCAGAGGGTTGGCCATCGCGGCCATCGTCTTCATCGCCTTTGCATTTTTCTTAATCGTTTACAGTTTGACGACGATGGGGTCATAACGAACGCGCGGCCGGGTCACACTAAGAGGCACATTCTGTCAAAGGAGCGTGACCTCCGGCATGAAATGGCTGCCGATCGTTCTCTCGTTCTCGCTGCTGCAAGGCAGCGCGGACGGCTTGCCCCCGCAAGCACCCCATGCCGCATCCACCGATTCACCATCTCAAACCGAGGCGAGGAGGGTTCCTATGAACCACGTACCGAAACGATCCGAGACCGCAACCGAACACCGCTGGAAGCTCGAGGACTTATTTGCGGATCAAGCCGCATGGGACAAGGAATACGCACAAGCGAAAGAGCAAATGAAAAGCGTCGAAGCCTACCAAGGCAAGCTGGCCGACCCGGCTCAACTGAAAGCCTGTTTCCAGCTCGAAGACGATCTGTCGCTTAAAGTCGAACGCCTCTATGTATATGCCAACATGAAGCATCACGAAGATACGGCAGAGCCGACGTTCCAGGCGCTCTCCGAGAAATCCAAGAAGCTGAGCGTCGAAACCGGCGAGGCGCTGTCTTTCATCACGCCGGAAGTGCTCGCTCTTCCCGATGATGCTTTGAAAGCGATGATCGAAAATTCGGACTTGGCGAAATACCGCCAAACGTTAGAAGAAATGCGCCGCCAGAAAGCGCATGTGCTCTCCAAATCGGAGGAAGCGCTGCTCGCGCAGGTCGGTAACGTCAGCCAAGCGCCAAGCACGATTTACAGCATGCTGAACAACGCCGATCTGAAGTTCCCGAAAGTGAAAGACGAGAACGGCGAAGAAGTCGAGCTGACCCAAGGCCGCTACATACAGTTCCTCGAAAGCAAAAACCGCGACGTGCGCGCAGGAGCCTTCAAGGCGATGTACGACACGTACGGCAAATTGAAAAACACGATCGCCGCCACGCTGAACGCGAACGTAACGAAGAACGTTTTCTACTCTCGCGCGCGCAAATATCCGTCGGTGCTCGAAATGTCGCTCTACGGGGACAACATTCCGAAGGAAGTGTACACGAACCTGATCGGAACGGTCCACAAGTCTATGCCGTTGATGTACCGCTATATGGAGCTGCGCAAGAAACTGCTGAAGGTCGACGAGCTGCACATGTACGACCTGTTCGCGCCGCTCGTGGATGAGTTCAAGATGGACATCACTTACGAGCAGGCCAAAGAAACGGTCAAAGCAAGCTTGAAGCCGCTCGGCGAAGATTATTTGAACGTGCTGCAAAGCGGCTTCGAAGACAGCTGGATCGACGTGTACGAGAATGAAGGCAAACGAAACGGCGCTTACAGCTGGGGTGCATACGGCACGCATCCATACGTCCTGCTGAACCACAAGGATAACTTGAACAGCATGTTCACGCTGACGCACGAGATGGGCCATGCGCTTCATTCCTACTACTCCGACGGCAACCAGGATTACCGCGACGCGCAATACACGATCTTCCTGGCTGAGGTCGCCTCGACGCTGAACGAAGCGCTTCTCATGGATTACATGCTGAAGAAGTCGACCGATCCGAAAGAGAAAATGTATCTGCTAACCTACTACGCCGATCAGTTCCGCACGACGGTATTCCGTCAAACGATGTTCGCGGAATTCGAGATGATCATTCATCAGCGCGCAGAGGATGGCGAGTCCTTAACGCCGCAGGATCTGAGCAAAATCTACTACGATCTCAACAAGCTCTACTATGGCGAAGGCATGGTCATCGACAAAGACATCGAAATGGAATGGGCGCGTATCCCGCATTTCTATACCAGCTTCTATGTCTTCAAATATGCGACTGGCTTCTCCGCGGCAACCAGCTTCTCCAAGCAAATCCTGGAGGAAGGCGCGCCGGCAGTGGAACGCTACCTCGGTTTCCTGAAGAGCGGCGGCAGCGACTATTCCATCAATATCTTGAAAAAGGCCGGCGTCGATATGTCTTCGCCGCAGCCGATCATCGATGCGATGAGCGTTTTCGAAAGCCTGATCGAGCAAATGGAGCAGCTGACCAAGTAATCGGCTGTCGACAAACCAAAAAGCAGCGGAATTCCGGAAGTCATCTTCCGGAACCGCTGCTTTTTTCAGTTTGCGTAGGTATTAGGCGTCGCAGCCGCGCAGGCGTCACGCAATGCTGTCGCTTGACTCGCTTTAAATTAATAGGCTGCCGTGGTTGTCGACGATTGTTTCAGCAGCAGCGTCGTCTCCACGAAGGAGGCAATTGCCGCATTCAAGCGCTGCGCCAACTCTTCTTCGATGATGAACGTGCCTTCGTCGGTTTTCAAAATCTGCGAATCCACCGCGTAGACGCCCGTCTCCACATGCTTCGCGTACAACGAAGACAGGAGCGGCTTCAAGGAGAAATCGATGGCGAGCAGATGAGCAATCGTTCCGCCGATGAAAAGAGGGAGAACGATCTTGCCGGCCAGCCCTTTCTGCGGCAGGAGATCCAGGAACGTCTTCAGTACGCCCGTGTAAGACGCTTTATAAACGGGACTTGCAATGATGACCGCGTCGGCTTCCGCTACGAGACGGCTTGCTTCAGCAATTGCCGGGCTGTCGAAACGGGCTTTGATCAAGTCTTCCGCAGGAAGCGACGCCACATGCAGTTCGACGATGTCCCAGTCGAGCGAGACTAGCTTCTCCTCGGCGTACTGCAGAATACCGTTCAGACGGGATACCGGATTCGGGCTTCCGTTAATGATGATCACTTTTGGCATATGGTTAGCTCCCCCTTATTCAACACTGGATAGGAATATTATACAACCATTATTCCTACCCGTAAACTATGAATTAATTAATTGATGCAAGCCTGCTGCTCGCATTCAGTATCGGTTGCCTATGCCGCTATGATTCTTATCATAAAAAAAAGACCGCGTTCATCACGAAGCGGTCTCGGTTTCATGCCGTGTCGAGCAGGATTTAGGCTTCCGGCGGATAAATGATGATCCGCCCGTCTTCTTTCTCCACGCGCACTTTGTTCTTCTCTTTAAACTCATCCGCCTGCAGGTAGGTAGACGGAATTTGCAGCCGTCCGGACTTATCGATGACGGCATATTCCACATGGCTTTCCTCCCCGGCGGCGACGTCGCCATTCTCCAAGGCGGCCAGTTCCTCTGCGTACGATTGGCGCCTGATAATCTCCGAGGAAGTCTTGCCGTCTCGGATCGCCACGACGCGGTCTACTTTACGAGCCAGCAGCGGATCATGCGTAACGATGACGATCGTAATGCCGATGCTGCGGTTCAGCTCGCGGAACAGATCCAGAATTTGATTCCCCATCCTCGTGTCCAGCGATCCCGTCGGTTCGTCCGCGAGCAGCAACTTCGGTTCGTTCGACAGCGCGATGGCGATTGCCACCCGCTGCTGCTCGCCGCCCGACAGCTCGCTGAGCCGATTCTTGATGCGATGGCTAAGGCCGACGGCATCCAGCAGCTCCAATGCCCGCATCCGTTTGTTGGTCCCTCTAAGCAAACCCGGAAGCTCCACGTTCTCGAGCGCCGTCAAGTACGGAATCAGGTTTCGCGCGTTGTTTTGCCATACGAAGCCTACGGTTTCCCGCTTATATTTCACGAGATCGCGCTCCGTAAATTTCAATAGATCTTTGTCGTCGACGATCAGCTTGCCGGCCGATGGGCGGTCAAGACCGCCCAGCATGTTCAGCAACGTCGATTTGCCGCTGCCGCTGTTGCCGATGATGGCCATCAGCTCGCCCGCTTCGACGTGCAGGTCCAGCCCTTGCAGCGCGACGACCTCCAGATCGTCGGTTTTATAGATTTTCACAAGTCCGTCGCAATGGATCATCGCTTATTCCTCCCCTAGCTTCAGCGCCTGCGTGATCTTCATGCGTGATACGCGGATACCCAGTACGGCCAGACCGACGATCAGCATAAAGCCGACGACGCTGTACAGCTGCACGTAATCGCTCAATTGACGAACGATCGAGAACGGCGGCACTTGGTCCGAAGCGTTGAATGACAGCTGGAACAGCGGTACGAACAATCGGCTAACGGTGTTTCCTATGAGTACACCGAATAGAATCGCCGCCGCCGAGGTCAGCAGCTGCTCGCTGAGCAGCATCCCGATGATTTGCCTGAACGAGATCCCCATCGCCCGCAGAATACCGAACTGCAGCGTTCTGCTGGACAAGGTGAGCACCCAGAACAACAGGAACCCGAAGAAGCTGATTAGCATGGAGATGACGAAGCCGAGCGTCATGACGCCATTAATGGCCAGTCGGAACGGGTCATTCTTGGAACGGATGAGCAGCTGGTTCGCATCGACGAGATTTTCGATCGGAATTTCTTTTTTGATCAGATCGTCGTAAATCACCTTGCTGCCCGCTCCGTCCTTGAGCTTAATCCATACTTCGTACGGCTCAAGCGCCAGATGGTTCTGGATATACGGCAGCTGGCCGACGATCAGATTCGGCAATCTGACATTCGGATCGTCTGCATCCCCCGACACCGGCAGCGGGCTCCAGCCCGGCCAGTAATCGACAATGCCGTATACGATGAAGTCAGCGCTGTCCAGTCCTTCCCACTTCGCGGAAATCGTATCGCCGGCCTTCACGCCGTACTGCTTCGCCATCGAACGCGATACGAGCACTGCCTTCGGATTCGAGGCAATCAGGTTCAAGTAGCTATTCAGCGGATATTGCAGCAGTCCGCCCCGCATCCAGGCGACTTTGCCGAAATCGTACGTGTCGATGCCGTACAAGGTAACGGCACCGTTCTGCCCGCCGGCCGTGAAGCTGGCGTTCGGCTTTCTGAACACGCGCGCGGCCGAATCGACGCCTGCCAGCTGGGTCATCGTAATAAACGACGGCTCCGTGTACGTGACGACCTTCGGTTTCTCAACGGTCGTATCGTCGCTGTCTCCGCCTTGCGGCGCACCCGGCGGCGGCGGAGGCGGCTTATCATTGTCCCAATGCACGGAAAGCTGAATGTCGGAGCCGGTCGTGTATTGAATCCGGTCCTCCATGTTCCCATTGATCGTTCGTGCGGCGTTCGCGCTGAACAACCCCGTCGCGATCGTCATGATCAGAAACACTTTGATCGTTAGATACTGCGTAGAGGAGCGGCTGATTTGCAGCAAGGTGGAATAGAGCGCAGGCGTCCACCATTTGCGGCCGATCCAAAAGATCAACTTAATGAACCACGGGTAAACCCGAAGAATGAACAGCCCCGCTCCGAGCGAGAATATCGCCGGCATGAAGAACATGAGCGGATCCACCTGGATCGATGTCGGATCGAGCGCAAGCTTCTTCAAGTCGGTGAGCTGATTGTTGAAACGCGTCAGCATATAAATCGAAATGCCGATCAAGATGAAGTCGGCGCCGATCTTATGCCAGAACGACAGCTTCGTCATCCGCGCCATTTGCTGCTTGTGCCCGACGATCGTCACCTTCGTAGCCAAGAAAGCCGGAATCAGAATAAGAATGATCGAGCCTGCTACCGCGGAAGTCGCGATCAGATAAGAAGTGCTGTTCAGGACGACTTCCAGCTTGGCGCGCTGCACGAATTCCAGGAATCCGCTCGATGCGCCGAGCAGCTTGGTGAAATAAACGCCGATGAACGGCCCGGCGGCAAGCGCCAGCAAACCGAGCAGCACGCTCTCGAACAGGAATACGGACATGATCTGCAACCGGCTCGCGCCGCGGCTGCGGAGCACCGAGATTTCCGTCTTCTGCCGGTCGATGATGAGATTGGCCGCCATGTAGAGATAGAACGCAAGCATGAACATAACCGGCGAATAAAGCGACCACAGCATAAGGTTCAGCTTGTCCTTCTTCTCCGAATACGTCGCGATCGGCGTCTTGGCCGGCATTTTGACATTACCGATACCTACGCGGGTGTTGAAATAGTTGGTCATCGCGTTGAATTCTTTCACGTAAGTATCGATTTTGTCGATATTCATTTGCGAATAATCCAGCGAATACTGCCACATCAGAACCGACAGCTTGAGCGGGCCTTCGTTGTCGACGAAATCATGATTGAATTGCTCGTAAGGGATGTAAAAGGACGCGTTGTTGGCTTCCACATTGAACTGATCGTAAGCGTTCGCTTGCTTGGATTCCACGATTCCGACCGGAATGATGCGAATCTTAGCGCCTTCCTTGGTCGTATAATCCAGCTCGCTGCCGAGGTCGCGTTTCAGATCGATGATGAACTTTTGCGTGACGGCAACCTCGTAAACGCCGTCGTTGCGCTTCGGATCCGGCAAGCGCCCGTCGATTACTTTCAGACGTTTATCGAAATCCGACACGGTACGGAAGCTGCCGGAAACGACGAGTTCGCGCTTCTCTTGAGCCGATGCATCGACAGGCAGCACCCTGAACGACTGCGTGCTGCGCGACATGATATAGGACTGCACGTCCAGGCCAAGCCTTTTCGGCGCGCCCGCCATGTAATTGTCAGCCTTCTGAATCAACGAATGCGTCGTTGCGAACGAACGTCCTCCCGACACGGAAGTCGTCGCTTGCAGCATGCCCGGGTACTCGTCGCTATCCTTTTGCAGCTGCTGCAGCTCTTTGAACAGCGTGCGCTGCAGTATGGCATGCGAGTAAAGCGGCATGGAACTGAACAACGCGACGCATATGGTAAGTCCCAGCCATAAATTAAGCTGAAGCCATCGGTTCTTCCCCATTTTCCGAAAAATCATCGTTATAATTGGCATCGTTTCACCTCTTCTCGCCTGATCCGCAGGGATTAGTTATTCAATATGACTTTCATGCCTTCATCTAATCCCTTCACGATCTCGACGTCCGTCTGCGTCATGATACCCGGCTCCACGTCGATTTCCTTGCGGCGGTCGCCGTCGGCCACTTGAACGTACGTGCGTCCTAAATACGTCCGCAGCCCGCTGCGCGGAATGACAACGACTCCGGTCTTCTTCTGCAATCCGATTTTGATCTGAACGGATTTGCCAAGCTCGATCTTGACGGACGGATCGGAGATGCCGACATACAGCAGCTTCGTATTGCGCTCATCCACTTCGGCATTGCCGGTAATCGGAGCATCCAGCGGTCCTTGCAGCACTTTGCCTGCGATTTTCTTGTCGTTCAAAGTAATTTCGACGGGCATCTCGCGTTCGATCGAAGAAATCAGCTTCGCGTCATCGGCCGCATAAACGAGGTACGTCTCTTTCGGATCAGCGATCGTTACGAGCGGCGTATACCCGTTGATGCTGTCGCCAGCCGCCTTCGTATCCAGATATGCGATCTCCCCGCTGATCGGGGCTACCAGCTTCGCGGAATCCAATTGCTGCTGCATGGAATCCATCGTAATCTGCTCGCGTTCCAAATCGATCTGCTTCAAGCGAAGCTCATTGCCCGTGATGCCGTCCCGTAAAGCACTATTCAAGGCGATTTGGGCGCGTTCGAGATTCAGCTTCTCCAGCTTGAGCCGCAGGTCCAAATCGCCTCTGTCGAGCTCGGCGATCAATTGACCTGCCTTCACTTCGTTTCCTTGCGACACATAAATCTCCTTCAATCTGCCGCTTTCTTTATAAAACACCGGCACCGTATGGCTGGAAGCGACAACTGCCGAGCCGGAGAAATAACGCTCGATCGTCCCTTTCTTCACATCGACGGCATCGACCTTCTCTGCTGCGGGTTTAATAAGCGGCGGCTGCAGCGTTGTTTCCTTCGTAGGAAGCAGGGAACAGCCCGAAAGCATGGTTGCGGCGACAATGGCTGAGGCAGCTCCGATCGCAAGCCTCCTGCGACGGCGGTTAGACGGTTGGTTCAACGGCAAGTTCTCCATCCTCCAATGCAATAACATGATCGACGATTTCCATAATACCGGGGTCATGCGTCGTCATAACGATTGTCATGCCCAAATTTTCAACGAGTTCGCGGAAAACTTTAATGACTTGCAAGCCCATGCGGCTGTCCAGCTCGGCCGTAGGCTCGTCCGCCAGCAAGAGGGCAGGCCGGTGCGCAATCGCTCTCGCGATCGCAACACGCTGCTGCTCGCCGCCCGACAGCTCCGGCGGACGGTGCTTCATCCGCCCTTTCATGCCCACCCACTCGAGCGCCTGCTCCGCCCGCTCCTTATGCAGGGCAGGGTCGCTGCCTGCGATGCGCAGGCCAAACTCTACATTCTCGTAAGCCGACATGAGGGGAATCAATCCGAACGCCTGGAACACGAGGCCCAGATTCGTTCTCCGCCATGTGCTCCGCTGCTTCTCCGGCAGATCCGAAATTACCCGTCCGTCATAAAAAACCTGTCCTTCCGTCGGCTGGTCGAGAGCCGCCAACAGATTGAGCAATGTTGTCTTCCCGGAGCCGGAACGCCCTTTGAGCGCGATCATGGTTCCTCGGCGAATACTGAGATCGATATTTTTGACAGCGGTTACAGCATTGTCGCCGCGACCAAACACTTTTTTCACCTTCACCGCTTGCAGCAAGACTTGCGCCATCGGCGTTTCCGCCGGAACGATTGTCACGTTCGGTCAATCCCCTTCCGCTGGCTATGAATTCGCTTACAAGATATTTAGAACAATATGTAAATTATTTCTATCAGAGTTAGGATACTAGGCGATCACCCCTGTGTCAACCTACATATATATGCATTTACATAGGTAAATGTAGGATGTTTGAGCGGAGGCGGACTTGTAGACCTGCGTTATTGGCGAATTTGACGGGTTAGGAGCGTTTTCGGTGAGGTTTGGGGGATTTTAGGGGGAGTGCGGTGTTGTTCTCGCGGGGTTGCGATTTGGTAGATTGTGAATGGGTTTGGTAGATTTGTGCGTCCTGGGGGACGGATGATGGGCTGTACTGAATGGATACAGCACCTTACCTTTGGTGCGTTTTCGCCGGGGGACGGATGATGTACTGTACGGGGTACAGTACATTTTTTTTGGGGGGGCGCCGGGGGACGGCTTTGGTGCTGTACGAGGTGAAGCGTTATGGTCTCGCCCGGCGGCGTGGGCTAGACTGCATTGGTCCGCCTTGGCGCCGGGCAGGCTTGCGGCCCGCATCGCTGGCCCGCCTTGGCGGCGGATCGCCCGGCCGCAGCGTTTAGCCGACGGCGCAGCCGATTCCCCACGCCAGCAAGCCGGCGACGGCCGAAGACGCGAAATTGACCGCGTCGTTCGTCATGACGGCGCAGCCGCGGATCCGCACGGCAGCGGCGCCGCAGTGTTCGGCGCGCTCCGTTTCGGTGCCGCATGCGCGGCAGCGATACATTGCCTGCACGGTCGCGCCGAGCAGCGAATCCGCGAAGGCTCCGGCCGTGCCGGCAACGGCCGCGGCGGCCAGCAGCGCGCCGGGCCCGGCGCCCGCAGGCGCGAGCACGGCGGCGACGGCGCCGATGAACGCGGCGCCTGCCAGCGCGGCGGCGCTGCCGAGCGCAGTGACGCCGCCGCTCGTGCCGGCCGTCACGGGCCGGCCGTTAAGAACCGAGCGAGGCGCCCGACGGCTTAGCGCACCGATCTCCGTAGCCCACGTATCCGCATTGACCGCACCCATGACGCCTGCGAAAGCATACATCCAGCCGGCTGCCGGCCATATGGCGTGAGCGAGGCAGAGCAGCAGCCCCAGTCCGCCGTTCGCCCACACTTGGAAGGCGTCGCGCCGGCCGCTCTTCGCATAATTCGCTTCGGCTGCTTTCTTCTTCGCATGCCGTTTCTTCCATTTGGACCACAAGGTCGACGACAGGAAGAAAGCCAGCAGCGCGCCGAACCATAGCGGTCCCCCTAACGCTACATACCCGGTCCCCATGACCGCCGCCGACCATGCGCCTGAACCCGACAGCGCACGCAGCCGGTAGGCAGACGCCGCGATGAGACCGCTGCCCAGCACCCCCGCTGCAGCCCTTATCCACCAATCCATACCCTTTCACCCGCCAATTTCGTTAAAATGTCCACCATTCATTGTCGAATTTTGTCTTGTAATTCCATTTCCCGGAAGGATAACGACTGTTCGCGTTGAACTATTAACTCGAATCGTATTGCGTCATGTGAATCAATCGAGCTAAGGAGTGTCGCCTGAATCATGTTAGAGCCCATCCCTATAAACGCAGACGAAGCTCCCGCCCCGCAAGAACGCACGCCGGAAGAGCTGCTTCGCATTATCTTTGATTATACGGCCAAAATCAGCGGCGAACGCAGCATCAAAAACGTCCTGCTGCTCATGGCCGATATGGGCCGCGAGATGATCCTGGCCGATCGCTGCACGGTCTGGCTGATCGACCATGCCAAACAGGAACTGTTCACGACGATCGCGCATGGCGTAAACGAGATTCGCGTTCCGCTCGGCACCGGTTTCGTCGGCCATTCGATCGAAACGGGAGAATGCCTCCTGATCGATGACGCCTACGCGGACATCCGCCATAACGTCGACAACGATCAACGGACCGGTTATCGGACGCAAGCGATCATTACCGTGCCTTTCGTCGGCAATAACGGCGTCATCCTCGGGGCATACCAGGCGATCAACAAGCTGACTCCGCAAGCCGTATTCTCGCGGCGGGACCTGGAACAGCTTAAGCTGGCCGCGGCCTATGCCGGCAAATCACTGGAGTCTGTCATCCTGCAGGAAGAAATCGAATCCACGCAGCGCGAAATCATTTTTACGATGGGTCAAATCGGAGAAGGCCGATCCAAGGAAACCGGGAACCATGTCAAGCGGGTCGCGGATTATTCCGCCATCCTCGCGCTAGGCCTCGGCTTATCCGCGCATGAAGCCGAACTGCTTCGCGTCGTATCCCCCATGCACGACATCGGCAAGGTAGCGATTCCGGATGCTATTCTGCTCAAGCAAGGCAAACTCACCTCCGAGGAATTCGACCAGATGAAGCAGCACACCGAGGTGGGCTACCAGCTGCTGAAATCCTCCGGGCGCGAGCTGTTGAAGACCGCCGCGATCGTCGCTCACCAGCATCACGAGAAGTGGGACGGAACCGGCTATCCGCAAGGATTGAAGGAAGAAGAAATCCATCTATACGGCCGGATCACCGCCGTCGCCGACGTATTCGATGCGCTCGGCAGCGATCGGGTGTACAAGAAGGCTTGGGAGCTGGAGCGGATCCTGCAACTGTTCCGCGAAGAAAGAGGCCGGCATTTCGATCCCCGCGTCGTCGACGTGTTCGTCGAGCAGCTGCCCGCGTTGTTGGAAATCCGGGAGCGCTACAAGGACGATGCCGACGAGACGCTTTAGCCGATATTTTCACCGCATGCGTCCGTGTACATAAATAACGAGACGCATAGCGCGGACAGCCCGCGCTATGCGCCTTTTTGCTTGTTTGCCGATTCTCAATTTCTCTTCATTCTCTTCTATATCCGCCCCGCTCATTCCATCCAGCGGCTATGCGCCGGCTTGCAGCACATTCTGGAACCGGTCCGGATAGTTCGTGCAGATCATGAGCGAACCGCCAAGCCGCGCCAGTCTTTTCATCATCGGCTCGTCATTGACTGTCCACGCCATCACTTCGATATTTGCTTGGTTCATGTCTTTCAGCAGCGTCTCCGAAACGCGAGAATAGCCGATCGATAAGAACGAAGCACCCATCCGTTTCAATTCTTCCGTAAGCGTCCACGGCAGCGCATCGATGATCAGTCCGGTCCGAACCTCCTGCGTCAATGCTCTCACCTGCCGGAGCGCTTCGCGGTCAAAGGAGGTGATGACCGAGTCATGCTGCAGCCCTTTCCGATACAGGAGCTCGACTACCTTGCGCTCCATGCCGGGATAACGGCCGCCGTACGTTTTCAGCTCGATATTAAGCCTGCAGCGGCCGATCGTCGCGTCCAAAACTTGCTCGAGCGTCGGAATCCCCTCGCCCGCGAAAGACTTGTCAAACCAGCTGCCCGCATCCATGCAGCCCAATTCCTCGGCCGTATAATCGTTCACTCTGCCAGACGTCCTGGCTGTACGTCTCAACGCGTCGTCATGAATGACGACAGGAATGCCGTCCTTGGACAGCTGTACATCAAGCTCGATCCATTGCACGAACGGAAACGACATCGCCTTTCGAAACGCAGCCATCGTATTCTCCGGCGCCAGGCCGGAAGCGCCGCGGTGGGCGACACATGGATTTAACAAATCTCTCACTCCTTCGATTGAAGTTGACCGCTCGAATCGACGGCGGCATGAATGGATAGGCTGGATAACCGTTTTAACAGCGCGGCAGCCTCATCGCCTTCCAGCGGAGCCGGCTGCGACTGTACGGCCCGCATCGGATGGAACTTAAGCGCGCATTTGCCCGAAGCATCGCACGCGGCATCCAGAACGCCCGTATCGGCCGTCCGTTTGTCCGGCATGCCGCTAAAGATGAAATTGCCGAGGCTGTACGCGATCCATTTTCCTTTGTAAGCCTCGAAGCCTTCCAGGATATGCGGGTGGCTGCCGACGACCAAGTCTGCCCCGGCATCGATATACGCATGTCCGAGGCGCTTCTGGTCGTCGTTAGGCATGTCCTGCAGCTCGGTTCCCCAATGCACCATGACGACGACGATGTCCGCTTCCGTCTTCGCTTTCTTGATGGCGGCGACGGCCCGCGTCGGATCGTAGGATTCCGCTAAACCGGGATGATCCTTATCCGCTTTCCAGGATCCGACGGGTACGACCCGCGTCAGCCCGATGTAGGCGATGCGGACGCCGTCCACTTCCTTGATGACCGGCTTGAACGCTTCGGTATCGTTAATGCCGGCGCCCATGTAGGGCAGCTTCGCTTTCTTTAAATAATCGATGGTATCTAGAAGTCCGACTTCGCCTTGGTCAAGCGTATGATTGTTCGCCAAGCTGACGACGTCGACCCCGGAATCGATCAGAGCGGGCAGCGCGTCGGGCGAGGATTTGTACACGTATTGCTTGTTCGGTGCCGGCGTTCCGCGCAGCGTAATCGGAGTTTCCAAATTCGCTGCGGTTACATCCGACAATTGCAAATACTGCTGCACCTTCGCGTACGGATAGTCGTAACCGTTCTTCAACAGGAGACGCTCGACCGAAGCAGCCAGCAAAATATCGCCGGTAAACGATAGATTGACCTCGCGTTCACCCGAACCGACCGCCCCTAAGCCGGCCGCTCCGTCGGCAGCACCATCCGCATCCGTCCCTTCGGAAGCGCCGTTCCCGTTCGCTTCCACGGTACCGTTCCCGTCCGTTCCGCCGGCAGCTCCCTGGTTGGCTTCCGAGTTCGTGCTTCCGGCTGCGTCAGGCGCTTGATCGGGATTGCTTCCGCTCTTTCCGTCGTTTTGACCGGATTCACCTTGATTGCCAGCAGGCGCATTCGTTCCCCCTTGTGCCTGCTCCCCCGGGTCCGGGCTGCCGTTTCCGGCATTGGAAGCTGGCGGTTCATGCGAGTTCTGGTCTCCAGCTCCCTCTTGCGCCGGCGGCTTGTTTCCATTCGATGAGGCATCCAGCTTGCCTCCTCCGCCATCTTGACGCTGCACGACGTATACAACGACCAGAATAGCGATGACGACAAGCATCGCGAGATTAACGACAAGCAGCCTTCGTAGCCGCCTGGATCGCTTCAGTTTGTTGCGTTGATGGGATTCAGAGCGTGACATGACCATTATCTGCGGGCTCCTTTTTCCGGGAAATCTTGCGAAATCCCTTTATGCAACGTATGTGATTCCATCCTCCTGCAGCCGTCTTGCAAGGAGGCCTTTATGCTCCAAATCATAAATGTGAGCCAGCGTTTCCGACATCGCAAACCGCATATGATGCGCATCGCCCGCAATGCGTTCGCCGAACAGCCGCATGCATACAGAGTAGGCCGAACCGGGCGATTCGCGCAGCATCAAGACGATGCTCTCCAGTCTGCGTTCATGATGGGCCGCCAGCTCCGCCGCCCGTTCCCCGAAACGTTCGAAAGGCTCCCGATGCCCTGGAAAAGCCAGTTCGACCTCATAGCACGCTAATTCCCGCAGGCTGAGCAGAAACCGTTTCAGCTGCCTGTCGTCTTCGCCGGGAACGGCGCTGATATTCGGCGTGATCGTCGGCAGCACTTGGTCGCCGCAGATCATCCAGCGCTTATCGGGCGCATAGAAGCATAATTGGCCGCCGGCATGCCCCGGCGCATCGATTAATTGCCAGTCCGTCTCCGCCATGCGGACGGTTTGCCCCGCTTCGATAAACTGCACCTGCGGCTGCGGCGATACTTTCGCGATGAAGCTGTCCAGATGCGGACCTAACGCGGCGACGACTTGGGACGGCATGCCGTGCTGCGTATAGAGCGCAGTCAAATCCGCCGCGAACGCGGCGCCTCCATCGTCTCCCCACAGACGCTGCGTATAGGCGTACGATTCCGCCGAGATGTAGACGGGAGCGCCGCTTCTCTCTTGAAACCATCCGGCAAGTCCGTAATGGTCGGGATGCTGATGCGTCAGCATGATCGTATGGATGTCCTGAAATCCGATCGCATGCTCGTCCATAACGCCTTTCCAGGCCGCGACCGCTTCATCCGTATGCAAGCCGGGATCGATGAGGACGTATCCCCGTTCGTCCCGCAGCAAGTAGCTGTTCACCCATTTCAACGAGAACGGCAACGGCACTCTTACTTGTAATATACCGCCGGGCCACGCAGTCGCAGCCGGTCTTCCTGCAATACCGCTCAATCGATTACCTCCCGATTCATAGCTCGTCATGACGAAATTGCCATATCTTGCTTCAATTGTACCGTACGCCCGCAAATCTGGCAAAATGCCGAGCGAGGCATATTTTTCTAGTCGGACAACCATACTATACCATGCTGCCAACCGTTTCCAATCAGCAGCTCGAACGCTCTTCGTGAATTCGTGAAAGGAAGTGACTGCCTTGCTGAACCGGATTAAGACGGTATTTGCCGAAGCGCGGGACTTAACCATGAGCCGCCTGCAGAACGATACGCTCATTATCGAAGTGGCCTATCTTGCCTCCCTATGCGACGAGAGCAAAGTCGGCGACTTTATCAACGCTCCGTTCTCGAAGCAGGAAGTTCCTTTCGCGGACCTCGTGAAACGCAACCCGTCCTTCATCAGGCTCGACGATCCGGCCAAATGGGCGGAGACGATGCTCCACGGATTCGCGCTCTTGCAGTTGAACGGCCTCGTCTACAAGCTCGACGTCGCGCGCATCATCCGCAACGAGAACCCGCAGACGCTGGTGGAAACCGTCATTATGGGCCCTCAGATCGCGCTGAGCGAAGACTTGATCGACTCCATTAACATTATCCGCAGCCGTTATCCGAGCGAGGAGCTGGCCATCGAGGAACGGACCGTCGGTGTCATTTCCAAAACACGCATGACGCTGTTGTTCGATAAGCACCGGGTCGACGCTACCGTGCTTGACCACATCCGGGCCAAGCTGGAGCACCTGTCGGATCCCACCTATACGGCTACCGGCGAATTGGTCCGCTCGTTAGGCGACCGTTACCGCTTGTTCCCGTCCATGATGATGACGGAAAGGCCGGACCGGGTTTGCACCGCGATCGAAGACGGCAAAGTGATTTTGCTGCTGCAAGGCTCGATGTTCGCGATTATCCTGCCGGCCACTTTCTTCGATTTCCTGCACGCGGTGGACGATGAATACGATTCCTACTGGATGACGCGCATCATGATCGTACTGCGTTATATGGCCGTCGTATTGACGATTACGCTTCCGGCGTTATATATCGCCATCATGTCTTACAATCCGGAATTGTTCCGCGTGCAGCTGACACTCTCGATCGCCGGCAGTCGCACCGCGGTTCCCTATCCTTCATTCGTCGAGGTATTCATTATGCTGTTCATGATCGAATCGCTCATCGAGGCCAGCGTCCGCCTGCCCAAATATATCGGCTCCACGGCTACGACGGTCGGCGGTTTGATCTTGGGCCAAGCGGCGCAGCAAGCCGGACTTGTCAGCAGCATCATGATTATCGTCACGTCGGTCGTGGCGATCTCCAATTTCGTCATTCCGGTCAACAATATGTCAACGGCCGTTCGGTTCCTCAAGTATCCGCTGCTCGTGCCCGCGATTTTCTTCGGCATATCCGGGGTTACGCTGGGGCTCGTTTGCTACCTCATTTATTTGGCCGACCTGCGAAGCTTCGGGAAACCGTATTTCCGTCTTTTCGGCAAACAGCGTTCGCTTTCAACCGACATTGGGCAGGTGAGCCAGGAATGAACCGTTATTTCTATTACAACGTTCTTCTTCTCGGCCTGATCAACTTGGCGCTGTTCGTCCCGCATACCCTGATCCAATACCGGTATACCGGCGCCCTCATGTCGATGGCATGCGCCGCGGTGTCAGGCACCGTGCTCGCGATCCTGTTTACGCATGTCATGAAAACTTTTCCCGGAAAGGGCATACCCGAGATTCTCTCCTTGTACATTCCGAAATACGCGAGCATTCCGTTCCTGCTCGTCTGGGCACTCACGTGGTTATCGGCATCTTCGCTGTCGTTGAATACGTTTTCCGTGTTGATCAATCGCTTCTTCAACCCCGACACGAGCTCGATGATCGTGCTAATCGTCATGTGCCTGACCTGCATGTACGGGGCGACGCGATCTTTGCTGACGATCATATTCGTCCTTGAAATCGGATTGATCTTCAGCGCGCCGATCATCTTATTCGTCTTCTTCAAGGCGATCCATAACAAAAACATGGAATGGGATGCCATAAGGACGGTCATCCAGTATTGGAAACAGATGCCGCGGATCAAGCCGTTCGCCGCAGCCTCTTTCGCGTTCACGGGCTACATCAATTTCTTCATGATGAACAGGCTGCTCTCGCCGAATTTCCGCCTTCGGTTCCGCTGGCTGATCCCGGTTATCTGCAGCCTGGCGCTGCTGATTTCGTTCTTCGTGCCGATCGGCATTCACGGAACGGAAGAATCGGCCAATTACCTCTATATTTGGAGCGTCACGTCGGACACGCTGATCATGACTTACGGATTCATCGAGCGGGTTATTTTCGTCTTCCTGCTCATGTACTTGGTGATGACACTCATTTTCGCGTCAATCGGCTGGCTGATGGCGATGGAGATGGTCAAGAGCTGCCTGCCGAAAGCCAAACCCGACATCGATCCATCCCGCACGCCGCGTTCGAACTGGATCATCGTCAGCTTCTTCGCAGCAATGACGGTGGCCTACGCCAACTGGATCAGCGAGAAGGAGAATTTCGAAATCACCACCTACTGGATCGTCATACGGTCCGGCGTGGAAATCTTCTCCGTCCTCTTCTTGTTCGTACTGAGTCTGTTCGCGCCGAAGGCCGGAAAGCCGAAGGCCGGAAAGAAGCTGGAACAATGAAAGCGCTGCGGTTCGCTTTGCTCGCTGTGTCGCTGCTGTTGATTCCGATCGCAACAGGTGCCTGCGGATTCAAGGATATCGATAAACGGTTCTTCGTCGTCTCCATGGGGATCGATCCCGCCGATAAAGGAGCGAAGGGGTTCAAAATAACGCTGCGCCTCGCCGTGCCGTCCCCGAAGAACGAACCGGGCTCGAGCATGAGCAAAATCGTCTCCATCCAAGCGGAATCGATTGCCGAAGGCGTTCGGCTGCTGAAGGCCCATGTGGATAAAGAGCTGGATTTCGGACACTGCAAACTGTTTCTGCTCGGCAAGGGAATCGTCGAAAAGGATTATAAACCTACGCTTAACTGGCTCTCCCGACGGCGGGATGTCCAAAGTATCGCTTTCATGGCCGTTGGCCAGCCGGACGCCCAATCGATCCTCCAGATCGAACCGACGACCGAGCGCTATCCCGGCAACACGCTCTTCCTGATGTTCGGGAACGATGCCACGCAGTCTTCTTACTTGAGCTCTGTCTTTCTGTTCGATTTCATCCGCCGGTTCGAGGAGAAGGGCATCAATCCGGTCCTTCCCGTTATTAGGGGCGAGAAGAACGGATATGCAATTACCCAGCTCGGGCTTTTCGACGACACGAAGCTCTTGGTCACGTTGAATCCGGGCGAAACGGAAACCTTCAATCAGATTAAGAACCAGAATAGAAAGTCGACGGTATCAATGAAGATGAACGGCATCCCGCTGGTCATTAACGTCGACCACATCGACTCGCATTTCAAGCTTTCCAAAGTGAATAATGAGTACGTGCTCAAGCAGACGCTCAAAGTGAGCGGTCTCTTCGAAGAGGCGCCGCTCGGCATCTATAATGAAGATTGGAAGAAGCTGGAGGCCCTGTTCAACAAGCAGATCAGCGGGGAAATCGAGAAGCTGCTCAAGAAATTCCAGCAGGCGGGCGTCGATCCGATGGGCTTCGGCTTGCGTTACCGGGCAACGCATGCGGGCAGCCCGCAAACGTATAAGGATTGGCTCAAAATTTATCCGAACCTGAAATTCGACGTCAAGGTCCAGACGAAGATCGACGGGGTTGGACTCGTCAAATAGAACGCGCACGGCGTGGAACGTCTATCGCCATTGTTCTAACGAAGCGGTGCGTATCATTCCGGATATAGAAAAAAGGCAGACCCCGCGTAACGTACGATGGCGACGTACGACGCGGCAAGGGTCTGCCTTTTCCTGCTTTGCTTATAGCTGTATCAGCCGGTCGGTTGCTCGCAGCCCGCCGATCGTGGCCGCGCCGATGCCGAACATGGCGGCGCGCAGCTCGAATTCGATGCGCGCCATCTGCTGCATCAGTTCATCGGCGCTGCCGGATTTCGGGTCGGCTGCTCCTGCGAGCAGCGAGCGTCCGTATGCGGCGAGATCGGCGCCGAGCGCGATGGCTTTCGCGGCATCGACGCCATTTGCCAGTCCGCCGCTTGCGATGACCTCCGCTTCCGGCAGCGCGGCGCGGATGTCGCGCACGCAGGCGGCCGTCGGCGTCCCCCAGTCGGCGAACGCCGCGGCGGCGTCGGCGAGCAGTTCATCGCGCGCCCGGTACTTCTCGACCTGGCTCCACGACGTTCCGCCCGCTCCGGCGACGTCGATGAAAGCGACGCCGGCTTCGAGGAGAACGGCGGCCGTTTCGGCATCGATGCCCCAGCCGACTTCCTTAACGCCGACAGGCACGTCCAGGCGGCGGCAAACTTCGCTGATGCGATGCAGCAGACCCCGGAAATCCGTGTCGCCTTCCGGCTGGAACACCTCCTGCAAGCTGTTCAGATGCAGCACGAGGCCATCCGCTTCCGCCAGTTCCACCGCTTTCCGGCACTGGTCGACGCCGTAGCCGTAGTTCAGCTGCACGGCGCCTAAATTGGCGATAATCGGAACGCTCGGAGCGAGCTTCCTGATTTGGAACGTAGCGGCGAGCGCTTCGTTCTCGATCGCCGCCCGCATGGAGCCGAGTCCCATCGCCCAGCCTCGCGCCTCGGCCGCTTCGGCAAGCCGCTCGTTAATTAAGGCGGTTTCTTCCGTGCCGCCGGTCATCGAGCTGATGAGCAGCGGTGCCGATAACCGCTTGCCCAAGAACGAAGCCGAGAGGTCGATCTCTTGAAACGAAATTTCCGGGAGTGCCTGGTGACGGAACCGATATCCGTCGAAGCCCGTCCCGGCTCCCGTGTTCTGTACCTGCTCCTGCAGGCATATGCGAATATGCTCGCCCTTCCTCTTAGCGGTAGCGGCATGCTCCGCATCCAATCTGTCCGTCATGCTGTAAATAAGCTCCTTCCATCCGTGGCCATATCCATCCATCATGGCATATTGAAGACGGTGGAGCAAGCCCGCGGAAAGGATTTTGTATTTTGATCGTTTTTATCTTAAAAATGATTTTTACAATCATTTTAATTGTTGTATCGAACGAAATGATTTATAATAATTTCATAAGATGGTTCTATGATGATAATAGGAGGCACTCGTTATGCAAGTAAAATGTTTTGATCAGCCGGCCGAATTGGACCTCTATGCCGCACAGCTGTTCGCCTCGGCTTTGAAGGAGAAACCGGAATCGACGCTCGGCTTGGCAACAGGCTCGACACCTATCGGAATTTATGAAAAAATGATAGAGATGTACGAGAATGGCGATCTTTCGTTCAAATACGCGACCACCTTCAACTTAGACGAATACGTCGGTTTATCGCCGGATCACGAGCAAAGCTACGCGCGATTCATGAACCGCCACCTATTCGATCATGTCGATCTTCCGGCAGGCAAAGCCCATCTTCCCAAAGGCATGGTGAGCGACCTGGAAGCGGAATGCGCCAACTACGACCGGATGCTTCAAGAGCAGCCTGTCGATATTCAATTGCTCGGACTCGGGCATAACGGCCATATCGGCTTTAACGAACCGGACGAGGAACTGCAAGGCGGCACGCATATCGTCGAGCTTGAACACGCGACGCGCGAAGCGAACGCCAGATTCTTCTCTTCCATCGACGACGTACCGACCCAAGCGATCACGATGGGCGTCGGCTCGATTCTGAAGGCGGAGTCCATCCTGCTCGTAGTCAAAGGCGCGGACAAAGCCGAGATCGTCAAACAGGCGCTTCAAGGGCCGATTACGACGGAATGTCCTGCATCGCTGCTGCAAACGCATAAGAACGTAACCGTATTAGTAGATCGAGAGGCCGGGAGGTTATTGTAAACGATGAATGAATCAGCTGGAAATTGGCTCATAAGAGGCGTAAATGCCGTCGTTGGCGAAACGATCGTCGAGAACGCGTCCGTCGTGGTTGCGGACGGCAAGATTTCGGAAATTCGCGCCGGTGATGCGCAGATCGCATCCGATGGCCTGACGGTCATCGACGGAAACGGCGGCTGGCTGCTTCCGGGCTTTATCGACATGCATGTCCATGGCGGCGCCGGTTCCGACTTCATGGATGCCTCGGCATCCGCATACGATGCAATCACGGCTTACCATGCTTCCAACGGCACGACGCGCATGCTGGCGACCACAGTCACCGCTTCGCGCGAAGCGATTGAGGCGGTGCTCGAAGCGGCCGCTGCTTATCGCAACGGCGATATGCCTCACGCCAGCCTTGCCGGCGTCCATTTGGAAGGCCCCTTCATCAGCGAGCTGTGGCCGGGCGCGCAAAACCCTGCTTTCATCTCGCCGCCGCGCCTGGATTGGGTACAGACCTGGAACACGGCATATCCCGGCCTTATTAAGCAGCTGACGCTCGCTCCCGAGAAAGATGGGGCGGCCGAGGTCATTTCTTATTTGTCCGCGAACGGCATCGTTGCAGCCGCCGGACATACGGACGCGCTATTCGCACAAGTGGAAGCGGCTGTCGAAGCCGGCCTGTCCCAGGCGGTGCATACGTTCAATGCGATGCGGGCGCTGCATCACCGCGAGCCGGGAACCGTCGGCGCCGTGCTCAGCGACAATCGGATCAATGCCGAGTTGATCGCCGACGGGCACCATGTGCATCCCGCCGCGATTCGGCTGCTCGTCCAAGCGAAGCCGCTTGACCGGGTCATCCTCATCACGGACGCGATATCCGCAGCCGGCCTAGGTGACGGATTCTACGAACTTGGCGGTCTGGAAGTCGACGTCGCTCAAGGCGTAGCCCGACTACGTCACGGCGGAAACTTGGCGGGAAGCACGTTGACCATGATTAACGCGTTCCGCTATATGCTGGAACACACCGACCTTGACGTAACCGAGGTCAGCCGCATGGCGAGCGGCAATCCTGCCAGCCAGCTCGGCCTGCAGGATGTAACCGGCAGCATCGCGGAAGGCAAATACGCGGATCTCTTGCTCGCGGACGCTGCTTTCCAGGCTGTCAGCCATACGTGGGTGCAAGGACGGCTCGTATACCGCGCTGAACATAAGTAATTCAGGGTTAGCCATAATCCATAAGTAGAGCACTTACAAGAAGAAGCCCATGGATTCCGGCTCGCCGGCGTCCATGGGCTTCTCTTCTTGTTCAACAACATATATGAGTGCTGAAAGCCAAAATAATCTCTTCTTACTTCTGTCTAACCAGCTTTGTAATACGGCCGTCGAAAATCCATTCCGCTACGAACACATTGCCTTGCGAATCAACGCAAACGCCGTGCGGCGAGCTGAACTTGTCGGGACGGTAGTACGATTTCGGCAGATTCGGCCAGCCTTCTTGCTTGTAAGCCTTCTGATCTTCGCCCAAGTGCGTGATCAGGCGGTCTTCGCTGTCCAGAACCGTCACGCGGCTGTCCAGGTCCGGCAGGTAAACTTCATCGCCGAAGAAATAGAAGCTGCATGGCTTATCCAGGTTATGGTCCACGAAGCGCTTGTGCTCGCCTTCCAGCGTAAACACTTGGATCCGGCCATTGCCGCGGTCTGCGACGTACAGCTCAGGTTCGCCGCCGCGAAGGTTAACGGAGATGCCGTGCGGCTCAATGACTTTGCCCGGCTCCGAGCCGCGTCCGCCGAACGTGCGGATGTAGCTGCCTTTGGCGTCGTATTGATGAATATGGTATTGGCCATAGCCGTCGGATACGTAGATATCGCCATTAGGCGCTACGCAGACGTCTGTCGGCACGTAGCGGCGTTCCGTATCGTAGAGGTCCGAACGATCCGGCTTGCCGATTTCGAGCAGCACGTCGCCGCTCAGCGTCGTTTTAACGATCAGCGCCCGGTTCGTGTCGGCAAAATACAAATATTCAATGCCGTCGTTATCGCGGTGCAAGTAGAAGCCGTGCGCGCCGCCTTCGAATTCCGCGCCCCAAGAAGTTTTGAAATTGCCGTCTTTGTCGAACACGACGACGGAATCCTTGCTCGTGTTATGTACGTAAACGTTATCATTTTCGTCGACTACGATGCCGTGCGTGTAACCGTATGTAATGCCCTCTGGAAGCTTACCCCAGCCGCTAACTACTTCGTATGCATGCGAAGCGCTGCCAATGATTTGTTTTTCAGACACGTATCATTTCTCCTTTGCGATTGTAATCGTAACCAGTATACCAAATTCCGAGATGACAGGAAGCAAAAAAAATTTTAATGCTCCACGCTGCCCGGCTGCCTACAAAAAAAAGCAATGTCCGCCGTGCCGGAGCACGATACAGCCATTGCCTTTATTAGATAAGGAACGAATCGCAATTACATGCTGATCTCCTGCCCGCCGCCGGCGATTACCGTCTGAATGCCATGCGTTCTGGCAACGGAGGCCAGCTGCTGAGGCAGTTCCCGATCGGTGATAAACCCTTGGAGCTCGGACAGCGACGCGATCGAGAACAGCGAGGTCCGGCCGATCTTGGTATGATCGAACATCGCGTAGGTCGCCTGCGAACGCCGAATCATCGCTTTGGCGATTTGGGCTTCCTGCTCGGAATACGTCGTAATGCCTCCCGTCGAGGAGACGCCATCGACGCCGAGAAACATTTTGCCGATATTCAGCTGCTCAATCATGCCTTCGCCCAGCGGGCCGCACAATTCGAAGCTGTTGTGACGCATCATGCCGCCGGTGACGACGACGTTGATGTCGCTGCCTGCCAGCTCCATCGCAATGTTCACCGTGTTCGTCACGACCGTAATCCCTCTGCGCGTCTTGAGGAGCTTCGCCAAATAATAATTCGTCGTGCCGCCGGATAACCCGACGACGTCGCCTTCGGCAATCAAGCTTTCTGCTGCGGCTGCAATGCGCTCCTTCTCCAGGAAGGACAACCCTTCCTTCTCCGCGAAAGGAAGCTCGCGCACCGCGTTCAGCCCATCGTACATGGCTCCGCCAATCGTCCGAATGACGGGCTCCGCCTTCTCCATCAGCTCCAGGTCGCGCCGCGCCGTCGCTTCGGAAACCCCGAAACGCTCCACGACTTCCTGAATCGTGATCCGCCCTTGCCGCTTCAGCGCATTCATGATTCCTTCGCGCCGGCGTTGTCCTTTCGACGATTGCACGTCAGCCATTTACCGTTCCACCCAGCCTTTGTCCGATAGTCTGCGGCTTGCCGTCGTCCAGTCGGGCAGCGCTTCCCAATCTCCGCGCATTTGCACGACCAGCGCACCGTTAATGCTGCCAAGACGGACGGCTTCCACAGGAGTCATGCCGCGCAGCAGCCCCGCCAGAAACCCGGAACAGAACCCGTCGCCCGCGCCGACCGTATCCACGACCTGCTCGGCAGGATAGAATGGAATTTCAACCGCATTGCCGTTCTCCAGTACGACCGTCGTGTCGCCGACGCCTTTGATCACGCTGATCGCGTTCAACGCCGTCAGTTTGGCTTTCACCGTGTCGAAATCATCGGTTTCGTAGAGCATGCGCAGCTCGTCCCAGCCCGGAAGGAAGTAATCCGCCAGCTCGGCGATCGGCAAGACGACCCGGCGCGCTTCTTCGATCGACCACAGCTTGAGCCGCAAGTTAGGATCGAAACTGATCCGCACGCCCGCTTCTTTGGCTGCTTTCACAGCAGCCAGCAATGTTTCCCGGCAGTTGTCGCTAAGCGCCGGCGTAATGCCCGTCACATGCAGGATTTTGCAGCCGCGTATGTAGTCCAAATCCAAATCGTCCGGCGTCATCCGGCTGGCTGCCGAATGCTTGCGGAAATAATGCACCGCCAGCTTGCCGGCAACCATTTCACGGAACATCATGCCTGTGGGGGCATCCGCCGTAAGCTTCGCCCGGGATACATCGACGCCTTCGCCGCGAATGCGCTTCAGAATCAAACGGCCGAACGGATCATCGCCCAGCGCGCCGAACCAGCCGACCGAGCAGCCGAGTCTAGCTGCGCCGATCGCCACGTTGCTTTCCGCGCCGCCGAAGCTTTGTTCAAGCGTAGAGGCATGTTCGATGCTCCGGTATTCCTGCGGCATGAACAGCGCCATCGTTTCTCCGAAAGTCAGCAAATCGGGTGACTGTGATTTCAACAACCGTAACCCCTCCAAGAAGTTTTTTCAGTTGATCATGCCTGCGTATTACTTATACATCCGATCTTGCATGAAGTAAATCGTTACGAGGTACACGAGCAGCAAAATCACGCTCAGCGTGCGAGCCTTCGCGATATGCGACGAAGCGCTTTGTCCGCTTTGAATCGAAATGGCGATTCGTTTCAGAGGTTTCGTGATGATGCCGCCGATTGCCGCGATCGCCAGGAACAGCAGCGTTACGATGATCATCCAAATGACTTTATAATCGGCTTGCGACATCAGGTACCCGCCAGTAAGAAGCTGCAGGACCAAGAAGTATTGCGCGATGCGGTTCGCGGATGCCAAGCCTTCGGCAAGTCCGGCTTGTCCGCTGCCGTCAAGCTTGGATGCGCGTCCCACCATGAAAGGCAGCGCAATGTAGAACCCTAATCCGGCTGCGCCGACCAAGTGCAGAAATAACATAAAACTGAACATCAAGCGTCCTCCTCGGAAAAATATAGTCACCTTTAAGTATACTAAAACTATCGGGGCAATTCAAAGAAACGGTTTATTCGCTAGCAGGCGACAAACGGTGCTTGACGATAACGGCTTTGATGGCGAAATAATCGACCTCTTCCGGCAGCGCTTCCTTGATCGGCTTCAGCTTATCGGCACCTACCTGGGCGATCGTCTCTATGATCAACGCTTCGTATTGCTGCGGGATGAAATTTTCCCACGGCAGCTCTTCTCCCTCTTCGCCGCAGCGCAGCAAATGGTTCTCGATGGTCACTCGGCTCATGCCGCGAAGCGCGGATATTTCGGCCAGCGTCTTCCCTTCGGCAAACAGCGTCAGCGTCTGGATATGACTCGGCAAGCCTTCCAAGTTTGCAAGCTCCTCGGCACCTGCCGGTGCTTGCCTCGCAACGGATCCCTGCTGAGAACCGGACGTCTGAGCCCGCTCCCCTCCCCCGTCGTCATCCGAGCTGCCGCTATCTTGCTTAAATTGCCGGACGATACCGATGACATCATGCCCGTACTTGCTTACTTTCGCGGCGCCGATGCCTTTCACGGCCAACAGCTGCTCCGAATTAACAGGCTGCCGATCCGCGATTTCGCGCAAGGCGGAATCGAAGAAGAGCATGAACGGCGGTACTTTCTCCCGCGCAGCCGTCTCCCGGCGCCATTCCCGCAATGCCTCGAACAAAGGCGTGTTCGCCGCGGACAGTCCGGAGCTTGACGTCTCTCTCCGTTTCGCCGCCGCGCTCTGCCGCCGATGAACGGGAACCGAGCCCTCCAGCACCGGCAGCGCTTCCGCCGTAAGCGATACCGTCGGGTACTCGCCCTCGCTGATGCGCAGATATCCCTCGGCTACGAGGTAATACATCAAATCGGCAATGTCGCGTTCCGTCCACTGCCGCATGAGCCCGTACGTCGACAGCCGGTCGAAGCCAAACTCGAGAATGCGCTTCTCGCGCGAGCCTTTCAACACTTTCGCTGCCATCGAGATACCGAATCTTCCCTTCAAACGGCCGACGCAGGACAATGCTTTGCGGGCGTCCTCCGTCACTTCGACCATGGCGCTTACATCGAGACAGTTGCTGCATTTGCCGCATTCCGGCACATCCGCTTCACCGAAATAACGCACGATGTACTGCAGCAGGCATTTCTCCGTCCGGCTGTAATGCATCATCGTATACAGCTTGTTCAGTTGAATGGTCTTGCGTTCCGGATCTCCCGTGCCGCGGTCTATCAGAAACCGCTGGACCTGCACGTCCTGTGGCTCGAACAGCAGCACGCATTCGCTCTCTTCGCCGTCTCGTCCCGCGCGTCCGGCTTCTTGGTAATACGATTCTACGTCGCCTG
Organism: Paenibacillus rhizovicinus; assembly: GCF_010365285.1. Taxonomy (NCBI): domain Bacteria; kingdom Bacillati; phylum Bacillota; class Bacilli; order Caryophanales; family Paenibacillaceae; genus Paenibacillus; species Paenibacillus rhizovicinus. Next base: position 1,498,953 of record NZ_CP048286.1, read on the forward strand.
GCATTTGCCAGTGAATGACATAACGGACGTTCGGTTTATCGATCCCCATGCCGAACGCATTCGTCGCCACCATGACCCTGTTCTCGTCGAACCTGAACCGTTCCTGCGCATCCGCGCGTTCCTCGTCGTTTAAACCGCCGTGGTATTTGCCGACCGCGATGCCAAGACGGGACAAGTCTTCGCAGACCTCTTCCGCTTCCTTGCGCGTCGCCGTGTAGACAATGCCCGACTGGTCGGGCCGCTGCTGCACGAAATCCCTTAGAAACTTCCGTTTGTCCGTCCCCGTAACGACGGACAGCGTCAAATTCGTCCGCGCGAATCCCGTAATGAAAATATTCGGGTCATGCAAGCCCAGCATCGCCGCGATATCCTGCGCAACCTCCGGCGTCGCCGTTGCCGTAAACGCGGCCACCGGCGGACGGTTCTCCAGCCGGCCGATCCAGCCGGCAAGCTGGCGGTAGCTCGGCCGGAAATCATGACCCCATTGCGAAACGCAATGCGCTTCATCGATGGCGATCAGCGGAATATGCATTTGTGCGGACAACGACTCGAACATGCCGCTGTCCAGCCGTTCCGGCGCGACATAGAGCAGTTTGTACGCGCCCTGAGATGTCTGCCTCACGACTTCGCGGTACGTCGCCGCATCCAGCGAACTGTTCAAATAAGCTGCGGGTACGCCGAGCCGATTCAATGCATCCACTTGATCTTTCATCAAAGAAATGAGCGGCGATACGACAATCGTCGTGCCAGGCAGCAGCATGGCCGGAATTTGATAACAGACCGACTTCCCCCCGCCCGTCGGCAAAATCGCCAGCGTATCCTTGCTGCCTAGCAGGCCGGAGATAATGTCGCTTTGCCCCTTGCGGAAACTGTCGTAGCCATAAACGCGTTTTAACGTTTGCAGTGCTTCATGTTGCATGAAATCCCTCCTTATTCGTTCGTTAAGAGACTCTCGTATCGCTAACATCGCCGAAAACAGGAAGACCCTGACGGTTTGATGCGTCAGGGTCTCATGTGCTTCATGAGTGAGATACGCCTATTAACATTAACTAGCCATTAACGACAGCGATGACGCTGCGGACGGAGTTCGCGGATTTCTCAAGCTCCGCTTTCTCGGCGTCCGTCAGTTCAAGCTCGAACACTTTCTCGATGCCGTCACCGCCCAGTATTGCAGGCACGCCCATGAATAAGTTCTCATAGCCGTATTCGCCTTGCAGCAGCGCGATTACCGGCGTAATGCGTTTCTTGTCCTTCAAAATCGCTTCCGTCATCTGAACGAGCGATGCCGCAGGTGCGTAATACGCGCTTCCGTTGCCCAGCAGGTTGACGATTTCTCCGCCGCCGACGCGCGTCCGCTGCACGATCGCTTCGATCCGCTCGGCCGAGATCAACTTCTCGATTGGGATACCGCCTACGTTCGAATAACGAACGAGCGGGACCATGTCGTCGCCATGGCCGCCAAGGACGAAGCCGCGAACGTCTTCGACCGATACGTTAAGCTCCTCGGCGATGAACGTGCAATATCGTGCCGTATCCAGCACGCCGGATTGGCCGATAACCCGGTTTTTCGGGAAGCCAAGCGCATTAAACGCCACGTACGTCATGGCATCAACCGGGTTGGACAAGATGATCACATAAGCATCCGGGCTGGTTGCTTTGATATTCTCGCAGACGGATCTCACGATGCCGGCATTGGTATTCACCAAATCGTCGCGGCTCATGCCCGGTTTACGGGCGATGCCGGCCGTAATGATAACGACCTGCGAATTTTTCGTATCCTCGTAATTGCTCGTACCCGAGATTTTGGCGTCGATGCCCTGCACGGGCGTCGATTCCATCATATCGAGCGCTTTGCCCTTCGTAGGGTTCTCCAATTGCGGGATATCGACAAGCACCACATCGCCAAGCTCTTTCTGCGCCAACATCAAAGCCGTAGTCGCACCGGTAAACCCGGCGCCCACAACCGTAATTTTATTCCGTTTAATCGCCATCTCAGATAAGCCTCCCAAGTAAGTGTAGCCGCAGCAAGCGGCTCCTTTGGTCATAAAGAGCGCTGCAGGCGCCGCTCACCCGAACATCTGATGAGCGTGCAAAATCCGCATAAGCTGAGTTATGCGGATTTTGCGTAAGCCTTGCACGCACCCGCATCCAAGCGCCTCTATCGTTCCCACGTTAGTAAGAGGGATTCCAGAGGGCAGAGCCCTTGGGGTCCCCCTCAGGGGGATTTAGGGGGTGCACTTGGATTGAGGGTACACTTGTCTATAAGAGGATGCACGTTTGATTTTGATTTTAAACAAAAGACTTACTAGGGTCGCCCTATCCTTACAGGTGTTTGATGATTTCATCAGCAAACGCGGAACATTTCACTTCAGTCGCGCCTTCCATCAGGCGGGCGAAGTCATACGTAACCGTTTTGTTGTTGATTGCCGTTTCCAGACCTTTGTAGATGGAATCAGCAGCTTCTTGCCAGCCGAGGTGCTCAAGAAGCATAACGCCGGACAGAATAACGGAACCTGGGTTAACGACGTCAAGATCCGCGTATTTCGGAGCCGTACCGTGCGTAGCTTCGAAAATAGCATGTCCAGTCAGGTAGTTGATGTTAGCGCCCGGTGCGATACCGATGCCGCCGACTTGTGCAGCCAGAGCGTCAGACAGGTAGTCGCCGTTCAGGTTCAGCGTTGCGATAACGTCGAAGTCGGTTGGACGCGTCAGAACTTGTTGCAGCGCGATGTCGGCAATAGCGTCTTTTACGATCAGCTTGCCAGCAGCTTCTGCTTCTTTTTGCGCTTTGTTAGCCGCATCCGTGCCTTCAGCTTCTTTGATGCGGTCATATTGACCCCATGTGAAAGTTTTGTCCGCGAACTCTTGCTCAGCAACTTCGTAGCCCCAGTTCTTGAACGCGCCTTCCGTGAATTTCATGATGTTGCCTTTATGAACGAGCGTCAGCGATTTACGGTTATGTTTCAATGCGTATTCGATCGCTGCGCGAGCCAGACGTTTGGAGCCTTCTGCCGAAACCGGCTTGATGCCGATACCCGAAGTTTCAGGGAAGCGGATTTTGTTAACGCCCATTTCGTTCTGCAGGAAGGAGATGACTTTCTTAACGTCTTCCGAACCGGATTGGTACTCGATGCCGGCATAGATATCCTCTGTGTTCTCGCGGAAGATAACCATGTTCACGAGTTCAGGGCGTTTAACCGGGGAAGGCACGCCGTCGAAGTAACGAACGGGACGCAGGCAAGTATACAGGTCAAGCTCTTGGCGAAGCGCAACGTTCAGGGAACGGATACCGCCGCCGATTGGCGTCGTAAGCGGACCTTTGATCGCAACGATGTACTCGCGGATTGCAGTCAGCGTGTCGGCTGGAAGCCACTCGCCGTAAGTATTGAACGCCTTTTCGCCGGCGAAAACTTCGTACCATGCGATTTTCTTCTCGCCGCCGTATGCTTTCTCGACTGCTGCGTCAAGTACGCGTTTGGAAGCTTTCCAAATGTCGCGGCCCGTGCCGTCGCCTTCGATGAATGGAATGATTGGGTTGTTCGGCACTTGAAGAACGCCGTTATCGATCGTGATTTTGTCGCCTTCTGTTGGCAATGCGAATTTTTCGAGTTGCATAATGATAAAATCCTCCTAAAAATGTAGTTTGAATGCTTGGCTTCGGAAAGCCGCTGTACAACGGTATAGGTATATACATAACATGACGGGAGCCGGCAACGCAAATTGAAGCAAGCTGCGTGCCGACACCCCGTCAGAGGCAGGACAGCCCGGGACGACCCGGGTCTGCCGGTGTTATGCATGATGAACGCCGGCCCGAAGTCCGAATTAACGTTGGGCGATTGGCGTTACTTTCTGATCGACCGGACCCGTGTATTCCGCGCGAGGACGGATCAGGCGGTTGTTCTCGTATTGCTCAAGGATATGCGCGGTCCACCCGGATGCGCGGCTGATCGCGAAGATCGGCGTAAACAGGTCGCGCGGAATGCCCAGCGTCGTGTAAACCGAAGCGGAATAGAAATCGACGTTTGGCTTCAAGCCTTTTTGGCCGGTGACGATCTCTTCGATTTTGACGGACATTTCGTACAGTTCCATATTGCCGGTCAGTTTGCCCAGCTCGCGGGACATTTTTTGCAAATGTTTCGCGCGCGGATCGCCGTTTTTGTAAACGCGGTGTCCGAAGCCCATGATTTTATCTTTGTTCGCCAGCTTCTGGTTGATGTACGGCTCTACGTTCGCGAACGAACCGATTTCTTCGAGCATCACCATAACGGCTTCGTTCGCGCCGCCGTGCAGCGGGCCTTTAAGGGCGCCGATTGCGGACGTGATGCCGGAATAAATATCCGACAGCGTCGCTACCGTAACGCGGGCTGCGAAAGTGGAAGCGTTCAGTTCGTGATCGGCGTGAAGAACGAGTGCTTGATCCAGCGCTTTGACCGCGACTTGATCCGGTTCTTGATCGTTCAGCATGTACAGGAAGTTATAAGCGATCGAAACGCCCGCTTTAGGCGCGACCGGCTCTTTGCCTTCGCGAATGCGCGCGAACGCGGCAATCAGCGTAGGGATTTGAGCTTGGATCTTGATGGCTTTCTTGATATTCGCTTCTTGGGACATATCGTTAGCTTGCTCGTCGAACAAAGCAAGACTGGATACAGCTGTACGAAGGGCTGCCATGGAGTTCGTATTCTTCGGGTAGAGCTTCAAAGAATCAATTACGCTGGCCGGAACCGCCGCATACTCGCCAAGCTGCTGAAGAAGCTCGTTCAGCTCGGATTGGTTCGGCAGTTTGCCGTACCAAAGCAGGTATGCCACTTCTTCGAAAGAAGCGTTTTCCGCCAAATCGTCAATGTTGATGCCGCGGTAAGTCAGAACGCCATCGATGATGGAGCTGATTGAGGATGTCGTTGCGACAATGCCTTCGAGACCTTTGGTTGCTGTCATGTTTCTCTCTCCTTTTGCATCTATATTTAAAAATAATGGGGTAACCGTTAACAATATTTGGATTCGAGTTCCCTATCGTCGTAGTTAATCATATCGGATTTCGAACAGGAAGGAAACAAAACAAGACATAAAAATGCTTTATCGCCTCTGAAAAACTTTTTTCTCATGCCGAAATCGCGTTCTCCGCTGTGAATCCTTCCATGATTTTACCCAAGTCCCCGCCTTTTTACCCTTCAGAAACAAACCTTTGTTGTGTCCCTCCGCAAATGGTAAAATGTGCGGTAAGACTTACAAACATGATTCCATTAGGAGGCTCCACGCATTGACGGAACAACGCATCGGCATTATCGATATCGGCTCCAACTCCATCCGCTTGGTCGTTTGTGAACGGACCTCCAATGGTGCCCACCGCGTCATTGACGGCAGCAAACGCGCCGCGCGCTTAAGCGAACAATTAAATGACGACGGCGCACTGCCGGACGACATCCTTAACGAACTCGTCGACATGATCAACCATTTCCGCTTGATCTGCGCGCATCATAAAACGGGGCTCATTCGCGCCGTAGCCACGGCCGCCATCCGGAATTCCACCAACAGGAATCATATCCTCTCGCGAATCAGGGAGGAAACGGGACTGGAAATCGAATTGATCTCCGGCGAAGAAGAGGCGGGATACGGATTTCTCGGCATGATCAATACGATGTCCGTCACGGACGGATTTCTCATCGATATCGGCGGCGGCAGCACGGAAGTATCGCTGTTCAGAGACCGCCGGCTTGTCCAAGCCTTCTCGTTTCCGTTCGGCTGCGTCAGCCTGACCCGCCAATTTGCCAAGAACGGGATGCTGTCCGACGCGCAATTAGCGGACTTGGAGCAGTTGGTCGAACAGGCGGTCAATCGTCTGCCATGGCTCAAGCAAACACCGGGACTTCCGCTCGTCGGCGTCGGCGGCACCGTCCGTTCGCTCGGCAAAATGCAGCAAGCTTACATTAAATACCCGTTCGAAAGCACGCATAACTATCCCATCGAAGGGCAAGCCGCGGACGAGCTGTTCGAACTGCTGAGGCAGCTTCCGCTCAACAAACGCAAAAACATGCCGGGCCTTTCCAAAGACCGCGTCGATATTATCGTTCCGGGTCTAGCTATCTTGCGCACGATCTATCGCGCTGTCGGCGCTTCGAATTATATCATTTGCGGTGCCGGCCTGCGCGACGGCCTGTTCTTCTCCACCCGTTTTCCCGATCAGCCCCGGCTGGACGATGTCACGATGTACAGCGTAAACAATCTAGCAGCCCTGCATCCCGAAGCGCCCATGCAGCATACGACACACGTTAATCGGATCGTGCTGCAATTAACAGAATTGTTATACGCGGGGAAACCGTCCAAAGACCAGGCAGCGCTGTTTATCGATATCGCCTCGACGCTTCATCGAATCGGAGCGAGCATCGATTATTACGATTACAAGAAACATACGTTCTATCTCATGATCAACTCTCGGTTAAACGGCTTATCCCACCGGGAATTGTTGATCTGTTCATTGATTGCATCCTATAAGAGCAAAAACCGCACGAAACAAATCGCCGCTCCCTACAAGCCGCTGCTTTCCGAGGACGACCTCGCATTAATCTACAAGCTGGGGATGCTGCTGCAGCTGGCGATCGCGCTGGACCGCAGCGAAACGCAGGTGATCGGCAAGCTTATCGCCGAGGAATCGGAAGGCAAGCTGCATCTGCGCGCCGTCAGAGCGAGCGGTTCGCTCGCCGTCGAACGCAAGGAAGTCGAATCGCAAGCCGATGATTTCAGAAAACTGTGGGGCCTTACGCCGGTCCTGCACGAACATTAACCGGCATCTGAATCAGCATTTCCAAGTGCGGATGTTCGTCGCCACGAATTGACTCCGAAGAGGCTTCAGTTCATTGCTTACCGGCTCGTAATTGCCGCTGGATTGCAGCTCGCGAGCCTTTTCGTTGTCATCCAGGTTCATCCGCAGCACGTTCATCAATGTACCTCGCAGCCTCGCATTGAAGACCGGGCACATCAGCTCGATTCTCCTTGTCAGGTTGCGGGTCATCCAATCCGCGCTTGATAGATAAAGCTCCTCTTCCCCGCCGTTATGGAAATAAATAATGCGGGAATGCTCCAGAAACCGGTCAACGATGCTAATCACGCGAATGTTCTCGCTCAGCCCCTGCACGCCGGGACGCAAACAGCAAACGCCGCGAATGATGAGCTCGATCCGAACGCCCGCTTGCGATGCCTCGTACAGCTTATCGATCATTTCCTGATGCGAGAGACTGTTCATTTTCGCGATAATATGGGCAGGTTTGCCTTCGGCGGCATGCGCCTTCTCGCGATCGATCAACCCGAACAGCTTTTCCCGCAAATCTGTCGGCGCAACGCCGAACGCTTTCCACTCATAGGGAGACGAATAACCGGTAATTTCATTGAACAACGCCGAAGCGTCCGCACCGATAACGGGATGGGACGTGAACAAGCCGATGTCCGTATACAGCTTCGCCGTGCTGTCATTGTAATTCCCTGTGCCCACGTGAACATATCGGCGCAGCATGCCCTGTTCGCGGCGTACGACCAGCGTGATTTTCGCATGCGTCTTCAGTCCTACGAGGCCGTACACGACATGACAGCCAGCTTTCTCAAGCTGCCGCGCCCAAGCGATATTGCGCTCCTCGTCAAACCTCGCTTTCAGTTCCACGACTACGGTTACTTGCTTCCCGGACTCCGCGGCCATGGCCAAAGCCTGCACGAGCGCGGACTGTCCGCTTACCCGGTATAACGTCATTTTGATTGCGAGCACATTCGGATCTTGAGCCGCATCCAAGACGAAATCGCTCACCGCTTCGAAAGACTCGTAAGGATGGTAAACCAGCACATCATCCTGGCGGATCACGGCGAACATGTCTTCCGTATCTTCGAATTCCTGCGGATATACCGGCTCGATTCGCGGATATTTCAAATTCTCGTAGCCGTCAAGCGAACCGGCGAAACGCATGAGAAAACTCAAATCCAACGGCCCGTCGATTTCAAACAAGTTTTCGCCTTGTTCGAGCTCTTCTTTCAGCATAAGCAGTGCATAAGGATGCATGCCTTTGCTGTATTCCAGACGAACCGGAAGTCCCCAGCGGCGGCGGCGAAGCTCCTTCTCGATCTCTTCCAGCAAATCCTCGGCGCCCTCTTCGTTGAGCGTCAAATCCGCATTGCGCGTTAAACGAAACGGATCGACGGCTATCGTCGTATAACCATTGAACAATGTATTAATATGCCGCTCGATCAAATCCTCAAGCAGCACGAATTCATGTTTCTTGCTATTGACACGGCCGGGAACCTGAACGAAACGCTGCAGGATCGACGGGACTTGAACGATTGCGAAGAACGGTTCCTCATCTAGCTCCAGGTCCGTGCCGTTGCCAAGCAGAACGGATAAATACAGCTCTTTGGTATGCAGCAGCGGGAACGGACGGCTTTGATCGACCGCCATCGGCGTCAAGACCGGGAATACGATTTCATGAAAATATTCATCAACCGCTTTAAGCTGCTGCGGATTCAATTCGTCCATTGCACGGAAGCAAATGCCTTCCTTCGATAGGCCGCGAAGCACTTCGCGATACGTCCGGTATTGGTCCACGACCATTTGTTCGGTGCGTTTCATCAATCGTTTCCATAAACCCGCGGGCGAATAGCCCGAGAAATCGCGTTTCGTATAGCCTGCTTTTATTTGATCTTGAATGCCCGCCACGCGGACGCTCATGAATTCATCCAAATTACTCGACACGATGGCTAGAAACTTAGCACGTTCGAGCAGCGGATTCTCGGGATCGTGAGCTTCTTCCAATACCCTGCGGTTGAACTCCACCCAGCTTAAATCACGATTTACATATTGTGATATCGTCTTGTTCATCGATTACATGGAGCCTCCTGATTGTCGAATAATACAATTATGTAGGGATAATGTTCGTCACATATTAATGAATTGTAAAGGACACGTAAACATCAGGCTCCAATAACTTATTTTTTGGTAAAGGCCATAGTCCATATGCTACAATTATACAATAATTATAAAGGGATTTCGGCCGCTTAGAACTTGAAGGAGTGATTGATTATATGGATCGGGTCGTTTGGAAACGAATTTGGCGAACCGCGTTGGTGCTGTCTCTGCTGGTTATTTTCATCCTTGCCGTCATTTACGTGACACCGCTAGTTTACCCGTTTCTGCTCGGATGGCTGCTTGCTTACGCGATTAATCCGATCGTGAACCTGCTTAACCGGAAATTAAAAATTCCGCGCTGGCTCGGCGTCTCTATTACCCTCGTTATTTTCGTCATTGCGATGCTGACCATCGTCTCGGCGCTCGTCACCCGCATCGTCGTGGAAATCATCACGCTGTCCAAATCGCTTAACAACAATATCGATTGGTGGCGCGATCAATTCGAATACATAATGGATAAACCGGAAATCCAAAACCTGATCACCAAACTGACATCCTTCTACCAGGATAATCCCAACTATCAAGAAACCATCAACGGCCGCATTTCGGATACTGCGAATTTAGTAGCTCAGACGAGTACCCAGATCATTACGTCGATCCTGAACGGCATCGTCAGCATCATTACCTCGCTCCCGAATGTCGCCACGATATCGATCGTCGTGCTGCTGGCCGCGTTCTTCATCAGCAAAGACTGGACTAGGCTCGGCAAACGGACAGCCGCCTGGTTTCCGCAAAATATTATGCAGTCCGCGTTCGTCGTCTGGCGAGATCTCAAAAAAGCGCTCTTCGGTTATTTACGCGCCCAGTTCATCATGATCTCCATTACGGCGGTCGTCGTAACCATCGGCCTGCTTATTATAGGCGTCCACTACGCGATCACGATCGGCATGCTTATCGGTCTCGTCGACCTGCTCCCTTATCTTGGCGTAGGCGCGGCGATGGTGCCTTGGATTCTCTATACCTTCATTTATGGAGACGTTACGCTGGGAATCGAGCTTTCCATCCTGTACGGGGTCATTCTCGTTGCCAGGCAGACGATCGAACCTAAAGTATTGGCGAGCAGCGTCGGACTGGAGGCGCTGCCGACACTGATCGCCATGTTCGTCGGACTGAAGCTCTTCGGCGTGCTCGGCCTTATCGTCGGTCCCGTCTCGCTCATCATTCTGACGGCGATTCATAAGGCCAACGTGTTCCGCGACCTATATGGATTCATCGTTCGCGGGCCCAAGACGTGAGCATCAACCTACCCTACCGATTCGGTTTCTCCGCTTAGCACAAGGTTTTCTTGAATATAGGCAAGCGCGATCTCCATCTTCGCCGTATAGGCGGAATCGTCGCCGGAACACATGAAGCGCACGTCGCCGCTCCCCCCTCCTTCGCCGATGCCAAATCGGTTCAGCTGAGCGGCGAGCCGCTTGACAGTACCGGCATTGCCATTGACGATACCGATATGCGGCGGAAGCAGGTCTCGCAATATGTTCGTATAATAAGGATAATGCGTGCAGCCAAGCACGATAATGCCATAGTGGTCGAGATCGTAATCGGCCAGTTTACCGAGAAAATACCCCTTCATGATCTCCTCGTCAAATTGCAGTCGCTCGCAGTATTCAACGAGCTCCGGGAGCGGCAGCGAATCTACGATCCTTGCCTCGTCCACGCGCGAGAGAAGCGCACCGTACTTCTGTTGTTTCAGCGTGAGCGGCGTAGCGAATACGAGCACCCTTCTGCCCGTAGCGCGATTCATTTCAACGGCCGGCTTCACTGCAGGCTCCATGCCGATAATCGGAAAGGCATACGTTTCCCGCAGTTCCTGAATGGCAATGCTCGTCGCCGTATTGCATGCGATGACCAATGCATCGATGCCGATGTCGACCATTTTGCCGACCGATTCCATTATAAACTTTCGTACATCCTCTGGTGACTTCGTACCGTATGGCACATGAAGGGTATCCGCCATATAGAGATAATCCTTGGCCGGAAGTCTCCGAAGCGCTTCTGCCAATACCGTCAACCCGCCAATTCCCGAGTCGAAAAAACCGATCCTCATGGTCATCTTTTCCTTACATTTATAATTTTGTGTTTGCCTTGGACCGCTTGTTGCCAAATTACCTTCTGCGAATGACGAACGAGCCGTTCCGTACTTTCTTCTCCAGCCACTTGAATAACAGAAGCCGATAGAACGGTCTCGTTATCGGCAGCAGCATCGTAATCCCAATGATATCGGAAAAGAAACCCGGCAAGAGCAGCAAGAGACCGCCGATAAGCACGCAGATCCCGTTCAGCATGGCATGACCCGGAGGTTTACCGCTTTGCAGCTGAACCTGGACGTCGGCGAACGCCTTGCGCCCCTCAGAGCTCGCTAGTTTGGCTCCCAAGAATCCGGTAAGCAAAATAAGGCCGAATGTCGGCCATCCGCCAATTACATGCCCCATCTTGATAATACCCCATAATTCAACCGTAGGGATGATAATAATTGCAGCAACCAGCCATTTCAGCATCTTGTCATCTCTCCTTGGCTTCCTGTTCTAGAGGTTCGAGGCAGCCCTTTGCAGCATCGCATAGAGCTCTGGCAGCGCTTTGTCGAGGCGCGAAGGCTTCCATTCCCCGTTCACCCATACATGACGCGTACCGCCCTGTACAAGCAGCTTGCCGGGAGGCTCTTCTCCTTCCCAGAAGGCTGGATACGTCTCCCCTTCCCCGATCAAGCGCACTTCCGAGCGGAAAGCCATTCGAATCGGCGAGAGCTGTTCAATCCGAGTGCACACGAGCACGTTATCGTCATACCGCGCCGGCGATAAGTAAGTACATTCCAAGTCGACGACCGGCAAGAGCAGGCCTTCCTTCTCGACCGCGGAATACGGCGTCCCCAAGGCACGTACGATTTCGGTTCGGCCGACTTCAAACCAGGTGACATAATTGCCGTAAAATACGACCCCCATCCGATCCGTCTCCTGGTACCTAACCCGCAGCGGATGCAAATGCCAGCGATAATTCGCGCTCGACTCTTCCTTCGTCATTGCGATTCTCTCCTTAGTTGAACGAAAAGCGACGGCACTTGCGTGCCATCGCTTCTATATACGTGCTATGAATCGGGTCGGTTTCTTACATGACCTTCGCTTGTCCGGAATAAATAACGCCGACTTCCGCGTAAACCGTTACTTCGGTTCCGTCATGCAGCAGCCCCAGAGCATTCTGAACGCCCAGAATGACCGGAATACCCAGGTTCAGCGCCACGATCGCCGCATGGCTAGTAATGCCGCCTTGTTCCGTGATAACTGCCGCTGCCTTCTGGATAGCAGGCATATATTCGCGATCCGTGGAGTAAGTAACCAGAATGGATCCTTCCGTCGTCTTGGCGATGGCTTCCTCAGGCGTACGGGCTACGACTACTTTGCCCGTTGCGCTTTGGCTGCCGATGCCTTGGCCTTTGGCGATCATTTCGCCGATGGTATGGATTTTGATCAGGTTCGTGGAACCGGAACGGCCAACCGGTACGCCTGCCGTAATAATAACGGTATCGCCCAATTTAACGAGGCCGGAGTTGATGCCGCCTTGAACGGCGATATCGAACATCGCGTCCGTCGTTTCCGCAGGCGTTCCAAGCGCGGGAATAACGCCCCAGATCAGAGCCAAGCGACGCATGACTTGCTCGTTCGGCGTAACCGCGATAATCGGCGATTTCGGACGGTATTTGGACACCATGCGAGCCGTATAGCCGCTTTCCGTCGATGTAATGATCGCTTTCGTGTTCAGGTCGAGGGCGGAATTCGCAACAGCCTGGCTGATCGCTTCCGTTACCGTCGTTTGCTGCGCTTTCGCTTGCTTCGTGAAAATTTCACGATAATCAAGCGCGGATTCCGCACGAACTGCGATGCGGGACATCGTTTGAACGGATTCTACCGGGTATTTCCCTGCAGCCGTCTCGCCGGAGAGCATGATCGCGTCCGTGCCGTCAAAGATCGCGTTCGCCACGTCGCTTGCTTCTGCGCGCGTCGGGCGCGGGTTGCGCTGCATGGAATCCAGCATTTGCGTCGCCGTGATGACCGGTTTGCCGGCACGGTTACACTTCTGGATCATTTGTTTCTGAACGAGCGGCACTTCTTCGGCAGGAATTTCGACGCCGAGGTCGCCGCGGGCAACCATCAAGCCGTCGGACACTTCCAGGATCTCGTCCAGGTTGTCGACGCCTTGCTGATTCTCGATTTTCGAAATGATTTGGATATGGCCGGCACTGTGCTTCTCCAGCAGTTCGCGGATTTCAAGCACGTCCGTCGCTTTGCGCACGAAGGAAGCGGCGATGAAATCAACGCCTTGCTCGATACCGAAAACGATATCGCCAGCGTCCTTCTCCGTGATGCCAGGCAGCGAGATATGTACGCCTGGAACGTTAACGCCTTTCTTGCTCTTGATCGGACCGCTGTTCACGATACGGCACTTGATCTCCGTGCCTTGAACTTCTTCGACCGTCAAGCCGATCAAGCCGTCGTCGATCAGAATCGTCGAACCGATCTCGACGTCGGCCGGCAGGTTGGAATACGTCACTGGAATCCGGTCGCGGTCGCCCAAAATTTCTTCGGTCGTCAGCGTGATCGTCTCGCCTTGGTTCAATTCGATCGGCTCTTCCTTCAGCTTGCCAAGACGAATCTCGGGACCCTTCGTGTCGAGCAGGATCGCGACGTTCTGGCCAAGCTCGATGCTTGCTTGACGAATGTTCTTGATCCGGTTGCCATGCTCTTCGAAATCGCCGTGCGAGAAGTTCAGGCGGGCGACGTTCATGCCCGCGTTAATCAGTTTCTTCGTGTTCTCCAGCGATTCGCTGGAAGGACCGATTGTACATACAATCTTCGTTTTGCGCATGAGTAGATTTCATCCTCCGTAGTTACGTTCACGTTTATTGTTCGTTATACTTGTGCAGATTCGGCTTCGACGACGGGCGCCGCTACCGGAACTGCTGCCGGCTCGGGCGATCGGTAAACGCCGACTTTGCGGAATTTATTGTAACGGTCTGTGACAAGCTCGTCTGGAGACATGCGGGACAGCTCGATCAGATGGCGCCACACCGCTTCTTTGATCGTTTCGGACTGAGCCGCGAGATCATTGTGGGCGCCGCCTTGCGGTTCCTCGACAATCTCTTCGATGATTCCAAATCCAAGCAGATCGGCTGCCGTAATTTTCATAACGGCGGCGGCTTCATCCGCACGGCCTGCGTCCTTCCAGAGGATGGACGCCGCGCCGTTCGGCGAGATCGCCGAGTAAATCGCGTTCTCCAGCATCAGCACGCGGTTGCCTACGCCGAGCGCAAGCGCTCCGCCGCTGCCGCCTTCTCCGATAACGACGCAAATGATCGGAACGCCGAACGTGGCCATTTCGCGCAAGTTGCGGGCGATCGCTTCCGATTGTCCGCGTTCCTCCGCGGTATTGCCCGGGTACGCGCCTTTCGTGTCGATAAACGTCACGATCGGACGGCCGAATTTATTCGCTTGCTGCATGAGTCTGAGCGCCTTGCGGAAGCCCTCCGGATGGGGACTGCCGAAGAAACGCGCGATGTTGTCTTTCGTATCTTTCCCGCGCTGATGGCCGATAACCGTAACCGGTACGCCGTTCAACTTCGCCAAACCGGCCACGATCGCCAGATCGTCCGCGAATAAACGGTCGCCGTGCAGCTCGATGAAATCGGTGAAAATCGCTCCTATGTAATCGAGCGACGTAGGGCGTCCGTGGTGACGGGCCACATGCATTTTCTGAGCCGGCGTCAATTCGTTGTATAAATCTTCTTGCAGCTTCTTGCAGCGTTCCTCGAGGCGGGAAATTTCATCGCTGAAATCGATGCCCGACTCTTGGCCGAATTTCTTCAGTTCTTCGATTTTCTTTTGCAGCTCATTCAGCGGCTTCTCAAACGGCAGCTCACCCGCCATTGATCATATCCCCCTTCGCAGAATGCATATCAAGTAATTTGATCAGCAACGGTTTCATTTCTTTGCGATGCACGACCTTGTCCAGTTGTCCGTGCTGCAAGTTGAATTCCGCCGTCTGGAAATTATCCGGCAGCTTCTGGCGAATCGTCTGTTCGATGACGACGCGTCCCGCGAAGCCGACAAGCGCGCCCGGCTCGGCCAAATTAAAATCGCCCAGCATGGCGAAACTTGCCGAGACGCCGCCCGTCGTCGGATCGGTCATAACGGAAATGTAAAGCCCTCCGTCGCCTTGGAACTTCGCCAGCGCGGCGCTTGTTTTGGCCATCTGCATGAGACTGAGAATGCTCTCCTGCATCCGGGCACCGCTCGACGTCGAGAAAATGATCATCGGCAGCTTCTTCTCGTGGGCTTGTTCGATCGCGCGCGTAATTTTCTCGCCGACGACGGAACCCATGCTTCCCGCGAAAAAATCAAAGCTCATGAAAGCCGCGACGACCGGCAATCCGCCGATCGTCCCTTCGCCGGTCACGACCGCATCGGTCAGGCCGGAGCTCTTCTTCTGTGCTTCTACTTTGCCGGCATAGCCCGGGAATCCAAGCGGATCCTCGGAGGACAATTCGGCGTCGAACTCGGCGAGACGGCCTTCGTCGAGCGTAATCGCGATCCGTTCCCAGGCGCTGAGACGGAAATGATGGCCGCAGCTCGGGCAGACCTTCAAATTCTTCTCCACTTCTTTGGAGAACTGGATGTTGCCGCACTTCGGGCACTTGGACATCAAGCCTTCCGGAATATCCGGTTTCGTGCGAGGCTGGCCCGAAGGAATCGTGGCGTATTTTTTTTTATGGAATAAGTCCTTGAACACGAGTGACACCTCTTTGGGGGCGCAGTTTGGAATTGACAGTCTGCGCATGGAATCGCAGTAGTTTGAGAATTACAGGTGCGCTTAGTAACGCAGTCATTAAATTACCGTTGCGAGTTTAGAATGCTGTTTAGAACTTCTTGCACTTCGTCCAGCTCGCCGGAAGGGACCAATATTTCATATTGTTGCTTAGAAACGTTGATCGGTCGAATCTTCACAAGAAACCCTTCCTGGGTCAGCCGGTTTTTAATGCTCTCCGCAATTTTTGCCGTAGGCGCGATATAGATAACCGTCCACATGAAGGAACCTCCTGAGCTTTGTTTAGATCATCTGATCGCACATGGAGAAACGGCTGACGCCGTCCTTAAGGCGGCGCGGCGCGCTTCATTCCGGTGAGATATAAGCTTACCTATAAGCTGTAAATGCTGCAAACTTATACTGGCTTATATTGACGGAGAACCATGGCATGCCTTATAAACTGTCGTTATCTGGGCATATGATGTCATAATGATACCATATGTTAAGATTCCATCGCAACGCCGCATGACTGGAAGCTATGCCGTGTTCTGGACGGGCAACCCGGGGCTACTGGGATTGATCCGCGATTTCGTACAGATTGGCTTTGGGATCCTGATGCGCGATCCGCGCTGAAGCTGCCGCTGCCAAACCGGCCACAAGGTCATCGAGGAACACGTGCACGTGCTGGCCTTTCTCGTTCAGCTTGCGGATAATGCCCGGCTTCACTTTATCGAGATAGCCGAAGCTCGTAAGCCCGATCATCCCGTAAACGTTAGTAATTCCCAGCGCCAGCGTCTCGTCGACGCCGTACAAGGATTCGTCGGCTTCCATAATGGCTTGCAGCGGTTCGGGCAGCATTTTGCGCTCGGCCAGTTCATCCAGCGCGATGCCGGTGAACAGCACGTATTGCACCTCGCGTTTATTCAATACCTGCAGCACGCTCTCTTCGCATTCTTGGTAAGTCAGGTCCGGATTATAAGGGCGCTGCAGCGAAAAAACAATATCCGCTACGTCGCTTACCTGAACCCCGCGTCTGTTGAGCCATTTCTCCATATTGGTCGACATCCATTATCCCCCCGCATCGGCTTGTACGAATAGGGCCGCGCGCGACGCGCTCCCGTCCATGCAAGCTTCGATAATGCGGAGCCGCCAGTCATGTTTAGCTCCGTGTCTCCTAAATGTATGCGGAGATTTGGAAACATGTGCATTCAAGAAGAAACGATTGCGCCGGTTCGTGGCGGCGCGGAGTTTCTTCTGAAGAAACGATTGCGCCGGTTCGTGGCGGCGCGGAGTTCCTTCTGATGAAAGAGCTCTGGCCGGCTTGCGGCGGCGCGGAGTTTCTTCTGGTGAAAGAGCTCTGGCCGCCTTGCGGCGGCGAGCGCCCTTTCATTCCGACGAAATCCAAGTCCTGGAATAAGGCGAAACTTATTCAGGCTTGGATTGCAAGAAGAAACCGGTGCGGCGTATTGTAGCTGCGGTGAAAATGGAATAACGTCTGCAGTTCCTGTGAGGTTATTCAAACGCTGCCTTGCAGGCGATGTCTGCAAGAATCTGAATGCCAGCCAGAGCCGTTTTGGTGTTTGAGCGTTCTTGGCTGGAGCGCCGACGCTGATGCTGGAAGGTAATGCCGGACTGATGTCGATGGTGTAGACTGATGCTGTCCGCGGCACCTATGTTGAGCGCACCGGTCCCTTACGAATCGTATGATCCTTATTGAGCCAAAAAACGCCATTTCGAATTTTTAACGAATCATACTAGCGTTATGGCTAGCAAAATCTCGCTTGTCCGCCCAGTTTCACTTGTTTCCCAAATCTTAACGCCACTGGAGTCCGTTAGACAAAATCTCCCTCTATTTTCGACCCAATAAGCGTGATTCGATCCGTTAGCCTCTAACTGCTCTTCAAACTCGCCAAATTACGCGCACTGGCAAGATACCTCATATGCAAACACTTGCGTCCGCCGCCGGCTTTCTGCGCGGTCATAGTATCCGTTATTTCAACAAATCACCCGTTTTCGGCAACTGCGCGGACTCACGTTCCGCTATTAGCGTTGAAAGCCTCGCTTTGAACGAAATTTCGACCTCATAACGTCTCTCATGTCCGCCAAAAGCCAAAATAGGTTATATTGCCAACATTTAGCGTCATCTCTGACCGCCAATCCGATATGAGATCGGTCAATGGGACCCCTTTTCAAATCTCCAAGTTCGGCAAAATCCCGGATCCTAGAGCGCTCTGCAATTTGTTATCCGATTCACTTTATCGCCGCTGCACAGTTAAGCCGCTTATTACGACTTGAATGCGGCTAGATCATAAAGAAGAAACGATTGCTCCTTAGCGTTGCGCGCGGTTCGTCTTGGCTATTTCACAATCGCCGAGCCTTTGCCGAAAATCGCTTCGATCTCTTGCAGCAGCCGCTGGGAAGGCTTGACCCGGAAGGCCTCGCTCAGGACGACCGTGCGGCCTTCCCTTTCGTAGAAAAGCACGGTTTCGAGCGGCCCGGCGCTGCCTGTCAGCAGCGCTTTAAGCTTCTCCAGCACCGCGGAATCCTCGCGGCCCGCGACGATTTTGACATAGAGCCGCTGGTTGCGCTTCGCCGGCGCAGCCGCCCCGCCATTACTAGCCGGCGCGTTCGCGCTGTGCGCAGCGCCCTGCGCATAGGCGCGCTGCCGGCCGCCGCTCGCCGCAGCCGGCGGCACGGCTTGCCGGCCGCCGGCAGCGCCCGAAGCGGCGCCGGCGCGGCCTCCCGCGTCGCGCGGAGCCGCCGCCGCGCCTCCGGCCTCCGGCCTGCCGCCGCCGGACGCCCCGGCGACGGCAGCCGCAGGGCTGCCGTCGCGCGGCGCAGCTCCGCCGGCGCCGCGCCCTTGCGCGGCCGCGGCCTGATCCCGCGCGGCCCGGCTCTGCCCGAACCGCAGCAGCCGCTGCACCTGCGCGGCAAGGTCCTGCGGCGCGCTGCCGTCGCCGCCGATGCCGCGGCCGAGCGGCAGCACGTCCTCGAGCAGCAGCTTATAATCCTCGTCCTGCTGCTGCAGCTTTGCGAGCGCGAGCACGAGATTCCCGGGCTCGAGCGCCTGCTCGTGGCGTTTCCAAACCGTCGGGAACGCCACCGCCTCCACGCGCATGATGCGGTCCTCGATCTCGAGGAAGGCCATCGCCTGCCCTTTGCGCGTCATCAGCGGTTTCTTCGAAACGAGCATGGCCGCGACGAGCACGTATGCCCCGTCCGGGGCTTCGGCCAAATCGACGAGGCGATCGACCGGCAAGCCGTCCAGCACCTCGTCGTAATCGTCCAGCGGATGGCCGGACAAGTACATCCCTAGCAGCTCCCGCTCCAGGCCCAGCAGCTGCCCTGTCGTAAACGGCCGGACTTCCGGCAGCTCCACGTCCCAGTTCTGCACCTCTTCGAAGCCGAACAGCTCGATTTGCAGCTCCTCGCGCTCTTTGCGCCACTTCAGCGCGGCTTCGACCGTCTCGTCCAGCACGGCGACCAACTGCGCGCGGTGCGCGCCGAGCGCGTCGCAAGCGCCGGCTTGAATCAGCGATTCCAGCACGCGCTTGTTCACGACGCGCAGGTCGACGCGGCGGCACAAGTCCAGCAGACTATCGAACTTGCGCGAAGCACGCTCTTTGAGCAGAGACTCGATCGCTTGCGTCCCTACGTTCTTAATCGATGCCAGGCCGAACCGGATCGCCCCGCCGACGGGCGTAAACGTCACGCTGCTCTCGTTCACGTCGGGCGCGAGCACCTCGATGTCCATCCGGCGGCATTCATCCACGTATTCCGCCGTCTTGCGCTGGTTGCCCGTTACGGATGCGAGCATGGACGCCATGAACGGTACGGGATGATTCGCTTTCAGCCATGCCGTCTGGAACGCAAGAACGCCGTACGCGGCCGCATGCGCGCGCGGGAACCCGTAGTCCGCGAATCGCACGATCATGTCGTAGACCGCATTTGCATCCTGCTCGCCGTAGCCTTGCGACAAGCTGCCGCTGACGAAATGCGCGCGCTGCTCGTCCAGCACTTCGCGCTTCTTCTTCGAAACGGCGCGGCGCAGCAAATCCGCTTCGCCTAGCGAAAATCCGGCCATCGCGGACGCGATCTGCATGATTTGCTCCTGATAAACGATAATCCCGTACGTGTCGGCAAGAATCGGCTCAAGCGAAGGATGCGGATAGACGACCTCCGTCTGGCCGTGCTTGCCCGCGATATATTTGGGAATAAACTCCATCGGACCCGGGCGGTACAGCGCCAGAACGGAGACGATATCCTCGAATTGCGTCGGCTTCAGCTCCTTCAGCACCCGCCTGACGCCAGATGACTCCAACTGGAAAATCCCCGTCGTTTCGCCGCGCGTCAGCATGGCATACGTTTCCGGATCGTCATCGGGGATAAACCGGAAATCGACCGTAATGCCCTGCTGCTGCTTCACCCAATCCAGCGTGCGCTCGAGAATCGACAACGTGCGCAGCCCGAGAAAATCCATCTTGAGCAAGCCGACGGCTTCCAAATTTTCCATGGAATACTGCGTCAATGCCGTCCGTTCCGTGCCCGCCTGCAGCGGTACGTAATTCGTCAGCGGTTCGCCGGAAATGACGACCCCCGCGGCATGCGTCGAGGCATGCCGCGGCATGCCTTCCACCTTCAGCGCCATGCGCAGCAGATCGGCTGTTTTCGGCTGGCGTTCCGACGCCTCGCGCAGCTCGGAGCTGGTCCGCAGCGCTTCTTCAAGCGAAATGCCGAGCTGATTCGGGATCAGCTTCGCCGCGCGGTCGACTTCCCCGAACGGCACCGCCATCGCTCTGCCGACATCGCGGACGGCCGCCTTAGCCGCCATCGTACCGAACGTAATGATCTGAGCAACGTGCTCCTCGCCGTATTTGGCCGATACGTAGGCGATGACCTCGTCCCGGCGTTCGTCGTTGAAGTCGATATCGATATCCGGCATTGAAATCCGCTCGGGATTCAGAAACCGTTCGAAGAGCAGTTTGTATTTGAGCGGGTCCACGTCCGTAATGTTGAGCGTATACGCCACGAGACTGCCTGCCGAAGACCCCCGTCCCGGACCGGTCCTGATGCCCTGCTCATGGGCGAACCGGATAAAATCCCAGACGATCAGGAAATAGTCGCTGAATCCCATGTTGTCTATGACTTTCAGTTCATAGAGAAGACGTTCCATCGCGGCTTCTTGCAAGGAAGGATCCGCTGCCCATGCGGAGCCCCCGGCATAACGCGCGTCCAGCCCGTCCCTGCACAGCGCTTCCAAATAAGAAGAAGAGGTCATGCCAGACGGTATCGGGTGAAACGCGGGCAGCAACGCTCTGCCGAACGTCAGCTCCAGCGAGCATTTATCGGCAATCTCGACCGTACGCGCCACCGCGTCCGCCGCCTGCCGGAATTGAAGATGCATTTCATCGGGGGTTTTCAAATACATCTGATCGGTCAGCATTTGCAGCCGGTCTTCGTCTTCGATCGTTGTCCCGGTGCCGATGCAGATCAGCACGTCCTGCACGGCCGCATCGGACGGCTGCAGATAATGGACGTCGTTCGTCGCCACGGTCAAGATGCCTGTCCGCTCCGCCAGCGCCAGCGTCGCCTGCAGCACTTTTTTCTGCTCCAGCATGCCGTGATCCTGAAGCTCCAGATAGAAGTCTTCACCGAAAATCGACCGGTAACGTTCCGCCGAACGGAGCGCCTCGTCGTGCCGGTCCTGCAGCAAGTGCTGCGCGATTTCGCTGCCCAGGCAGGAGCTGAGGCAAATCAAACCTTCCGCATGCGCCCGCAGCGCTTCGAAATCGATCCGCGGCTTATAGTGAAACCCTTCCAGATGTCCGATAGAGCTCAGCTTCATCAGGTTGCGGTAGCCCGTCTCGTTCTTGGCAAGCAAGATGAGATGGTAAATCGGATTATCCTTGCGCGTCCCTTTATCGAAGCGCGAGCCCGTCGTCAAATAAACCTCGCAGCCGATGATCGGCTTGATTCCGCGGGCCCGGCAGGCCTTATAAAACGGAACGGCGCCGTACATGACCCCGTGGTCGGTCAGCGCCAGCGCCTTCATGCCCTGCTCCGCGGCAGCCTCTACCAGATCCTTGATCCGGGCAGCCCCGTCGAGCAAGCTGAATTCGCTATGAACGTGTAAATGTACAAATTCGCGTCCGCCGCTCATCGCCATTCCTTCTTTCTATCGTAAACGTGCATCATTTTCTATCAGTTTATCATATTGGCGCCCCGCCCGCCCATACAATGGACTAGGGCCGGACGTTCCGCCGACGCGGAGCTGCCCGCCCATAGATCCGGAGAGGACGAGCCGCGTCTCTCTCCAGAATGGAAGGGAGCATATAGGCATGGACTCCTTCTTCTCGAAAGCAACGATCGATTTCTTCATCGCCTTCGGCGTCGTGTTCGGCGGTTCGCTGCTTGCCGGCATGGGCTCCGTCCTCGTCATGACCGCGCCTGCGGATGCCATGATGGACACCGCGTCCCGCTTGAAAATATGGGCGCTCGTCGCGGCCGTCGGCGGCACGATCGATCCGATGCGCGTCATCGAAAGCAACATGATCCAAGGCCATCTGTCACCTGTCGCGCTCCAGATCGGCTACATTCTATGCGCCTTCCTCGGCGCGCATATGGGAACGGAACTCATCCGTTGGCTGTGCAGAGGGGCGGTCTAGCAAATGCGAGTGCCGCCTTTCGAACGGTTTACGAGATTGATGCAGGCCGCCGCTTATATCGTGCTTGGGAGCATTTTAGGCGCCATGGCGTACCATGCCGTTTTCTTCATGAATTTCAACGCCTTGCGCGATACGAATACGGAGCTGGAAGGCAAGCTGAGCGAATACGAGGATCGGATCGAGAAGCTGAACCAATTCAAGGATCAGCATACGGTCGTGAAGAGCATATCGACCACGCTCATGGACGGGAAGGAAGATGAGTCGGATGCGAGCTTGGACGAGCAGTCGAAGCTTTCCTTGAAAACCCAATTGAAAGTCGACCTCTCCGTCTTTCTCGGGACAAGCATCTACAAAATCAATACGAATGCGGAGCTGGCCAGATTGCTGCTCAGAAATAAAATTTATCTCGTGGGGGGCAATAAAGAATATACCGTGGACATTCGTACGGTGCTCCTCGTGGACAACGTGCTGCAGGTATGGTTCGTCGCCGCGAAGTATGATCGACCGCTGCATTAAACGCTTGCGGGAAGGTCGGTTGGAGAACCGGCGGGATTTTCGCTTGAAGCCCCTTTCGTGGTACAATAAGCCACATATTCTAGCTTGTCCATAAAGGAGCTGCACGCACGTCATGGTTAATGCCTTACACTGGGCCATCGTCATCCTCATCTGCCTTACGTCGCTGATGTCGGTCAATTTCAGTTACAAAGCCCGCCGCACCTCGGATACGCGCCAGCGCGGCATTCTGAGCGCCCGCCTCAACATGAGCATGGGCGTCATGCTCGTCTTCATCGCGCTGTTCATGATGCTCGCCTTCAACGGTTCGACGGTCAAAGTCATCATTAGCGGCTTGATCATCGTCATCGGCCTGTTCAACCTGTTTGCCGGGATACGCAACAACAGCGTCTACCGCTCCATGAAAGGTTAAGCGGTAGTTCAAAAAGCCGTCTTTTGATCACGTAATACCAAGTAGCGTATTCGGCATCGAATCTTGCGTTCACCTTCGAAGAGCATATGCTTACGTAGCTGGTTTCCTTCGGAAACCCTGAGCTGCTCATGTAGGTTTGCCTACACTGCGCTGCTCCTTCTTCAGGTTCTCGCAACCTTCTCGGTGCTGAAAACCCGACTTTTTGAACCTCATTTTAATTTAGATCAATCAATAAGGATCAATTAATTGCGCCGCAAGCAGCGCCTTGGCAGCCACCCCGCCGGGATCTTTCAATTCGATCTCAAGCTTGGCGCTCTTGCGGCTGATTTCCAGCAAGGTCGGCCGAATGACGACTTCGCTCTCCAACTGGATCGGCCTCACGAAATACGTCGTCATGCTCTCGATGACGTAATCCCGCTTCCCGAGCTCCCGGATCAATCCCCTTGCCGCCTGCGTCATCAATGTGACGAGCACGCCTTCCGAGATCGTGCCGAACGTCCCGGACATCTGCGGCGTAATTCTTCCCTCGTATTGAAAACCCTCTCCGCTCTCGGAAGCTTTCTTCTGGAATCCCGCACCGATCAATTCATCGAACGTTTCGCCAGACTCCTTCTGTTTGCCCGCATACCGCATCGCTTCGAGCGCTTCGCTCCGGCTGATCGCCGCCAGCAGTTTACGATTCTTGTCCACGATGGGCAGCAAATCGATCCCTTCGGCCGCCATCGTATGCGCCGCGGAGGCGATCGGAATATTCGGCGCCGCCGTTATCGGGCTGCGCGTCATCAGCTTCTCGACCGGCTGGTCGTCGCCGGCGCCTTCCGCATCCTTCGACGTCATCATGCCGACGACGCGCCCGCGGTCATCCAGCACGGGAAACCTCGTTCCGCCGACGCGGCCGGCCAGCTTAATATAGTCGCCTTTCGTCTCGCCCAGGCGCATCGTTTCCACGGGACGGGTATACGTGACGATATCCTCGACAAGCATGATTTTCTGCCGGATGAGACGGTCGAACATCGCGCGGTTGATCATGGACGCGACGGTGAACGTATCATGCTTGGAAGAAATGATCGGCAGGCCGAGCTCGTCCGCCAGCTGCTTGATGTCGTCGTTCGCGCCGAATCCGCCCGTGATCAATACGCCCGCTCCCTGCTCCAGCGCGCAGCGGTGGGCGCCCTGCCGGTTACCTACGATGAGCAGGCTGCCCGCGTCGATATAACGGACCATGGCGTCCAGCTCCATCGCGCCGATGACGAACTTATGCAGCGTCTTCTCCAGGCCGGCCGCGCCGCCGTACAGTTCTCCCTGCACGATATCCGCTACTTCTCCGAACGTCAGGCGATCGAGCGCTTCGCGGTTACGGCGCTGAATCCTGACGGTGCCGATCCGCTCCTTCGTGCTGACAAGACCCGCGGACTCCGCTTCCTTAATCGCCTTGTACGCCGTTCCTTCGCTCACTTCCAGCTCGTCCGCCATCGTGCGAACGGACAGTTTCGTACCGATCTCGAGCTGGCGGATATAGGTCATCAGCCGCTCATGCTTCGTTTGCGCCTCGGGCGCTTTTCCTTCGGCCGTCATGGCGGTCACTCCTTGTCTTCTTCTACGCACACTGCATGTCTAGTTCCATTTTAACAGAAAGCACGTACCCGAAGCACGATAGATTGGGCGCCGAGAAACGTTATTTTATGTGAAATCGGATGCTGTCCGCTAATCACCAAGGGATAGATGTCCTCATATGATGAACTAATTCGTGTCAAAACCCTATGGACCCTGGCCCAAACGTCATCATCTCCGGCATGGAAGGAGATCCGTCGATGCTGAAAACGAAAGTCGCCGTACAGGTAATCAGTCCGGGCATGCTGCCGGATGATGCCATCATGCTCGGCGACGCCTATTTGAGACAATGGAAAATCCCGCAAGGCCAGCCGTTGACGCTAAAATTCGGAGCGATGCGCCAATACGTCAAGGTCGTACCGGTCGAACGGTTCGACGGCATGCGGATCGGACAGAGTCTCGCGCGAAAGATGGGGCTGCTGGCAAACACCACGCTTCGCATCCGTTATCGGCCCGAAGAGGCCCAGCTTGCGCTTGGACCGTTGATCGGCGTCCTCATCAGCCGCGACGATCCGGAACAGCGCGACCGGCCTTTCGGCTCCATAACGATGTTCTGCAAAGAATTGGTGGATGCCTGCGAAGCGCAGGGCGCTTACGTCTATTTCTTCACGCCCCTACACCTGAAAGGCAATTACAACACGGTCGAAGGCTGGGTGTATTCGGACGGCTGGCGCAAAACGCTGCTCCCTTCGCCGGACGTCGTCAACAACCGGCTCACTTCGCGTAAACTGGAAAACCGCCCCAACGTGCAGGAATTCATCCAGGAAGTCAAGATTCGCCACAGAAGCACGGTCTTCAACGAGAAGTTTCTCGATAAGCCGGAAGTGTTCGAAGCGCTGGCCAAAGACCCGTCGCTCATCAAATATTTGCCGGAATCGCATGTGCTTAAGAGCTTTCCGATGTTGAAAACGATGTGCAGCCGGTACCATACCGTCTTCTTGAAGCCGGTCCGCGGCAGTCTAGGCAAAGGAATCATTCGCATCACCAAGATGGAGGCTGATGCGTATTCTGCACAATACGCCACGGTCGGCGGCACGCGCAGGCATTATTTCAGCAGTCTGCTCAAGCTGTACGGCTCCATCTCAGGCAAAATGAAAACCGTCCGGTACCAAATTCAGCAGGGGCTTCAGTTAATCGATATCATGGGAAGGCCGGTCGATTTCCGGGCGCTCGTGCAGAAGAACGAAACAGGCAAATGGGTGCTGACGTCCATCGTCGCCCGTACTGCGGGCAGCCATCATTTCGTCTCCAACCTAGCTAGAGGCGGTACGCTCAGCACGGTTCGCGAAGCCGTCGGCCGCTCCAACTTATCCGGTTCGAGCAGCTCGGAGGCACCCGGCAAACTGCAGCGCGCCGCACTCGATATCGCTCACGGCGTCGACAACTTTATTCCGGCTCACTTCGGCGAACTCGGCATCGATCTTGCGCTTGATACGAGCGGCCGGGTCTGGCTGCTGGAAGTAAACTCCAAGCCTTCGAAGAACGACAACACGCCGCTGCAGGATCAGAAGATCCGTCCCTCCGTCCGCAATATGATTCGCTATGCACGGCATTTGGCCGAATTTTAAAGCTAAAGGAGGACACGGATATGGCTGAGCCAGCACAATCCGGCATCCTCGGCATCTTGATCAGTCAGCGGCAGCCAGATCGCGCCGGCGAGAGCGGAGCTTCCCCCCTCTTCATGCCGGAGGATGATTTCTGCCGCCGCCTTTGCGCGTATGGGCAATCGATCGGCATGCTCGTGTATTTGTTTTGCGCTTCGCAGGCCGCCGCAGCCACGGAGTGGATTCGCGGTTACCGGCTTGCGGACGGCAGCTGGCTGGACGGCCGGTTCCCGCTGCCCGACGTCGTGTACGACCGCGCGCTTCCGGTATCCGGCGCGCAGGCCCGGCTCACGCGAGAAGCCTTGAAGACTCTCATGCAGCGTAAGCGATACGTGCTGCTGAACGGCTCCCTCCCCGGCAAACTTGACGTCTACCGTGCCATGCAGCACGACGACGGGCTGCTGCGCTGGCTGCCCGACACGCAGTCCTACGAAGGCGAGCGGCAGCTTGCGAAGCTGCTCGAACGCTACCCGCAAGGTTTATTCCTGAAGCCATCCGCCGGCTCCCACGGCAAAGGCGCGCTTCGGCTCCTCCGGCTTGAACAAAGCTGGCAAATCGACGGCAGGGACCGGCATAATCGGCCGCTCGCCAAGCAGTTCCGCGATTGGTCCGCCCTCTGCGGCTGGATCGGCCGCTTCGCGTCCGCCGCTCCATATGTCGTGCAGCCATGCCTGAAGCTGACTGACGACGAAGGCCGCTCCTTCGACGTTCGCGCGCTTATTCAGAAAGACGGACGCGGACGCTGGTCGTTTACGGGAGCTGCGGTACGGGTCGGCGGTCATGGCAGCGTGACAGCCAATTTGCATGGCGGCGGCTCCGCCCGGATAGCGGCCGATGCGTTGAATGCCCGTTTCGGCGAAGCGATCGCCGCAGAGCTGCTGGAGCGCATCCGCAGCGTCAGCGAACGGTCCGCCGGCTGCTTGGAAACGCATTTCGGCCGAATGGCCGAACTCGGCCTCGATTTCGGAATCGAGCCGGACGGCCGCCTATGGCTGCTTGAAGCGAACGCGAAGCCGGGAAGACAATCGTTCGACGGCGACGCTGACGCCGCTGAACGCGCCGTTCGCCGCCCGCTTGATTACGCACAGCTGCTGGCCGCCGGCCAGCGACCTGTTTTCCCGTCCACCCGAATTCAAAGGAGATACATCCAGGAGGTTCATCCATGAGTTTGACATCTTGTCATGTACACTTCTCACCCTCAAGCGAACGCATCGTCTACCTGTCGGGCTCACTCCTACGATCCCTCAAAATGACCGGCAAAAAGACGATCAATTTGAAATTTGGGCAAGAGAGCGTCACGGCCGCGGTAAAGCCCATCAATCGGCAGGGCAACCATCTCTACCTCTCCGCCGCCATCCGCCAATCGATCAAAGTACCGAAAGCCGGCAGCATCTCATTCGTCCAAGGAGAAGAGAACGCGGTCCAGCTGGGCCCCCTGATCGGCGTGCTCACCGACGGCAGCCGCAACGGCGATGCTCCGTTCGGCTCCCGCTCCGGCTATATCCGGCAGCTGATTCGCATGGGCGACAGCAAAGCGTATGTTTTCGCGTTTACGCCGAAAGACGTGAATTGGACGAAGGAGACGGTCAACGGCTACTTCCTGAACAGCGCCGGCAGCTGGTACCGCAAAGTCGTGCCGCTGCCCGACGTCGTCTACAACCGGCTCCCGAGCCGTTACGCGGAAACGACGGCCTCGATCATGTCCATGCGGGAACGCTTCGTCCGTAAAGGCGTGCCGTTCTTCAACTGGAGCTTCTTCAACAAATCCGACGTGTATAAGCTGCTGGACCGCGACGTGGAAGCGCTCGAGCATTTGCCTGAATCGGTGAACAACCCGCGTTCCGAGAAAATCAAAGAAATGCTGGAGAATCATCAATTCATCTACTTCAAGCCTTCGGCCGGCAGCCTTGGCATCGGCATCTATCGGCTGACGTATCATCCGAAGCGCGGCTACTTCGCCAGGTACCGCCGCGGCAATACGAACGTGCTGCTCCGGTTCACGAATTTCAACAGCCTGATGCGCATGCTGGAAACGCGCCATGGCAGCGGCCTCGGCCGCTACGTCAGCCAACAGGGCGTGCGCTTGATCGAAATCGACGGATGTCCGATCGACTTCCGTTTCCATATGCACAAGAACGGCAGCAACGAATGGGTGCCCGTCGGCATAGGCGCGAAGAAAGCCGGACGCGGCAGCGTCACGACCCATATCAAGAA
Organism: Paenibacillus rhizovicinus; assembly: GCF_010365285.1. Lineage (NCBI taxonomy): Bacteria > Bacillati > Bacillota > Bacilli > Caryophanales > Paenibacillaceae > Paenibacillus > Paenibacillus rhizovicinus. Next base: position 1,527,702 of record NZ_CP048286.1, read on the forward strand.
CGGCGGTCAGCTGCTTACGCCTGAACAGGCGCTGGGCCGCGCGTTCGGCGATAAAGCCGACGAAATGCTGGCGAAAGCCAAAGCGGTATCCATCAAGCTCTCGCAGGCGATCGAGCGCAACTTCCCGCATACGCTCGGCGAACTCGGACTCGATATCGGCATCGACAAAGACGGCGATATCTGGATGTTCGAAGCGAACGCGAAGCCGGGCAGGTCGATCTTCAGCCATCCGTCCCTCCGTTCGCAAGGCCGCGATTCCATGACGCATATCTTGGAGCATTGCCTGTACTTGAGCAAGTTCAAGGAACAGGGAGGGACTGACTGATGGCGGTCGTCATTCATGAGGATACGGCAGCATCGGAAGCTACCGTCCATGCGAAGAAACAGCAGCCCGTCCTCGCCGTTCTGACGACCGAGGATGAGCTGCAATTGTTCCGCGGCAACCGCGATAATTTCGCGGACTTGATCGCCGCCGGCAAGGAAAACGGCTTTCTCGTCTACGTCGTCACGGTCAAACAGTTGAAGCTCAGCCAGAAAACGCTGGACGGCTATACGTACGACGAAAACTCGGACACCTGGCTGCTGCAGAAGTTTCCTTTCCCTCATCTCGTCTACAACCGCATCCCGCTCCGCGAGGATGAGCTTCAGCCTGAGGCCAGGCGAAAAATCGCCGCCTGCATCAAACATCCCAACGTGCAGATTTTCAATCCGAAATTCTTCAACAAGTGGAGCTTGTTTAAATGGCTGCGCCAATCGCAAACCACGAAGCCTTACATCCCGGCCACAAGCCGCATGCTGACGATCAGCGGACTGGGCAAGATGATGCTGCGGCACAAGTTTCTCTATCTGAAGCCGGTCAGCGGCAAGGCGGGCAAAGGCATCATGACCATCCAGCTGCAGCCCGAGAAGGCGCTCCCGTACCGGTTGAAGATTCAGGGCAACAAAGGGAGCACCACCTACAATTGCGGCTCCATCGGGAAACTGTGGGCCCGCATTAAGAAGGAAAGCAGCGGCGAACGCTACATCGCTCAGCAGGGCATCCATCTTGCGGCCTACAACGACCGCTCATTCGACTTGCGCGCGTTGATCCAGAAGAACAACCGCGGTCAATGGGATATCTCCGGCATCGGCGCCCGGCTGGCCGGATCCATGAGCATTACGACGCATGTTCCGCGCGGCGGCAGCATCGAAGATCCAGAGAAACTGCTTGTCGGCGTATTTGGCCAAGACGAAGCTAATAAACTTCTTACAAAGGCCCGCACGACCGCGCTTACCCTTGCCCGCCAAATCGAGCGCGGCTCCGGCCGCAGACTGGCCGAAATGTCGATGGATCTCGGCATCGACCAATCCGGGCAAGTCTGGTTCTTCGAAGCCAACGCCAAGCCGATGAAATTCGACGAGCCGGATATTCGCAAACGTTCACTGGAACGGATTTTTCAATATAGCAGCTATTTGTTGAAATTGAAGGACAAATAAGGAGGGAAAGCTCATGCAGGTAAAGCTGCTGTCGCCGTCTCAATGGTCTTCGGCCAAGGAAAGGATCACCCGATTTCTGTACCGGTACGGCGACAGCCGCCTTACCCACGCCGGGCTGGCCGCTCTCAACGATCTGCGCGCTTCGCGGCTGACCGCGAGCAGCCGCGGCGCCGAAGCCGGAGCCGCGGTAGCCGTCGCCATTAAGGACGGGAAACTGGCAGCGGTCGCATTCGCGGATGACGGCGGCGAACGCGCCTGCTTCGTCGTCGTTTCCCCGGAGTTCCGCGGCCAAGGCGTAGGCAGCCTGCTGCTGAGGGCGCTGCACCGCAAGCTCGGCCGTCTTACGTGCAGCGTCGCCTCCGATAATCCTTCCAGCATGAATATGTGCTTCCGGGCGGGCATGAAAGCAGTCAGCCTGCATACCGGCCCGACCGGCAAGCCAACCCTTCGATTCGAACACTAACCGGAATCACCGGCTGCGATCTTTACGCAAAACTAAGCCTTTGCTTTCGAAGTTAGTTTTGCTTTTTCTTGCCGGAATCACCGGCTGCGATCTTTACGCAAAACTAAGCCTTTGCTTTCGAAGTGAGTTTTGCTTTTTCTTGCCGGAATCACCGGCTGCGATCTTTACGCAAAACTTTTAGGAGGACACACTATGGGTCAGCCGGTGCTCGGCATTCTAACCCTGTATCTCAATGACCGTGGTCTGATGGAAGAAAAGCCGATTTATGAACGAATGACGACCGCCGGCAAAAATCTCGGCCTGGACATATTCGTCTTCACGCCGGCCGACGTCAATTACGCGCAGAATCGCATCAACGCGCATATGTACGACACGACGACGAAAAGCTGGAGTCGCAAGTGGCGCTCCTTTCCCCATATGATTTACGACCGCTGCCGGATCCAGAAGAGCCACAGATTCGTGCAGCTTAGCCATTTCCGCAAGAAATACGGGCATTTGACCTTCCTGAACCGCGTGCTGCGCAACAAATGGACGGTCTACAAAACATTAAACCGAGAAGAAAAATTCCGTCCGCATCTGCCGCTCACGCGGTACTATGACGGGCAGAGCGACTTGACGGAACTCATTCGGAAATACCCGCTCGTCTATTTGAAACCGATTAACGGTACGGGCGGCCGCGGCATCCTGCGAATCGAGAAAGAACAGAGCGGCAGCTATCTGATTCAAGGGCGCGACCAATCCAGACGGATCGTCAGCCCGCAGCGCGTCGGCCTGACCGGCATTCACAACCGCCTGGCCAAGTGGAATTTGCGGGAGAACCATTACTTGGTGCAGCAGGGCATCCAGCTCAAGCTGGCGAATGGCCGCGTGCACGATTATAGGATGCTGGTCCAGAAGAACCGGAGCGGCGAATGGGAAGTTACCGGATGTGCCGGCCGAATCGGCCCAAGCGGCAGCATAACGTCCAATCTCCATGGCGGCGGCCAGGCCGTCAAAATGAAAACGCTGCTGAACGACTGGATTAAGAACGAGGAACTGGCCGCTTCCGTCAAACAGAAAGCCGAAGAGCTCGGCGTCGATATCGCCGCCCATTTGGAACGCTCTTATGGCCGTTTATGCGAGCTGGCGCTTGATTTGGCGATTGACCGCAAGGGGCAGATTTGGCTGCTGGAGGTCAACCCCAAGCCGTCCCGGGAGGTTTTCATCCAGGCGGGAGAGCGCGAGACTTACCGCCGCGCCATTATCAGACCGCTGGAATACGCCGCATGGCTGTACGAACAGAAGGTGCAGCGGAAGGATAAAGCAAAGGCGGCTGCGGAGAGCCTTACAAGGCGAGATGCGCGGGACGATACGAGAGACGTTACGAGAGACGATACGAGGGACGATTCGTGGAACGAATTCATGGATGAGTTCGAAGAGCGTTCGTGAAGGCCTAACGGTGCGCGAACGGCAACAAACCCGGCATGCGGAGTCCATCTGCATGCCGGGTTTGTTGTGATTTCCGTTAGGACGATTGCGGAACGAGCTTCAGCAGCTCGCGGAAATCTTGAATCAAAGCGTCCGCCCCATTCAGTTCTTCTTGGCGGCCGTAGACGGCGTAAGCGCAGCCGACGACTTGCAGGCCGTTCTTCTTGCCTGCTTCCACGTCGGACGAGCGGTCGCCGACCATCCATGCCGACGAGATGCCGTGATCCTTCAGCAGCCGGTCGACAAGATGTACCTTGGAGGCCGTCTCATATTCACCCGCGCTGTACAAACCGTCGAACAACGGCGCAATCCCCCTGTACCGCGCAACCTCTTTCACGTAGCGTTCCAGCCCGTTGCTGGCCACGAACAGCTTGAAGCCTTGAGCCTTCAATGCCGCGAGCGTCTCGGCGACATGCGGATACAATTCTCCATCGCCGCTCTCCAGTCCTTCAAGCTCGTATTGGAGCATCAGCTCATCCGCCCGGCGCTGTGCCGCCTCCGAGCCATCCGGCATGACGCTGCGCCAAATATCGGCCAGCAGCATGCCTAGACAGCCAAGAAGCTTCTCTACCGGCGGGGTCGGCTGCGTATACAGACCTTCCTCGCGAAGCGTGGCAAAGATCCGTTCATGCACCCCGACGAGAAGGGTGTCCGTTTCGAACAATGTGCCGTCCATATCGAAAATCAGCGCTTCCGGCCGCGAAAGCGTTTCGTTGCTGCTCATGATGAATAGCTCCTTTTCCAGATGTATTGCCCTTAATCATACTGGAAAAGAAGTCCATGGCGCAAGGTGAAACGCTGGCGACGCCTTTAATGGCGTTAGTCGTTTCATTCCGAAGAAATACAAGTTTATGAATAAGTAGAAAATTATCATTCCTTGTATATCAAGGTGAAACGCCGGCGACGCCTATAAAGGCGCTGGGCGTTTCAATCCGAATCCACCGGTCACCACTTGCCGGGATCGATGTCGCCCGGCTTCAAGCCTGCCCATACGTTCCGGATGTCGGCTTGCTCCGGATGCTCGAAGACAAGGAATGCCGTCGGCAGATAGCGGCCCTCGCTGCTCTTCGTCGACGGCTTGTTCAGCACTTCGCCGTCCTTGACGAGCACCGTCGATGAGCCGCCGTCCAGATTGGCCGCGATGACTGCCCCGTGATCCAGCATAATCTGCTGGACGTCGTACAAATTCGCTCCGATGCTGTGTCCGGGCTGCCGGCCGTCGATGACGACGAACAGGATCGCGCCGTCCTCGCGCTGCCCCATCGCGGTTCGCGGAGCGATGCCCCACCCGTCCGCGGCATTGCGGATCAAGCCTTTGCCGTTGACGATAATGCGCGGCTGGAACGTGACCGCTTCCTTGACGCCCATTTGCTGCAGCTCAGTGAGCGAGTAACGGCCGGCGACCATCTTGCCGCTGCCGTCGATGCCGACGACCTGCGTGGAGTTGGATTTGCCCAAGTCGCTGTAAAACAGCTTGCCGCCCGACATAACGATGCCGATCGGCTGGAACCCGTTCCCTTCCCAATTCGGATCGGCAAACCCGCCGCCGTTCACGCCGGCAATGGCGCCCGTCCGCTTAACCATGCTCGTTACCCGTTCGCCTCTGCCCTGCTTCTCGGGGACGCCGATGCGGATCTTGGTCGGATCGTTGACCGTCATGATATAGCCGCTGTAGCCATGTCCGGAGATCGGCTCGATCTCGACGAGGGGCTTCTCTTGGGAGGGTCGATCATCTGCGACGCCGTTTTCCGCCGATGGATCGGACGGCGAGGCGACTCCCGCCGGATGGATCTCATGCGTGTCGCGCTCTTCGCCCATCGCGTCGAATTTCTTCTGGTACGCTTGTACCCGCGTATCGAGAGCTTGCTGACCGATAATATATTTCGCCCATTTCCGGTGCTGGGTCGCAATGATGGAATCTGCCAACACATAACGGAATGTATTGCCGGATGGGGTCAGAAAAAGCCAAACGCCGCCGCTCGCCCCAAGCAGCAGCAGCACCCCGAAGACGGCGGCAGCGACGCGCAGCCATTTTCTCTGTCGTTTGGCGGATTGTTTATGGATCACTTTCCTTCGCACTCGACTGTCGGACGATACGCCGGCAACCTCGGCGGAAATCTTCGTACGCACACCTTCGCCCTCCCATCGCTTCTGTCCGAAGCCGGATACCTAAGTTAACGTACAGCAGTTGGCAAAAGTTGCAGCCTCTCCCTCCAACCGACAAAACTAGTGCGGATTCTCCAACATCGTTGGCCGCAATTCCGCTCCAGACGCGCCAAAAAAGCCGGATCCGCGAACGGCCGGCTTTTACATGCATTGAGATGAGCCAAGCATGCTCAATACACTTTCTTCGTATCGCGATCCGCCTTAATGATTTCGACCGCTTCCTTGAACCGCATCGCATGGACGATCTCCCGTTCCCGCAGAAACTTCAAGCCGTCCTGCAGATCAACGTCGTCCGTCATGTCGATGATCCATTGGTACGTCGTGCGCGCCTTCTCCTCTGCCGCGATATCCTCGTACAGATCGGCGAGCGGGTCCCCCTTCGCCTGGATGTACGCCGCTGACCAGGGAACGCCCGATGCATTGTTGTAGAACAATGCATTGTCATGGATGACATAATTGTCACCAAGGCCCGCCGCTTCCATCTGCTGTGGCGTCGCGTCCTTGGTCAGCTTGTAAATCATCGTCGCGATCATTTCCAAATGCGCCAATTCCTCGGTCCCGATATCGGTAAGCAGCCCGACGACCTTATCCGGAATGCTGTACCGCTGATTTAGATAACGAAGCGCCGCCGACAGCTCGCCATCCGCGCCGCCGTACTGCTCCACCAAGTATCTAGCTACCCGAGGGTCGCATTTGCTGACGCGCACGGGATACTGGAGCTTCTTCTCGTAAATCCACACGAGCGTTCCACCTCCTTCGGCTGTTCGTTACACCTGCCAAGGCCATGGCGTTTCAATCCACTGCCAAGGGTACTTGGAGAAGCTGTGACCGAATTGCATCAGCGGACCGTATTGCATTTCGAACTGCTGGGCGCAATGCTTGCGCTGCTGGGCCAGCTGATTGAACTGCTGGAGCGCCTGAAGGTCATTCGGGTGCGTATCCAGATAGAGCGTCAGCTCGACAAGTCCAAAATCAAGCTGCTGCAGCTCCAGCAATTTGCTGTAATACTGTTCATCCAGCTGATTATTCACCCGATCCGGCCTCCCTCGGCGTGCATTTCGATTCATAAGGACCGTATAACGCTGGCCAGAGCGTGCCCAGCTTAAGCGCGTCGGCAAGAGAGAACTGCGGCAGATTCATCGGTTGAAACGGTATATATTGGTTCGGCGGAACGTAATAGGTCTTCACGTATTTAGGCGGACATGGGTCAAACGGACCAACAAAGGGATACCAGTCGCGCGTCGGTTTTACTGCATTCAACTTTGTTCCCCTCCTTCGGATGTATTGTCGCTGCCTTCCGATTCCACTCCTATACATATGTCGGCGGCTGGGCGAATTTGCTTGGCCATGCAATATTTCGTCATTTCCCGGGTAATGAAGACCAACGACCAACGAAGAGCCCATGTCCTAAGACATGGGCTCTTCTGGAAAAGCATGAAACTTGCCTAACTTTATTCAACGTTATTCGCCTAAACCGGACTGTTCGACCAGTTCTTCCTCGGGCTGGCTGCGAAATATGAATACACGCAGCACGCGCAGCGGTTCGCTCTCCGCTACCTCGAAAACATAACCGTCAAACTCGATTTTTTTGCCTTTCTCCGGATTGCCTTCCAGCTTGGAGAAGAGCCAGCCGCCGATCGTATCGACATCGTCATCCTCGATTTCCAAATTGAACATATCGTTGATCTCTTCGATCAGCATCCGTCCTTCGACGGAGGTGACGTCGCCCTTCACGATGATATCCGGCTGTTCCGTGTCGAATTCATCATGGATTTCCCCGACGATTTCCTCGAGAATGAGCTCCGTCGTCAGCATGCCGGCCGTCCCGCCGTATTCGTCTACGACGATTGCCAGCTGCGAATGTTTGCGCTGCATCAGCTTGAGCACGTGACTGATTTCCATCGATTCGGGCACGTTCAGAATCGGGCGCAGAAATTTATTCACGCGATGTTCTTCATCCGGATCGGCGGTCAGCAGATCGGTAATATGTACGAATCCGATCAATTCATCCTTGTCCTCGACGCATACGGGATAACGCGTATGTTTGGTGGCATACACGATTTTCATGTTCTCTTCGAACGACAAGTTGGCATACAAGCAGTCCATGTCCGTCCGCGGAAGCATGACTTCCCTTGCCAGCCGGTCGGAAAATTCAAAGATGTTATCGAACAGCGTCATCTCGTCTTTGTCGATCACGCCGCTCTTCGCGCTCTGGTCCATCAGGATCCGGATTTCTTCCTCCGTATGAACCGAATCGTGCTCGCTGGCCGGCTCAACCCCGAAGGTGCGCAGCAATCGATTGGCCGAACCGTTCAGCAGCCAAATCGCCGGAAGGAAGATGCGGTAAAAGTACAGGAGCGGCATGGATGCCCATAGCGACGTGCTTTCGGATTTTTGAATGGCCAGCGTTTTCGGCGCCAGCTCTCCGAGCACGATATGAAGGAACGTAATGGTCAAAAATCCGATTACGACCGAAACGGTGTGCATGACCGTTCCATCTCCGAGTCCGAGCAAATGGAACAGCGGTTCCACGATCAAATCCGAGACGGCAGGTTCCCCTACCCAACCGAGTCCGAGCGAGGCAAGCGTAATACCGAGCTGTGTCGCAGACAAATACGCGTCCAATTTACTATTGACTTTGATTGCGTACTTGGCACGCGTATTGCCTTCATTAGCCAGTTGGGTCAAGCGCGACTGCCTTACTTTCACGAGCGAAAATTCAGCGGCGACGAAGAAACCGTTTAACAATACCAATAAGATGACAATGCCTAGATTCCAGAAAATCTTTCCGAATTCGAAGTCGTGCAAAGGAAGATCCCGCTCCTCTCAGACGGCGTTTCAGCCGCTTTTCTCTCTGTGGTTAAGCCGACTTACAATACGGCCTGGCGCGTACCGAAATCCACATCCGGGTAGTACATGTCTTTCACGAGCAAATTCGGACCGCAGCAAGCGGCGGCAGGGCAATGACAGTCTACGCTCTTCGCGAGCGGGTGGGAGAGCCACCGATCGAACAGGTCGTCCAGACGGTTGCTTCGGATATTGCCGAAAGCCGGCACGTCGGAGAAATCCGTAACGAACACGTCCCCCGTGAATAAATTCACGTTCAGCCGGTTGCGGCCGTCCGGATCGTTGCGGACCGTGACGAGCGGTTCGTTCGCGAGCCGCTTCAGCAGCGCACGGTCTGCGGCGTCGTCGCTGCAGCCGTAGAACGGCAGCGTACCGAAGAGCATCCACATGGAACGATCTCTGTGATCCAGCAAGTCAGTGACTGCATCGCGCATTTGAGCAGGCGTAATGACCGGCAGATCCGCAGCGAACGCGCTTGGATACATGGGATGCACTTCGTGGCGACGGCATCCCATCTCGACGATCAGCCGATGGATGTCCGGCATTTTGCGATGGGTCCGGAAATTAATCATCGATTCCGCCGAAACGAATAAACCGCCTTCGCTGAGACGTCTCGCGTTATCCATCATCCGGTCGTACATGCGCGAGGCAACCGCCTTCGGCACCGGATGGCCGCTCTTGGCGAAACCGATCTCATGGAAGTCATCCGCGGAGGTGTAATTGAATGAAATATGCATGACGTCCAGGAAAGGTGCAATCGCCTCATACCGGCTGTAGTCGAGCGTAATATTGGAATTGATTTGGGAGAATACCCCGCGGCTTCTCGCGTACTGCAGCAGCGGAATCATGTATTCCTTCACGGTGCGCTCCGAGAAGGTCGGTTCTCCCCCGGTGATGCTGATCGTCCGCAGATCTTCGATTTCATCCAGCCTGCGCAGCATCATGTCGAGCGGCAGCTTCGAAGGCTCCGCCAGCACGAGCGTATCGCCGACCGCGCAGTGTTCGCAGCGCATATTGCATAGGTTGGACAGCGTCATTTCCACGCTTGTCAACCGGTGACGCCCGTGACGGCGCAGCGAGAATAGCGGGTCCCACGGGTCATCCGCGGGGGTAAACGGTAAAGGTATGGCATTCAACATGTATTCAGCACCTGACTTTTCTTAATTACGTGACATTCTACTTTTCTTTTATCCTATTGTAATGTCCAAGGGCGATTGATGCAAACCGTCCCCGCGTCGAAAACCGCCATCGCAGCTCTTGCCGCGACATAAGAAAAGGAGCCGGCTCGGCTCCTTCGGTGTCTTATTAGGCTGTCAGCCGGGTCTCTGCGGTCAAGAGCTCGCCGCTTCGGGCATCGATGCTTGTTCATTGACGCTCACGATCATGGTCGTCAGTTTCGTCGATAAATCCACTTCGTACGGCGCCTTCAGCTCTTCGCCATACTCGTCGCTCAGCACCCGAACGACGGGACGATGCGGACAGGACGAGTTGATATCCACGACAACGCCGCTTTCGCCGGAAGAAAGCCGGACTTCGATGCCAAGCGGATAGATGGCGACTTTGTCCCGGAAAAGCTGCAGCATGCGCTGCTCGTATAGCGTACCTGTTCCTGCATATAGCGATTCCACGGCTTCATGCGGAAGCAGCGGATTGCGGTACACGCGCGTTGTCGTCATAGCGTCGTACGAATCGACGATGCCAATCCATTTCGCGTATTCGTGAATCTCGTTGCCTTTGATGCCGCGCGGATAGCCGCTGCCATCCAGCCGTTCGTGATGCTGGTAAGCGCAATGCGCGGCGAGCAGCGGAATATTCGGTTCGTCCTTGAGCAGGTAGTAGCCCCGCTCGGCATGGCGCTTCATTTCCTCGTATTCCTCGCGCGTTAAACCCGAATGCTTCTTCAAAATATGAACGCTGATCTGCGTCTTGCCGATATCGTGCAGCACCGCGCCGAGACCGAGCGTCATTAGCTCGTCCCGGGTATAGCCGTTGGCGATGCCGAGCACGGTCGTATAGACCGACACATTAAGCGAATGATTGAATAAATAGTTGTCGACGATACCCATATTCATCAGCATGACCATGGCATCCTTCTGCCCGGTCAGGTCATCGATGACCATACCCATGATTTGTCGAAACGATTTACCGATATAGGGATACGTTACCCCGCTTTTACGGTTCGGCCTGTCCATCAAGTCACGGAAGTTCGTACGAATCTCGGAGAGCGCACGATGTCTCGTTTCTTCGCTGATGAGATCGGGCACGACCAAATCGGCCGTTCGGGGATCTTGGATATATACATAATGAATGCCGCAATCATATAAGCGAGAAATCAGCTTTTGATTAAGTTCAACGTCCGCGCCAAGTAACACGAGGCCTTCCTCGGAATAAATTTTCTTCGCGAGCCTCATGCCTGGCTGGCACATTTGAATGGGCAATAATCGCATACGATCGACTCCTGCCATGCTTCTATTTTCCTACTGCGGCCCAAATTGCAACCTCGTAATGTTAATGTAAGGGATTTATAGGAAAAGAGCAAGAACAGATTCGTCAATTGTCGACAATATCTTCTAAATACCTTCACCATTCAACTTTTATCTCATGATGAAGATCCAGAACAGCGCTGCCAGAATAAACCGGTAGATCGCGAAATGCGTCAGCTTCACTTTCTGAATAAAACGCAGGAACAGGATGATGACAAGCCACGCCACGACGAACGACACCAAGAACCCGACGATGAAGAACGACAGATTGTCGCCCGTGATGTATTTGTAGCTGTCCAGCATTTCGTAACCGGAGGCGACCACCATGATCGGAATCGCCATAAGGAACGAGAAATCCGCTGCCGCTTTATAACTGGTCCCCGTCAGCATTCCGCCTGCGATCGTAGAACCCGAGCGCGAGAATCCCGGCCAAAGCGATAAGCATTGCAGCAAGCCGATCGTGAACGCTTGGCGGTACGTAATATCGTCCATCGTTTCCGCCTTGACGCGGATACGGCCGGAATTGGACAGCTTCTCCGCCACGATCATATATATCCCGCCGACAACGAGCGAGAACAAGACGGGCGCCTGATTGAAGCCCTCGCCTTTAATCACGTCCTTCAGCGCGTAAGCAAGGAGCATCGCAGGCACGATGCCGAGCGCGACGTGAATCAGATTCAGCTTCTTGCGGGCGGAAGAGCGACCGCCGGGTCCGATCGCGCCAAGCGACTGCGGCTTGCGCGACAAACCGAACAAATCCGCGATCCGCCGCCGGTAAACGATCGCCATCGCCAGAATCGCCGCCAATTGAATAATAATTTCGAACGTGACGATCGCCTGATCGTCCGAAGCAATGTCGAGCAGTTTATTCGTCAGAATCATATGTCCCGAAGAAGATACGGGCAAGAACTCGGTCAAGCCTTCCACAATACCTAAAATAATCGCATGAATAATGTCTCCCATTGGAACCTCCTGCATTTAACTTGCATTTAACTTACAAATCATGGACGCCTCGCATACGAGCAGACGACCCGTAACTGACTTTCCTCTCGCCTTCGCGGCTAGCCTAATCGGAGGTCCAGCGCGGACGGAAGCTGTCGGCGACCGCCTTGGAGCTGCAAAGCTCGCGCTCCAGCACATTGCGGATAAACTCCGGCAGATAATAGGTGAACGCCGTGCCGTTCTTGATTCTCTCATAGCCGACGCCAAACGTAAACATGTCGATCGTCCCAACCGAATAGCTCCGGTCATCCCTAAGTTCCAGCCCGTTCACAGTCAAGGAGACGATTCGGGCATACGGCGGCAGTTCGGGATCGTACCGGATCTCCAGACCGTCCACCGCCAACGTTCCGAGCACGGAACCGCGAAAGCCGAAGCCGCGAATCGGCTTGTCGATGAATTCGCGCAGCAGCGACTCCTCCAGGCTGCGTCGGATATCGCTGCCGGACAGCTGCATCCGGCAAGGATTGATCGGCGACGGACAGAGCGCGTGCAGATCGCCGGCCGTAACTTCGCCGGACGCGAGCCCGCCGAGCAGCTGCCCCGCGTTCACGAGTCCGATTTCGGAGCCCGTCCAGCGGCGCAAGCCCGCAGCCAATAAATTGCCCAGCGGCGAATCTTGCTCTATTCGAGCGGGAAGCGGTTCGTCCAGCACCGCGATGACGCGGCCCAAGCGATGCCTGCTAGCTGCCAGAGACTCTTCTATGATGACGCTGGCTTGCAGCTCTTCGGCATAGGCGGCCAGCGGAATAACTTCGACCTGAATGGATCGACGGCCCGTTCCGGCGTTGACTCGAATATCCACGCGGCCGACGTACTCGCCGAATTTCCCGGTCGCGCAAACATACGTATCTCCGATGATCTCCGGCTCTTCGAGCAGATGATGGGTATGGCCGCCCAATACGAGGTCGATGCCCGGAATCGATTCCGCCATTTGGCGGTCGAGCCTCAATCCGAGATGCGACATGACGATGACGATATCCGCTTGCTGCCGAATGCGCGAGGTTTGCTCCGCAACCGCTTCAAGCGGATCGGTCGCCTCCCATCCAAGCAGCGTATAAAACTCGGCGAAAGCCGCCGTCACGCCGACGATGCCAAACCGGAGACCGGCTTTCTCGACGATCGTATACGGCAGCATCCAGGATGGACGCGTTCCATCCGCGGTCCGGCACAGGTTCGCGCACACCACCGGAAACTTCGCTCGTTCGCCGAATGCCGCGTCCAGCTGCTCCGGCGTAAAGGTCAAGCCTTCATTATTGCCAAGCGTTACGGCGTCGTAGCCAGCCGCGTTGAGCAATTCAATATTGACCATCCCGTCGCTCGCTTCCGTCTCTACCCGCATCCGGTCCATATGATCGCCGATATCCAAGGTCAACACATGATCGTTACCGTAAGTTTGCCGGGCTTCATCGATATAAGCCGCCATTTTGGCCGCCTGCTCCAGCCTGCTGTGAATATCGTTGCTGTGAAGCAGCACGACATGGGCTCCATCCATTGCCATATCCTTCATGCTTGCCTCCAATTTTCGGCGGTTCAACGTTTATTGCGCATCTCATCCGCCGAGAAAGTCTGCTTGAATCCGTACGATACTTCTCCGCGTCTCTCTTCGTCCTGCAGAAACCGGCAGGCGACGACGCTTTTGACATTCAAGCATGCGCTGGAACCGTTCGGCACGTAAAGCCGAATCGGCCCGCCCTTTGGCAGGCGCTCCCCGTTAATTGCAAAAGAAATCGCCGCGTCCGCCAGCTGCTCCCATGGTATCAGCGCTTCGAACGCATCCACGGCCTCAACCTTCAAATGCGTCGGCAGCGGCGCTTCCGAAGCGATTCCCTGCTGCTTCCGCCAACCGACAAACCAATCGCCGAAATCCACGGCCTCGCCCGCCCCGCCCGCAATGCGTTCGGTTAACGGAAAAACACGGCCCGCCAAGCGAGCCATGTCCTCCGGCGTCGTAGCGGCCGGCTGTCCTTCGACATCATAGATCGTAATGTACTGCTGGGACATCTCTACTACCTCTCCATTCGCCGGCATCGTCATCCGCCGATTTGAGACATGCGGCGCGCAGTCGGCTCATGCGATAACGATTCGTCCGCCAGCTTCGCCGCCATCTCATGATTCTTCGGCTTCATATTCATCGCCCGCATAAATATGCTCTCCAGCGCAGCCGGACTGCCGAGCGCCGGCTTGACGTTCAGCTCATCCACCCAGTACAGGCATGGCTGCAAGTTGCCGTCTGCCGTCAACCGCAGCCGATTACACCGCGAGCAAAATTGGTCGCTGATCGGGTGGATCAGTCCAAACGTGCCTGTCCCGCCTTTAATTCGATAATCATCAGACGGTCCGTTGCCGAGCAGGCCCTTCATAGGTTCCACTTCCAGCTTATTCTGCTCCGCGATTTCCAAGACCCGCGACAACGGCAAATAATGGTTCCGCCAATTCTCGTCCGCATGGCCGATCGGCATATATTCTATAAAACGAACGTGCAGCGGCTGCTTGAAAGCCATCTCCAGAAATGCGGCGATTTCGTCTTCGTTGACGCCTTTCAATAACACGCAGTTCAGCTTAATCGGCGCAAAACCAGCGGTCGCCGCCGCTTCGATCCCCTGCAGTACGCGCTGCAAATCCCCGCGCCGCGCAATAAACCGAAACCGGGCAGGATCGAGCGTGTCCAGGCTGATATTGACTCGATTAAGCCCCGCTGCCCGCAACTCCTCCGCATGCTCCGCGAGCAAAACGCCATTCGTCGTCATTGCGATGTCCCGGATGCCCGGAATAGCTGCAAGCTCCCGTATCAACCCGGGCAATCCCGGCCTGACAAGCGGCTCGCCTCCGGTTATCCGAAGCTTTGTAATACCCAGGTCTGCGCCCGTGCGCACGACCTCCGCGATTTGATCGTAGCTGAGCAAATTTTCGGCCGGCTCGAATTTCACGCCTTCCTCCGGCATGCAATACAGACAGCGCAGATTGCACCGGTCAGTCACGGAAATGCGCAAGTAGTCGTGCACGCGTCCGAATCGATCCGTTAATGCTTGCATGGCCCGTACTCCTTTACGTCTCATCCGTACCTGCCTCTAGCATAACATTTTTGGACCCATTATGGTATGCTATGGAGACCATTAACATCGAAAACGAGAGGTTGGAAGACATGACTGTAACGTGGACAATCCGGCTGTTTGCCGGTCTTTCCGACCGCTTCGGCGCGCCTGAAGTCATCCTGGAACTGCCGCAGGAACAGCTTACCGTAGCAGGTCTGAAAGAAGCGCTTGCCGCGCAATATGAGGCGCATGCACAGCTGATCGCGATCTCCTTCATGGCTCGCAACCAAGCCTATGCATCCGATGACGAACACATTCGCGCCGGCGATGAGCTCGCATTGCTGCCGCCGGTTTCCGGCGGCGAAGACAGCGAATCGAACGAGGAATCCGGCAAGACGCCCGCACCCGATAAATACCGGGTGACGACGGACCCGCTTTCGGTCGAAGCCATTACCGCTCAAGTAATCGTTCCGAATAACGGCGCAGCGCTCACGTTTACGGGAACGACGCGGGAATGGACGCAGGGCCAGCGAACCATCCGGCTGGAATATGAGGCTTACGTACCAATGGCAATCAAGACGCTGCAGCAAATCGGGAATGAAATCGCTGCGCAATGGCCCGGAACGGAGTGCGCCATCTGGCACCGCATCGGCGTCGTAGACGTTGCCGAGATCAGCGTCATCATCGCCGTTTCCTCTCCCCACCGGGAAGCCTGTTACGACGCGAGCCGATACGCCATCGAGCGGCTGAAACAAATCGTGCCGATCTGGAAGCGCGAAATATGGGAAGACGGCTCGGAATGGAAAGGTCATCAGCAAGGTCCGTGGAATCCGATCGCGACTAGGGGATAAAGAATCGTTCATAATTGCTTAACATGTGGCTAAGATCTGCCGATAAGGTAAATAGAACTATCGTTCGAACAGGACCATATTGCCATTTATGTATAATGTAGTTACATTTAACGTACATACATGTATCTAATTTCTAGCTGCTTAAGAGGTGGATTATGCGCATTCATGTGACGGAGTTACTAGATGGAGACAAGTTAAGCAGCGATACCTTTAATTCTTACGGATTGCATGTGCTCTCCAAGGGTACGGACTTATTTGCAAAAGAAATCTCCAAGCTCTATCGGCACCAAATCGATTATGTTGATATTGTAAGCAGAGACAACGAACCTGTTTCCATTCGTACGATCGAATCCAGTTTAAGTCCGAAATGGCTTCCGAACGTGGAGCCGATCTACCAGGATGCGGTCAACGGCTGCGAGCAATTATTTCTAGAGGCTTCCCAAAACGGCAAAATTTTCGAGGAGGACGTTATCCATACGTTCCAGCCCTTGGTCGATAACTTCAAAATGGAGCGCGATGTCGTGTCGATGCTTCTGCTGCTGAACACCAAGGACGACTATACCTATCAGCATTCCGTCCAAGTCGGGATGCTGGCTTATTTCTTGGCCTCTTGGTTGAATTACAGCGAAGAAGAAGCGGTGAAGATCGGCCAAGCCGGCTTCCTACATGACATCGGAAAATGCCAAATCCAGCAAGGGATTCTGAATAAGCCGGAGAAGCTGTCCTCGGACGAATATGAAATGGTCAAGAAACATACGGTTTACGGCCACCGCATCATAACGGATTCTTTCGGTGAATCGCTTGCGGCAATCGTCGCGCTCCAGCATCATGAACGGATCGACGGAACCGGCTACCCGAATCGATTGGCAGGCTCGGACATGCACCCTGTTTCCAAAATCGTTGCCGTTTCCGACGTGTACAGCGCCATGATCTCGTCCCGCGTCTATCAGAAGAAGCGCGATCTGCTGTACGTGCTGAAGGAATTGTACCGGATGAGCTTCACTGAACTGGACCCCGAGACGACGCATACGTTCATCAGACATATGATCCCGAACTTTATCGGCAAACAGGTCGAGCTGGAAACCGGGGAGGTCGGCACCATCATCATGACCCATTCTTCGGAATTCTTCCGGCCGCTCATCCGCGTTGAAGAACGGTTTATCGATCTATCGATTGAACGCGATCTCGAAGTGAAGCATGTTTATATGTAAATCAACATAAAAACTCCGGAACGCAGCTTCGATTGAAGCTGGTTCCGGAGTTTTGTTTGTTCAAGCAACAACCGGCTGCATGATGTTAGCCGATCGAGCCTTCCATTTCGAACTTGATCAGACGGTTCATTTCAACCGCATATTCCATCGGCAGTTCTTTCGTGAACGGCTCGATGAAGCCCATGACGATCATTTGAGTCGCTTCCGCTTCCGTGAGGCCGCGGCTCATGAGGTAGAACAATTGATCCTCGGATACCTTGGATACTGTCGCTTCATGCTCGAGCGTAATGTTGTCGTTCATGATTTCGTTGTACGGAATCGTATCCGACGTCGACTGGTTATCCAGAATGAGCGTATCGCATTTGATGTTCGCTTTGGACCCTTCGGAGTTGCGGCCGAAAGACGCCAATCCGCGGTACGTGACTTTACCGCCGTGCTTGCTGATCGATTTGGAGACGATCGTCGACGTCGTGTCCGGCGCCAGATGCGTCATTTTCGCGCCGGCATCTTGATGCTGGCCTTTGCCCGCTACGGCAATGGACAATACCATGCCTTTCGCGCCGCGGCCTTTCAGAACGACTGCCGGGTATTTCATCGTCAGTTTGGAGCCGATGTTACCGTCTACCCACTCCATCGTCGCGTTCTCTTCCGCTACCGCACGTTTCGTTACCAGGTTGTAGATGTTCGGCGCCCAGTTCTGAATCGTTGTGTAACGGCAGCGAGCGTTCTTCAGCACGAGAATTTCAACGACTGCGCTGTGCAGCGAGTTCGTGCTGTAGATCGGAGCCGTACAGCCTTCTACGTAATGCACGAAGCTGTCTTCGTCGGCCACGATGAGCGTACGCTCGAATTGACCCATGTTTTCGGAGTTAATCCGGAAGTAAGCCTGCAGCGGGATTTCGCATTTTACGCCTTTAGGAACATAAATGAAGCTGCCTCCGGACCAAACCGCGCTATTGAGTGCCGCGAATTTATTATCTGCAGGAGGAATGATCGTACCGAAGTACTGCTTGAAGATTTCTGGATATTCGCGAAGCGCGGTATCGGTATCGGTAAAGATAACGCCTTGCTTCTCCAGATCTTCTTGCATGCTGTGGTAGACGACCTCGGATTCGTATTGCGCCGATACGCCTGCAAGGAACTTCTGTTCCGCTTCCGGAATACCGAGCTTGTCGAACGTTTCCTTGATTTCCGTAGGAACCTCTTCCCACGTCTTGCCTTGCTTCTCGGACGGACGGACGTAATACTGGATATCGTCGAAATCCAGATCGTCCATGTTGCCGCCCCATTTAGGCATCGGCATTTTGTTGAACTGCTCCAACGCTTTCAGACGGAACTCCAGCATCCATTCAGGCTCGCCCTTGATTTCCGAAATCGTGCGAACGACTTCCGGCGTCAATCCTTTTCCGGATTGAAATATGGCTTTGTGCTCATCGCGGAAACCATATTTATAATCTTCCAAATCTGGCATTTGCTTTGCCATCGTTATAGCCTCCTTCTTCTTGCTTCGCTTACTGCTTGCTATTAGCGCAAATCAACCATGATACTATGCTACGCGTTTTCGCGTATGCTACGCGGGTAAACGCGGTCGTTATTGCTGTTGATGCTCGATCCCTTTGCGCAGCGCGTTCCAGCCGAGGGTCGCGCATTTGATCCGAGCCGGGAATTTCGTGACGCCGGACAGCGCTTCGATATCTTCCAACTCGTCGAACTCGGTAATTTCGCCTTTAATAAAAGAGGAAAATTTCGTCGCCAGCGCCATTGCTTCTTCCGTCGTCTTGCCTTGTACGGCTTCAGTCATCATCGAAGCCGAGGACATGCTGATGGAGCAGCCTTCGCCGGTGAATTTCGCCTGCTTCACAACGCCGTCTTCCACTTGCAGCTGCAGCGTGATGCGGTCGCCGCAAGTGGGATTGTTGAGGTTGATCGTAAGCGAATCTTCGTCCAATGTCCCGCGGTTACGCGGGTTTTTGTAATGGTCCATGATGACCCTGCGGTATAAATCATCCAATTCCATAACCGAAGAACTCCTTTGTTTGCTGGAGGCCGTCAATCAGACGATCGACGTCCTCTTCGGTATTGTATAGATAAAAGCTTGCTCTTGCCGTCGAAGAAACATTCAGGTAACGCATCAGCGGCTGGCAGCAGTGGTGACCGGCCCGTACGGCAATGCCCTTCGTATCCAGTACGGTCGCTACGTCATGCGGATGAACGTCATCCAGCGTGAACGTCACGAGTCCGGCGCGGTTCTGAACCGGACCGAAGATCGAAATACCTTCTATCGTACTAAGCCGATCGTAGGCATATGACGCAAGCTTATGCTCGTGCTTCTCGATTTCGTCAAGACCGACTTCGTTCAGGAAATCGATCGCCGCTCCGAGTCCTACGGCGCCGGCGATAATCGGCGTACCGCCTTCGAACTTCCAAGGCAGCTCCTTCCACGTCGAATCGTACAGATCCACATGGTCGATCATTTCGCCGCCGAATTCGATCGGTTCCATCGCTTCGAGCAGCGCTTTCTTGCCGTACAAAGCACCGATTCCGGTAGGGGCGCACATCTTATGGCCGGAGAACGCGTAGAAATCGCAATCCAGATCGCGGACGTCAACTTTCATATGCGGCGTGCTCTGCGCACCGTCGACAACCATCTTCGCGCCGTGCTTGTGCGCGATCGCCGTAATTTCCTTGATCGGATTCACGACGCCAAGCACGTTGGACACGTACATGACCGAGACGATCTTCGTCCGGTCCGTGATCGTCGCTTCGACATCCGCCAATTGAATGGAGCCGTCCTTCTGAAGCGGAATATATTTAAGCGTCGCGCCGGTCGCTTTCGCAACCTGCTGCCAAGGAATGAGATTGGAGTGATGCTCCATTTGCGTAATGACGATTTCGTCGCCTTCGCCGCAGACGGCTCTTGCGTAGCTGGAAGCAACCAAATTGAGCGCCGTCGTCGTTCCCCGCGTGAAAATAATTTCCTGCGGGCTGGACGCGTTCAGAAACTTGGCCGTTTTCTCCCGTGCGCCTTCATAAGCATCCGTTGCGCGCGAGCCGAGGGTATGAACCCCGCGGTGCACGTTGGCATTGTCGTGCTCATAATAGCGGGCGACCGCATCAATGACGGAACGCGGCTTCTGTGAAGTCGCCGCGCTGTCCAGATAGACGAGCGGATGCCCGTTTATCGATTGATGCAGGATCGGAAATTGCTCTCTGATCGCTTGCACATTCATCCTTCAAGCTTCCTTTCCAGCAGACGCTGGAGCTGTTCCCGAACCGGCTCGATCGGAATTTCCGTCACGACAGGGGCCAGGAATCCGTAAATAATTAAACGCTCCGCATCCTTTTTCGAAATGCCGCGGGACATTAGATAATAAATTTGCTCGGGGTTCACTTGGCCGACGCTCGCCGCGTGGCCAGCCTTAACGTCGTCCTCGTCGATCAGCAGGATCGGGTTGGCGTCGCCGCGAGCTTTCGGGCTCAGCATCAGCACTTTCTCGGTTTGCTGGCCGTTCGACTTCGTAGCGCCTTTCTCGATCTTCGTCACGCCGTTGATGATGGCCGTCGCTTGGTCTTTCATGACTGCGCGGGTAACCATATCGCTCTCGGTGTTGCGTCCGAAGTGGACAGCGCCCGTCGTAAGGCTCATCTGCTGCGATTTGGAACCGATGCTGATGACTTTGGCGTCCGACGTGGAGCCTTTGCCTTTCAGCAGCGATTGCGTATCGGACAGCGTGTGACCGTCATGCAGGTCGCCGATTATCCATTCGATGCGGCCGTCGTTCTCGACGATCGCGCGGCGGATGGTCAGATCGATCAGGTTGTCGCCCATGTTGTGAATCGTCGCATACCGAACGTGCGCGCCCGGCTTCACGATGACTTCCACGATCGATTGCTTCGTGATCGGCTGCGCGGAGTCTCCATACCTACTTACCACATTGTCCACGTAAGTGACGCGGCTGTGGCTGTCGGCTACGACGAGTACGCGCGGCGCGAACGTCGCTTCCGTGTCGTCGCTGTACAGCAACGCTTGGAGCGGCAGTTCGACTTCGACGTTCTTCGGAACATAGAGGAAGATCCCGCCGTTCCAAATCGCCGAATGAAGCGCCGTCAGCTTGTTTTCGTCCTGAGGGATGACCTGGAACAGATATTGCTGCACCAAATCGCCATGCTCGCGGGCCGCGGTTTCCAAGTCGGTGAAAATAACGCCTTTCGCCTCCAGCTCGGGAGAGAGCTGACGAAGCACGCTCGCCGAGTTGCGCTGTACGACGAGTCCTGCCGGGGATTGTCCGGCCAGCTCGCGCAGCGTCTCGGGCAGCTCTTCTGCCGATGCGATCGCGTCCTGCGGTTTGTGACTGCCGATCGCCGTCAAGTTCCAACGGCCGATGCGGACTTTCTCGGGTGTAGGCCATTCCAGCGTTTCCGCCAGTTCAGCGCCCTTCGTTCTAACTCCTTCAAGCCATGCCGGCTCGCCTTTGCTTTGAGACAACGCGCTAACGGACTGGCGGTTAACCGGAGTCGATAATTGTGTGCTCATTTCGATTGCTCCTCCTCCGATTAAACCTGTCCGACCGTTTCGTCCACGATGCCGAGTTCTTCTTTAACCCAATCATAGCCTTCGTTCTCAAGGCGTTCTGCCAGCTCGGGTCCGCCCGACTTAACGATGCGGCCCTGCATCATGACGTGTACGAAATCCGGTGTGATATAGTTCAGCAACCGCTGATAGTGAGTAATGATCAAGAAGCCGCGTTCCTCGGAGCGCATAGCGTTCACGCCGTTCGCTACGATTCTCAGGGCATCGATGTCGAGACCGGAATCGATTTCGTCAAGTACGACGATTTTCGGATCCAGCATCATCATTTGAAGAATTTCGTTCCGTTTCTTCTCGCCGCCGGAGAAGCCTTCGTTCAGGTAACGGTGCGCGAATTCAGGGTTCATCTCAAGCTCTTTCATCTTGCCTTCCATTTGGCGGATGAACTTGATCAGGGAAATTTCTTTGCCTTCTTCGCGGCGAGCATTGATCGCGCTGCGCAGGAAGTCGGAGTTGGTAACGCCGGAAATTTCGCTTGGGTACTGCATCGCCAGGAACAGGCCTGCGCGAGCGCGCTCGTCCACGCCCATTTCAAGAACCTCTTCGCCGTCGAGCGTAACCGCGCCTTCCGTCACTTCATATTTAGGATGCCCCATGAGCGCCGATGCCAGCGTACTCTTGCCCGTTCCGTTCGGCCCCATGATCGCATGAACTTCTCCGCCCTTGATCTCAAGGTTGATGCCTTTCAAAATCTCTTTGCCTTCAATGGCAGCTTTCAAGCCATCGATTTTAAAATGTGTTGCCATGGTATACTGCTCCCTCCGGAAGTTACGTTGTTTCATATCTGAAACAATTCCTCTTTAGTAATTACTCTAAATTGATTCTCACTGATTCTCAATTATATATTAGTATAACTTTTGTCATAAAGCAATCAGCCCTAGTCCCAGCAAGGATTCTGAAACTTGCTAACGTGCGATCGCCCGGCGGATTTCCGCTGCTTGCCGCGCGAACGTTTCGTCGTCGAGGACGGGATGCGCGGCCGCGTTTGCAGGGAACGACTCCAGATCGACCCAAGACTTGCAGCCCGTGTACGCATCCTGCATTGGCAGCTCTGCGGGCTGCTCTAATTTGTACACGCGGAGCAGGAGCAGATGAAGCGGCTGCTTCCTTTTCCATTTTAGACGGTCTTCGGTAAATGTATCCGTCCAGATGTGGTAATTTACCAGAAGATCCACCGTTTCCTGGTCGTTGATTTCAATGTCGGCTACCGCTTCGGCGAACGCGGAGATTTCCACGGTCGGCGAGCCTGGCGTCCATGCCTCCAGCACCGCCTTGAGCTCGTCCCTGTAAGCTTCCTTCAGCAGCTCCGGCTTCTGGTGCTCATAGGCCGGCAGCAGGAAGAAACGCGGCGATTTCAGTTGAAAGTCCCGCGTTTCTTCGGCGATTCCGCCTTTGCGCAGCACCATGATCTGCTTGCCGTCCGTCAGAGCCTTGACCGCGACGGCCCATTCTTTCAGCGCGATTTTCTGATCCAATGCAAGTTCGCTGTTCATGTTTGTTTCACCCTCGCTCCTTCTCATTTAGAATGATTATAACAAAGCGAGGTATTCCAACGCGAAATTTTTTTCGCTATACTATACTTATTTGGGGTCAAAACGTACGTACGGCGGACCCTTACCCATTCCAACGATTCGGAGGTGGACATTTCATGTCTGCTTATCATCCCCTAAATGAAACGAAAGCCATTGAGATCGCCCGCAATCTGGAAGGCATCTTCCAGCCGCAAGCGCAGCTTGCCTGCCGGGAAATCGGAGACGGCAACCTGAATCTTGTTTTTCACATTACCGATACCTCCTCCAGCCGCAGCATCATCATGAAGCAGGCATTGCCGTACGCGAAAGTCGTCGGCGAATCGTGGCCGCTTACGCTCGACCGCGCACGGATCGAGAGCGAAGCGCTTATGCTTCAAGGCAGCTTGGCTCCCGGACTGGTTCCGGACGTGTACCTGTACGACCCGGAGCTTGCGCTGACGGTCATGGAGGACTTGAGCGACCATGTCATCATGCGCCAAGGCCTGATGAACGGTACGCGCTATCCGCTGTTCGCCGGCCATATCTCCACGTTCCTCGCGCAGACCTTATTCTTCACGAGCGACCTCGGCCGCAATCAGCAGGAGAAGAAGCTGCTGGTACGCAGCTTCACCAACCCCGAGCTGTGCAAAATCACGGAGGATCTTATCTTCGACGATCCGTACCGCGACGCCGAGACGAACAGCTTCGAAGAGACGATCCGCGACGAAGCGCAAGCGCTTTGGAACGACGAAGAGCTTCACCTGGAAGTCGCGCTGCTTCGCGAGAAGTTTCTGACGCGCGCCCAAGCGCTGCTTCACGGCGACCTCCACACCGGAAGTATCTTTATTACGCCGGAATCCACGAAAGTCATCGATCCGGAGTTTGCTTACTTCGGTCCGATGGGCTTCGATATCGGCGCCGTTCTGGCCAACCTGCTCCTGAACTTCGCGGCCCGCGAAGGCTGGGACAAGTCCGAGGCGGAACGCGAGCGTTACCGCGCGTACTTGCTGGATACAGTCACGGACATTTGGACGCAGTTCCAAGATAAATTCCTGGCGTTATGGGAAGAGCACGGCGTAGACCGCCTTGCCAACACCGCGCCCGGCTACAAAGAAAATTACATGCAGCGCCTGCTTCAAGACACGATCGGCTATGCCGGCTGCAAAATGGTCCGCCGCATCGTCGGCCTTGCGCATGTCGCAGACATCGACAAACTGCAAGACGCCTCCGCGCGCGAACAAGCGCAGCGGCTGGCGCTTCGCATCGGAAAATCGCTCATCAAGCTGAACCGCGACGCTGATTCGATCGATCAATTGATCGTTGCCGTACACGCGGCTTCGGCGGCTGCTAAGGCCTAACGAAAGGAAGACGACATTCATGGAATCTAACGACTATCAAGGCCTGCAATCCGTCATTTGGTCCGGCGCTCAGCTGGACCTGCTCGACCAGCGACTGCTGCCCGAAGAAATCGTCTATCTGCCGCTCGTTTCCGCTCAAGACGTCTGGGAAGCGATCCGTCATTTGAAAGTACGGGGCGCGCCTGCCATCGGCATCGCGGCCGCTTACGGCGTCGTGCTGGGAAGCCGCGACGCGGGAGAAGACGCGGCAACATGGCTGCAGGCCGCGCGCGATGCAGCCGCCCATCTTGCTACTTCGCGCCCGACGGCCGTCAATCTGTTCTGGGCGCTCGACCGGATGACCGCGCGCGCGCAATCGCTCGCGGAGTCCGGCCTCGATCTTGCCGCTTGCAAAGAAGCGCTGCTGCAGGAAGCGATCGCCATCCAGAGCGAAGACGAAGCGACGAACCGCCTGATCGGGGAACATGCGCTGACGTTATTCCAGGATGGCATGGGCGTGCTGACGCACTGCAACGCCGGCGGACTCGCAACGGCGAAGTACGGCACGGCGCTGGCACCGTTCTATCTCGCGCAGGAGCAAGGCATCAAGCTGCGCGTCTTCGCCGACGAAACGCGTCCTGTCCTGCAAGGCGCGCGGCTGACCGCGTTCGAGCTGCATCAAGCGGGCGTGGACGTAACGCTGATCTGCGATAATATGGCCGGCATGGTGATGAGCAAAGGCTGGGTAGACGCCGTTATCGTCGGCACGGACCGCGTCGCGGCCAACGGCGACGTCGCCAACAAGATCGGCACGTACAGCGTAGCCGTTCTCGCCAAGGCGCATAACATCCCGTTCTACGTCGCTTGTCCGCTGTCGACGATCGATCTGAACACGCCGTCCGGCTCCGAGATTCCGATTGAAGAGCGCAATGCGGAGGAGATCACGGAAGGCTTCGGCAAACGCACGGCTCCTGCCGGCGTGAAGGTGTACAATCCTGCATTCGACGTCACGCCGCACGAATACGTCACCGCAATCATTACGGAGAAGGGCATTATTCGTCCGCCGTTCAATGTCAACTTGAAAGCTCTATTTGACAACTAGCCTATAGCAGTCCTGCAACGCCAAGAAGGCAGCCCGGCACATGAATCCCATGCGCTGGCTGCCTTCTTGGCGTAAGCTAGCTTCTTACCATCTATACCATCAAGAGAAGGGCGTCCGCCCCCTTCATGCCTACCGTAATTCCAAGCGCTTCAGCTGTTCCCGTAACGGATTCAAGAGGCGCTTGCATTAATTCCTCCAGCGTTTTAACGCCGACTGCACGGCCGGCGATAATGCCCCGATCCTTCAGCCGGTCATTGAGAAGAGCAACATCCAACGCACCGCACATGATATAGCCTTTATCCGTCGTGACAGCCAGCAACGTCGTCTTCGGCAATAACACTTCCACGCCGAGCGCCGTACTGCCGTCCGCAAGCGGAATCGGTACCATTCGCATCATCCGAGCCACCTCCTCCCGCGCTCACCGCTCCTCCATGTTGCATTTCGGAAATCGCTTCTTCACTATATGCAGCACCTTGCGCCGGAGTGTTGGCGGATTCTACAGATTCGTTAACAAAACCTTAACTTAGGACTACATTAATCAGTGCCCAGGTGATATGATGAGAGTACCTTAAGAACTATATGGAGTTGGAACATGACACCATCCGATAAGCGCGCAAACCCAACGACCGCACATCTCTTCAACGTCGATCTGCTGGTCGATGGCGAATCCAGCGCCATGGCGCTGGAACGGCTGATTCACCTGCTCAATAAAGCCGGATTCGCCGATTACCGAATCAAATCCGGCATCCGGCTCGGGCAAATGATCGAAGCGCTCGAAGAACAAGCCACCCCCGAAGCAGTGCCGACCGAGACGTCATCCGTTCGTCCACTGGCTGACGGTGACTCCTCCCCTGCCATAATTAACCGGATCAAAGACTGCATTGCAGCCAATTCCTTGATTCGAATCATGGTCAACAAAGGCTTCGGCGTCCGATTGAATATTCCGTGCCGGATCATTCACCTGGACGAAGAAGCGCTTAAGCTGACGGTCTACCATGTAGACGAGAAGCAAGTCTATGCGTTCAGCCTTAATGAGATCGACGATTTTATTTAACTGCCGTCCAGTTTATGACAGACTGCAATCCGGATAAACAGGCTAGATATGAAGAAGAGCCCTCCCGCCTATGACAAGATAGGTACGGGAGCGGCTCTTTTTGCGCTCATGCGCTGCCGTTATGTAGGAGTTGTGAGCTGGTGCGGCGGGAATAAGATCCACGCTCTTATTCCCTGGTTTTGGCCTTCCAAATGGAATATGCGGCAAGCCCCCACGCGACGATAAACGCCAGTCCGCCGAACGGTGTAATGATCCCCAGCAGCTTGACGTCGGACAAGCTGAGCGCATACAAGCTCCCCGAGAACAGGAAGATTCCGAGATGCATGAGTCGTGCGGACCAACGAATAGCCTTGTTATTATTACCGATCCGGTCCGCGGCCAAAGCGATCAGCAGCAGCCCGATGGCATGATACATATGATAGCGAACGCCTGTTTCAAAGACGTTCAGCATATCTTCGGTCAGCTTGTCTTTCAGCCCGTGCGCGGCGAAAGCGCCCAGTGCTACGGCAAGCAGTGCGTGAATCGCGCCGTAAGCGCCGTACTTGTTGAACATCTGCCACCCATCCTTTCCAATGACTGTAAAATGAGGTAAAATGTACGAAAACGATCGATTGCAAAGAGGAGAGGATCTCCCTGAGTGAACAACAACCGCCAAGGAACGATGACCCGCCTTACGGTTTTGCTCCCGTTCCGAATTCCGATGAACCGCCAAAAACCCAATCCAAATTGGGAATCGCTTCGTTTATTCTCGGCATTATCAGCCTCGTCGTCTTCATCGCTGCCATCATCGTGTCGACCACTTTCATTATGGACCACATTACGCTTAACGGCAACTCCAACACGATTCGCACGGATATCGAAGAACAATTAAAAGACGCCAATGACGTCATTCCGCTCATCGTCGCCTTTCTGATGATGTTGACCTCCTTCGGCTGCGGCGTAGTCGGGCTTATACTCGGTATCGTCGGCGCCTGTTCGAAGGGCAAGCACAAGGCGTTCCCTATTATCGGCATCGTCCTGAACGCCCTGCTTCCTGTCGGATTCGTCACCTTGTTCCTGCTCGGCATTGCCCTGAGCGGGACGTCCTAGAGCGATCAGCAAAGTAGTATACGATTAAGAACCGTCGCGGGCACGCTGCGGTTCTTTCGCATTTTCGAATGGCGGTCCGGCTTGCCCGATCCACTGTACGGCCATCCCCGTGACTGCAGACGGACAATTGCCTCACATATCGGCCGTCGACCTGAATACAATGAATAACAATAAGAAGAAACGTTTGTCGTCGGCATAAAATTCAATCTTGCTGCAAGGTCAAGCCTAAACGGCTACGGAGGTGTCTACGCATGGCAGAAAATCATGAAGCGCTGTATGTCGTGTCGCGTGAAGACTGGTCGCTGCATCGTAAAGGACATCAGGATCAAGCCAGACACCAACAGAAGGTACGCGATGCCATCAAGCAAAATTTGCCTGATTTGGTCTCCGAGGAAAATATTATCATGTCGGATGGCAAACAGGTCATTAAAGTGCCGATACGCAGTCTCGACGAGTTCCGGTTCGTCTATAATTTCAACAAAAACAAGCATGTCGGCCAAGGCGACGGCGACAGTCAAGTCGGCGACGTGCTCGGCGTCGATCCCGCCTCCGCGCAGAAAGGCGGCAAAGGCGAGAATGCCGGCGATCAGCCCGGCGATGATATCGTGGAGGCGGAAATCAGCCTTGCCGAGCTTGAAACGATGCTGTTCGAGGAGCTGGAGCTGCCCTTCTTGAAACAGAAGGACCGCGATCAGCTGGAAACGAAGGAAATCCGGTTCAACGACATTCGCAAGAAAGGCATCATGTCCAACATCGACAAGAAGCGGACCATTCTCGAAAATTTAAAACGGAACGCGACGAGCGGCGCTCCCGGCATTCATGGCATCTCCCCGGATGACCTGCGCTATAAGACATGGGAAGAGATCGTGAAACCGCAGTCCAACGCGGTCATTATCGCCATGATGGACACGAGCGGCAGCATGGGCAGCTTCGAGAAGTACGTGGCGCGCAGCTTCTTCTTCTGGATGACGCGCTTCCTCCGCCATCAATACGAGCATGTCGAAATCGTGTTTATCGCGCATCATACCGAGGCGAAGGAAGTGACGGAAGAGGAGTTCTTCACACGCGGCGAAAGCGGCGGCACGATCTGCTCCTCCGCTTACATTAAAGCGATCGATATTATCGACAATCGCTACCCGCCGTCCATGTATAATATTTACCCGTTCCACTTCTCCGACGGCGACAACTTAACGAGCGACAACGAGCGCTGCGTGAAGCTGATTGGCGAGCTGCTCAAGCGGGCGAATTTGTTCGGCTATGGCGAAGTAAACCAATACAACCGTTCCAGTACGCTGATGTCGGCCTACAAGCATATCAACCTGCCTAATTTCATGCATTATGTCATCAAGGAGAAAGGCGAAGTCTATAACGCGCTGAAATCTTTCTTCCGCAAAAGAGAACTGGCCGTGTAACGCTGTCTCGCACCGGCTCTTAAAGCATCGCATAAAAGCCTCCGCCGCAGCCGGATTAACCGGCTGCGGCGGAGGCTTTCGTGAAGTTGGCTTACAGCGCCGCCGTCGTTCCGCGCGATCGCCGCGAGCCCCTGTTGTACGCGAGGAACGACGCCACGCCGAGGAAGCCGCAGCAGCCGGCTGCGATGAGCAGGTACGATAACGGAATCGTACCGGACAAGTAGGTGCTGAGCATCGGCCCGATTGTCCCCCGGATACCGAACAGCATGAATTGCAGACCGACGACGACCGCTTCGCGGCCCGGAGCAAGTCGGAACATGTACGCAAGGAATCCGATATCCCAAATCGCGTCGCCCATCCCTTGAATCCCGCTTCCGATCAACACCGCGCTGTAATTGCCGAGCAGCGCGTAACAGAGCGGCACGATGCCGAACGCCGCCAAGCCGAACGCGACCGTATGCTTCGCGGACAGTTTGTCGATCACGCGGCCGGTCACATAATAGGAAGACAGCAGGCACAGAAAATAAACCGCTCGCGCAATGCCGATCTGGGTGTTGGAAAGCTCCAGTCGGTCTACCTGAATGATATTATATAACGGCACCGCCACCAGATTACCGAATCCGGTGAAGTTGCACGCAAGGAAGAAGACCGCGATCTCCTTGTTTTGCTTGATAAGCTGTAATTGCTCTCTTAAGTCGAACCGTCTGGCTCCCTGGAGTCTAGGAGGCGCCGACTTCCTCGCTTTGACCCGCGCGAACACGAGTATGGAGACGATGCCTGTCGCGGAAGCGAATAGCAGCGGTCCGGACGGACCTGACGCGTCGACCCACCTGCCGATTCCGAATGCCACGGGAATCATCAATGCCCCCATCAATACCCTTGTATTGCCCATCAGCTTCCCGCGATTCTCGGGCGGATACATACGAATGACGAGCGCCGCGTAGCCGGGCGATTGAATGCCCATCAGCATCTGAAAGCAAAGCGCGATAAGCACGTAAGCGATCGGCGCGCCGAAGAACGCAGGCACGATAATTATCGCCCGCGCTATCAGATTCGGGAGGATGACGAACGGCTTCGGATTCGACCGTTCAATGAATGAGGCCCACAGCGGCGAGAACAGCAGCCCCACCGCCGGCGCCGCCGAGATGATGCCGACCTGCAGGTTGGATGCGCCCTGCTGAATCGCCATGGGGATATAAAACTGGTTAAAGACGACATTAAAAAAACTGAATAACAGGGAAGCGCTCACATCAATGCGAAAATTGTACCACGCGCGAGGTCCGAGATGAAGTTTAATAGAATCCAGCTTTGATTTGAATGCGCTCATATCAGTCGGCTTTCCTCTCAGAAAAGATCTCTATTTTATTTTTAGTATACCATGAGTCCGCGCCATAATTTCGCATGAATACCATTTTGACAAACCCTTATTAAAGAGAGCATAATGTACGTTATGAGATTTGCAGTTCGTGTTTCGAAAGGAAGGGTATTTCATGCCTGCATGGTCGTTCAAGCGGCTCTTTCACATCCGGCCGTTTATTTTTTTCTCTCTCATCTTGGTTATCAAAAGCATGCTCGCCTACTTCGTCATTTTCGACGGCGGACCTTCCTGGAAGCTGCTCGTTACCGAGATGCCGTTCTGTTGGCTGCTGTTCTGCTTGATCGAGTGGTTCGCCAAGAAACGCAAGCTCGTCTACTACGTATCGGTGAACCTGCTTGTAACTGCTATTTTCTTCGCCGTTATCATGTATTACAAGTATTTCGGCATCATCGTGACGTATCATGCGCTCGAGCAGGTCAATCAGGTTACGGCCGTGAAGAGCAGCGTATTCTCTCTCCTCGATCCGTATTACTTGTTTATTTTTCTCGATATCATCGTACTGTTCGTGCTCTTAATCCGTCGCAAACGGGCCGTCAATTGGAAACAATTCAGCCAGCTGCCGCTCAATCGCGCCATCGTTTCCGCGCTGTTCATCGTGTCGCTGGCGCTCTGCCTATTTAATATTCTGCCGAACCGCGCAAGCATGAACGAGATCGTGAAAGCGGAGGATATGGGCATTCTCAACTATGAGCTCTACACGTTGTTCTCCGATTCGAAGCAGCCGACGATTCCGATGAGCGAAATTACGCAAGCGGCGATCGACAAGGAGAAAGGCATTCAAGAACCGGCCTCGCCGAAGTACGCGGGGGCGTCCAAGGGCAAGAACCTCATTATCGTGCAAATGGAAGCTTTCCAAAACTTCCTGATCGGCCTGAAGGTTGACGGGCAGGAAATTACGCCGAATATGAACAAGCTTGCGAAAGACCATATTTACTTCTCCAACTTCTATCAGCAGGTCGGACAAGGCAACACGTCCGATGCGGAGTTCGTCGTGAACACGTCCTTCTATACGCCGCCGACCGGCGCGGCGTCTGTCGTTTATACCGACTATGACCTGCCAAGTCTTCCGAAGCTGCTGCAGGCAAACGGTTATCAGACGGCGACGTTCCATACGAACTTCGTAGAGTTCTGGAACCGCAGCGCCTTGTATAAGGCAATCGGCTTCGAGAAATATTACGATCAGAACTGGTTCGGTCAGGATGATACGGTGTTCTTCGGTCCTTCCGACGAAGTGTTGTACGAGAAAACAGCCGCACAGCTCGCAGAAATGCAGAAATCGGGACCGTTCTACTCCCAGCTGATTACGATGTCTTCTCACCATCCGTTCACCATTCCGGAGCGCAAGTATAAAATCAAACTGCCGAAACGATATGAAGGCACCTTCGTCGGCGATTACATTCGCGCGCAGAACTATGCCGACTACGCGCTTGGCTTGTTCATCGACGATCTGAAGAAACGCGGCATTTGGGATAACAGCGTCTTCGTCATTTATGGCGATCATCTCGGCCTTCCCATCTACTCGCTTAACGGCGACGAGAAGAAGCTGATGAAAGAAATATACGGTCGCGACTATAAGAATTCGGACATGATCAACATTCCGCTGATCATCTCGGCGCCCGGCGTTACGAAGCCGATGGAGTTGAAGGAAACGGGCGGACAATCCGACATTATGCCGACCGTGGCCAATCTGCTTGGCATTTCGCTGCAGAATCATATCCATTTCGGACAAGATTTGCTCAATCAGTCGTCGAATCTCTTGCCGGAGCGTTATTACCTGCCGTCCGGTTCCCTCATTACGGATCACGAGATGTTCATCCCGGGCACGTCGTTTAAAGACGGCACAAACGCCCCGCTGCACGGCCAAACGCAGTCCGAGGTGCCGACTACGGAAGATCAATTCAACCGGGCCTTGAAGCTGCTGCAGCTGTCCGACAGCTATGTGAGCCAGCTTCCTCCGGTCTCTCCATAGAAGAGATGGGAGAACGAACAAAAAGCCCCGCCATGGCGGGGCTTTTTGTTATGTTTCTCATTCCGTTCCAGTACGCGCTATCGCTGTATCGCTGAGCTTAAACCGGATTTCGCATACGGTGCCCTGTCCTCTTCTGCTAGAGAAAACGATTTGGCCGCCCATCACATGGATAAGACTGATGACCACCATCAATCCAAGCCCCGTTCCCTTCTCCTTCGTCGTAAAGAACGGCATGCCGATCCGTTTCAGCTGCATCTTGCTCATGCCTATTCCGGTATCCGCAATGGTGATGGAAACTTGATCGAGCTCCGTCTTCTTGGTTGCGATCGTGAGCGTCCCTCCATCCGGCATCGCTTCGATGGCATTCTTCATCAGATTGAGCAGACATTGCTGAAGCTTCTTCGGCTCGCCCAAGAAGCTTGCCGGATCATCATGATGATGATAGATCCGCATTTCAATGCCGGACATGGCCGCCAATGGGGCGATCCATGGCGTCAGCGAAGCGATCTCCGCCTGCACGTCGAGCTGCCTTGCTTCCTCGACGGCCGGTTTCGTATAGTTCAAATAATCGGTGATGATGGACGTGGCCTGATCGATGCCTTCGATGGCATGCTTCCGATAGCGCTCCAGCGTCTCCGCGTGCAGGCTTCCTTTGCCCATCATTTGCAGGAAGCCGCTCGTCATCGTCAGCGGATTGCGGACCTCATGCGAGATGGCCGCGGCAAGCTGGCCCATCATTTGATATTTCTCTGCGTTGAAGAGCTCTTCGATCAGCTTCTCGCTATTCTTCACCCGATAGTAGGTAAATATGATTAACGAAGTCGACAGTAATGCCCCGAACAGAATCGCTGTCCCCGTCTCCAGATCCATCCCCTTCCCGAACCAATCGGAAACGGTCAGATAAATAACCGCGTTGATGACAAGCATCGCGAGTCCGTTGATTAAGAGCAGACCTAACGTACTTCTTCGGTAAGAGCGGTAATGGAAGGTAAGCCCCCACGCCAGAAGCACTGTGTTGCCGGACAAATTAGCGGCCCAATCCGTACCGACGATGAAGATACCGCAGCACACGAACGCGAGCCACGTGGCAATTCCCGCCAACGCGCCCTCGAACATCGAGGCCAGTATGATGGCAATGGGCATAAGATGAAGCGCATAAACGCGCACGTCGATGGCTTCGATGCTTAGGTAACAAACGGAGAAAAGGGCCAATATCCCGACATACAGCAGCTTTCTGCGGAACTCGGAAGCCAACACTTGCGGCGTGATGATCAGAAACATCAGGCAGGCGCCTAATATGTAGAGCAGTTCGTGGAATTCGTGAATGAATATGTTAGTCATATCTTGATGCTCGACTCCCCGATCGGTTATTTAGTCGGCTCATTCGACAAAAATGGTTTTTTTTACCTACTATTACTATAGCATAGTCGCATTCGCGAAGACCAAACAATTTTAGCGCATTCCGGGCCCTGTGGACATATCGTTTCTCGCCTGCCCATACATATAGCTATGGAAACCAAATCGCATTGCGAGGGGGAAGCGAGTTTGCACCAGGACGAGATCAAAGCGCTCGAACGAGCCATAGATGAAATAACGGAAATCGCGCAAGGATTCGGTCTTGATTTCTATCCGATGCGGTACGAGATTTGTCCGGCGGATATTATTTATACTTTCGGTGCCTACGGTATGCCGACGCGGTTCAGTCATTGGAGCTTCGGCAAGACGTTCAATAAGATGAAAATGCAATACGATTTCGGCCTCAGCAAGATTTACGAGCTGGTCATCAACTCCAACCCCTGCTATGCCTTCCTCCTCGACGGGAACTCGCTCATTCAGAACAAGCTGATCGTCGCGCACGTGCTCGCCCACTGCGATTTCTTCAAGAACAACGCTCGTTTCAGCATGACGAATCGCAACATGGTGGAAAGCATGTCCGCCACGGCCGAACGCGTCAGCCAATACGAGATGGAATACGGAACCGAAGCGGTCGAGAAATTCATCGATGCCGTGCTCGCCATCCAGGAGCATGTCGATTCGACGATCATCCGGCCCTATAAGCTCGACAAAACCCACTATATCGAACTGCTCAGTAAAGCGGATCAGAACGCCAAGCCTAAGCCGCAGTCGCACTACGACGACCTATGGGGGCTGGACGACGAGGAGCGGAAAGCTGCGGAAGACGCCGCTAAAGCGACTTCGGAACCGAAGAAATTCCCGCCGCAGCCGGAGAAGGATCTGATCTGGTTTATCGAGGAATACTCCCCGAATCTGCAAGATTGGCAGCGGGATATCATGTCGATGCTGCGGGATGAAATGCTGTACTTCTGGCCTCAGATCGAGACCAAGATCATGAACGAAGGCTGGGCTTCGTACTGGCATCAGCGCATCATCCGCGAGCTGGATCTAACAAGCGAAGAGACCGTCGAATTCGCCCATCTCAATTCATCCGTCGTCCAGCCCTCCCGCCATTCGCTCAATCCCTATTACCTGGGGCTGAAGATTTTCGAGGACATCGAGAAGCGTTGGGATAACCCGACAAAGGAAGAAATCGAACGTTTCGGCCGCAAGCCGGGGCTTGGCCGCGAGAAAATGTTCGAGGTGCGCGAGTTCGATTCCGATATCTCCTTCCTGCGCAACTACTTAACGAAGAAGCTCGTCGGCGACTTGGATCTGTATGTCTTCGAGAAGAAAGGCGCGGAGTGGAAAATCACCGAGAAAGCATGGGAATCGGTTCGCGATCAGCTCGTCGTCTCGCGCGTCAACGGCGGTTTCCCGAGCATCGTCGTCATCGACGGCGACTTCAATCGCGTCGGCGAACTGTTCCTGTTCCACAAATACGAAGGCGTCGAGCTGGATCTGAAGTACGTGGAGAAGACACTCCCTCATGTCGTTCAGCTGTGGGGCAAATCGGTTCACTTGGAAACGATCGTGGAGGATAAACGAATCGTGTTCAGCTGCGACGGGAAGAAGACGAGCCGGAAGTTTATTTGACGGGGATATGTGATCGCGGCGCCAAGCAAAAGAAACAGTCGTCTCCTTCGGGCAGCGGACTGTTTCTTTTACGTATCGCCATTATTCCATGCTGAACAGCTTTATCATTGGCACCTGTAATTCTTTCGTCAAGGTGGAATGAATCGTCTCTTGTTCCGTATATAGACTGCGTACTTGATACGCGCCATTCTGTAGAGCATACACATGAGCCGTACGATTGCCAGGATCCACAATCCAATATTCCTGCACGCCATATTGCTGATATAAGTTGAACTTTTCGTTAAAGTCCTTTAACGCGGTGGACGGTGACAATACCTCTACAATTATTGTCGGTGCACCATGGCAGCCATTCTTTGAAATTTGATTCTTTGAGCAAACCACCGATAAATCAGGCTGAATGACATGATCAGGCGATTCATAATTATCACTTTCACTGAAAAACACATCAAAAGGAGCCACGAACACAAAACAGCTCCGATTCTGAAAAAATGTACGCAACGCGAAATGAAGCTCACCGACTATGTATTGATGCAAAGCTGTCGGAGCCGGCGACATATTATAAGCTTTGCCGTTAATTAACTCCCATGTTCCGTCCCATGTCAACCAATCTTCGAAACTGTGAATCTTCTTCTCATCCGGAATTGATATGATGTTCGACCTCCTTCTGATTTGGCAACTTCACTTCATAACTAATTGTACCATGACCATGTGAATTGTTGTAATTTGCTACTTGCAGACACGACCTTTTTCACAAAAACTGAACGGACGGCTGCGACAGCACCTAAGGTGCGGTCACAGCCGTCCGTCGTTTGCGGCGTCTCAACGCCGTATTCAATCATCGGCACGCTTCACGTCTACCGTCACTTCCAGCGCGGCATCGCTTGTCCCCATGTAAACGCCTTTAACAGGGACGATGTCCTTGTAATCCCTGCCGTGGCCGAGTTTGACATACCGCTCGCCGACCAAAGCATCGTTCGTCGGGTCGAAGCCGCACCAGCCCAATCCGGGTACGTAAGCTTCAACCCAGGCATGGGAAGCCTGCTGGAAATCCACGCTCCCTCCCTGCAGGTCGCCGATGAAATGATAGCCGCTCACATAGCGCGTAGGAACCCCTTTCGAACGGCAGGCAGCGATCATGAGATGCGCGAAATCCTGGCAGACCCCGCGGCGCCTGTGCATCATATCGCCTGCAATCGTATGCACGTTCGTCGCTTCCGGATCATAAACAAATTCACTGCGAATCTTGTTCGATACCGCGAGCAGCCAGCTGTAGACGCCGATACGCTCCTCGCTGGCCTCGTTCCGGATTGTCGCTTCCGCGAATGCTGCCACTTCGGGCGTGATGCCCGTGTAATCGGTCGGCAGCAAGTATTCCGCGAAACGGTTAACCGCCTTCTCGTCCGTCAGCCATTCCCAAGACTCTTTCGGAGGCATCGCGTCCTTGCCCCGGGGCGGTTTAACGGCCTCGCGCGTGACAACCGTCATCTGCGAGCGGATCGTCAGCTTCCGATGCTGATGATTGACGGAGAACACATGCACGCGATTGCCGAAATAATCGTCGTAACTAAGCAGCGATGCATTGGGCTCCACCGAAATGGAATGCTGATAGCATGATTGCTGCTCGTTCGTAAACGGCGTCAGCCGTATCTCATTGACACTGTCCGTTACCGTCTCGCTGTAAGCATATTTCGTGGTATGCGAGATATACAGCTTCATGCGCTAACCTCCCCGATGCGAAAGAACGTTTGCGCGAACGCGGCCCCCAGCTGGCCGGCAGCCTCAAGCAAATGACCGGTTACGACCCCATCCTGATCCAGCCGCAAATCCTCCCGCTCCAGGCAGGCTAGTTCCGCCTTCAGCTTCACGACTTGGCGAATAATCCGGTCATGCGCGGAGCGCAGCGGCTTCTCATTAAGCTGAATGCCGCGCAAATGCTCATCCAGCGCATGCAGCGCGTAATGGACCGAACGCGGGAACACTTCGTTCAAGATCAAGAACTCGATGATCGCTTCCGCGGAAACGCCGTCGGCATAGTGGCGGCGGAAAGTCTGATAGCCGCTCACGGAGCGCAGCACGGCTTGCAGATACGGGTACAGCTCCCCGTCCTCCGTATCCGGAGCTGCCGAGGATTGCGCCGCGACGGCGGACTGCATGATCCGCAGCGTATTCTCCACACGCTCCAGGTAGCGGCCGCATTCTATGAAATGCCACTCGTTCTCGCGCGGCATGACGGACTGCGTCATGCCGTGAAAGAGCGCCGTCCATTCCTTGATCCGTCCGTAAAACCGATGCGGCGATTCCTTGGTCAGATCCCCCGCCTGCTTCTCGCGCAGCCACAAATAAAAGCCGTTCGTCACATCCCATAATTCGCTCGGCAGCTTCTCGCGAAGCGTGCGAACGTTATCTCGGGCATGATTGACGCAGGTGACGAGCGAGTTCGCATTATCCCGGTCGAGCGTAATATAGTGAACGACGTCCTGTTCGTTATAATTGCCATACTGCTGTTCATAAGCCGCGCGGCTGCCCAGCGCCTCGACGATTCGGCCCCATTTGCACAGAACCCTTGGGCTTTGATCCTCTTCGCCGCGAGGGAATGACAGCATGTCTTCGGACTGCAAATGAAAGTGAACATCGATCAGCCTCGCATGATTCTCCGCGCGCTCCATATACCGGCCGATCCAAAACAAAGCTTCCGCATTACGGTTTAGCATCGTTATCCCTCCGTTCATCACTCTTAACGACTGAGCACCCAAGTATCCTTCACGCCGCCGCCCTGCGAAGAGTTGACGACAAGCGAGCCCTCCTGCAATGCGACGCGGGTCAGCCCTCCGGGGATAACATGCATTTGCGAACCGCCCATCAGAACGAACACCCGCAAATCGATATGCCGCGGCTGCATCGCACCGCCAAGCATGACCGGCGCCCGCGACAAGTTCATTGTCGTTTGGGCGATATAACGGCTGGGTTCGAGGCGGATGGCTTCCGCGAACGTTTGGATCTCCTTCTGGCTCGCTGCCGGACCAATTAACATGCCGTATCCGCCGGAGAGCGAGGTTTCTTTCACGACAAGCTGATCCAAATGCTCCAAAGCATACTCACGGTCTTCCCTGCGTGACAGGATATACGTCGGCACATTGTGCAGGACCGGCTCTTCGTTCAAATAATAGCGAATCATTTCCGGTACATACGCATAAATTGCTTTATCGTCCGCGACGCCTGTACCCGGAGCGTTCGCTATCGCAATATTGCCTGCGCGATATGCATTCATGAGCCCGGGCACGCCAAGCAAGGAATCCCCCTGGAATGCGAGCGGATCCAAATAATCGTCGTCCAGACGCCGATAGATGACATCGACTTGACGTAGTCCGCTCAGCGCGCGCAAATAAATTTTGTGGTCCTTGTAAACCAAGTCTCGTCCTTCCACAAGATGTATGCCCATTTGTTGGGCAAGGAAAGCATGTTCGAAGTAAGCGGAGTTGTAAGCGCCGGGAGTCAGGAGCACGATGAGCGGATCCCTCTTCCCGGAAGGGGCAAGGCTGCGGAGCGAAGTGAGAAAGACATTCAAGCTGCGCTCGATATCGGTTACGGCGCTGGAAAGGTACAAATCCGAGAACAGCTCGCTCATCAGACTTCGTCCCTTATATAAGTAGGAAAACCCGGACGGTGTCCGCAAATTGTCCTCAAGCACATAATAGCGGCCGATCTCGTCTCTAATCAAATCGATGCCCGAAGCCGTCATGTAGACGTTCTGCGGCACGTGAAGCCCCGCCATCTCCGGCCGGAAATATTTATTCCCGACAATCATTGCCCTAGGGATAATACCGTCTTGAACGATCGCCTGCTCGTGGTAGATATCGCGAAGAAAAGCGTTCAGCGCCCTGACGCGCTGCTTCATGCCTCGTTCAACGGTTTCCCATTCGTGCCTCGGAATGATGCGAGGGATGTAGTCGAAGGGGATGGTGCGTTCCAGCGGTTCGCGTTGATTCTGGGCGTAAAGCGTGAACGTGATGCCTTCCTCCAGCATGCGCTGTTGCATCGCGGCATGTCTGGCTGCTAACTCCGACGGCTTCATGCGGGCGAATGTCCGATACACCTCTTCATAATGCTCGCGAACGGATAGGTCATGATCGAACATTTCATCGTAAAACGATTGTGAATCGTAGGAATGGAACTGTGATTGCATCGCCATCGACATGTCTGCCGCCCCCAAACCATCAGTTGTCACCATTGCGTCATGTCCATACCAATTCCTAATCCAAATTCCACTAAAAATTGGATGTTTATGATATAAATCATACTAAACCCCGATCAACATGTCAACTTTGATGACATGCAAATTTAGTATGTACGGTCCATAAATTTGAGGGTTGTAATACCTATCCTATGCTGCATTATGCAGCCGAATACGCCGAATTCGGATCCGCGCATTCACGAACGATTAAATGTTTTACCTTCGCCTCATTCGCGATTGAAACCGTAGCATAGAGATTCTCGCCGTTATCGGGAGCATCGAAGACCAATTTCCGCTGAATAGGATCATATTCCTTGGCCGCATCCAGGTTGGCGATCGCATTACGATCCAGACGCTGGAAGCCGTAATTCGCGAAGTGCCGAACAAGCTGCTCCATGGTGTGCGGGTAGGTGTAAACAGACCCGTTCTTTGCCGTGAACGCCGGACCTTTCACCGTCGGCGAAATCAAACAAATATCTGCGATACCGACCCATTCCGACTCCCCGCTCTCATTACGTAAAAACAGCTTCATTGTCAACACTCCTTCACACGAATAGGAACTCATGTTCCCATTATAACATATTCCGGGATGGAGTTGGACGATCACGATGTATGAATGCAACAAAAAAAACCGCAGCATGCATATCGCGCACGCTGCGGCTTCACGGGTGAATACGACCTTCTTATCGGTTAAGCAGACTGCCTACGTACCGAAGCAATTCGTTCGAGCAGACCGGGCAATAGCCATGCTCGTCGATCAAGCGTTTCGATACCTCGTTGATCCGCTTCAACTGCTTCTCGTCCGGCGTTTTGGTGGACGTGGTAATTTTGACGATATCCTTCAAATCGGTGAACAGCTTCTTCTCGATCGCTTCGCGCAGCCGTTCGTGACTGTAGTAATCGAATTTCTTGCCTTTGCGGGAATATGACGAAATCCGGATGAGAATCTCTTCCCGGAACGCTTTCTTGGCGTTCTCGGATACGCCGATCTGCTCCTCGATGGAACGCATGAGGCGCTCATCGGGATCCATTTCCTCGCCAGTCAGCGGATCCTTGATTTTGGACCAGTTGCAGTACGACTCGATATTGTCGAGGTAGTTCTCGAACAGCGTCCTGGCCGACTCTTCGAAGGAGTAAACGAACGCCTTCTGAATCTCTTTCTTCGCCAGGCCGTCGTATTCTTTCCTCGCGACCGAGATGAAATTCAAGTACCGTTCGCGCTCTTCCTTCGTAATGGAAGGATGCTGATCCAAGCCGTCCTTGAGCGCGCGCAGCACGTCGAGCGCATTGATACACTGCAGGTCCTGCTTGATGAGAGCGCTCGATATCCGGTTGATGACATAGCGCGGATCGATGCCCGACATGCCTTCTTCGATGTATTCGTTCTGCATTTCCTTCAAATCGGCTTCTTTGTAGCCTTCCACTTCCTCGCCGTCGTACATGCGCATCTTCTTGACCAGGTCCATGCCCTGCTTCTTCGTTTCCTTCAGGCGGGTCAAGATAGAGAAGATCGCGGCCGAGCGCAAGGAATGCGGCGCGATGTGAATATGCTTCATATCGCTTTGGCCGATCAGCTTATTGTAGATTTTCTCTTCCTCGGACACCTTCAGGTTGTAAGGAATCGGCATTACGATCATCCTGGATTGAAGAGCTTCATTTTTCTTGTTGGCAATGAACGATTTGTACTCCGTTTCGTTCGTATGCGCAATGATCAATTCATCCGCCGAAATCAATGCGAACCGGCCGGCTTTGAAATTCCCCTCCTGCGTCAGCGAGAGCAGATTCCATAAGAACTTCTCGTCGCATTTCAGCATCTCCTGAAACTCCATCAGACCGCGGTTTGCTTTATTCAGCTCGCCGTCGAAGCGATAGGCGCGCGGATCGGATTCCGATCCGAACTCCGTTATCGTCGAGAAGTCGATACTGCCGGTAAGATCGGCAATATCCTGCGATTTTGGATCCGAAGGGCTGAACGTACCGATTCCGACGCGGCTTTCCTCCGATATGAGCACACGCTCCACCTGGACATTTTCGATATTGCCGCCGAACTCCGTCTTGAGCCGCATTTGGCAGGAAGGGCATAAGTTCCCCTCGATGCGGACGCCAAGCTCGCGTTCGGCTTCCGCCCGCAGCTCATTCGGAATCAAATGAAGCGGCTCTTCGTGCATCGGGCATCCTTTGATGGCATAGACGGATCCGTCACGGGTACGCGAGAACTGCTCCAGCCCGCGTTTCAGCATCGTTACAATGGTGGATTTCCCTCCGCTTACGGGACCCATGAGCAGCAAGATCCGTTTCCTCACATCAAGACGACGGGCAGATGAGTGAAAATATTCCTCGACCAGTTTTTCGACGGCACGATCCAAACCGAAGATTTCTTGTTCGAAAAACTTGTATTTCTTCGTCCCTCCACTGCCTTCCGCCACCCCAAACGACTCAATCATTTCATAGACACGAGCATGCGCAGTCATGGCTGGAGTTGGATCCTGTTTCAGCAGATCAATATAGTCTTTGAAAGAGCCCTGCCAAGCCAGCTTCTCACTTTCCGCCTTGTACTCCGAAATCCGTTTCAAAATATCCATGCCGTACCTCCTCTCGTCCATACCGGTGTTCCTCACTACATGTGTCATGCGGGTCACGGTGGCATTCGAGCGGTTCCACCTTCTAAAGCTGCCCGGCATTTTTTATTGAAGTAATACAATCCTATGCGCTTTCGTAAAGGAAGTTGCCCAATAATTTAAACAAGTTTTCAACAAGATCCTCCATCAAGCTAAGGTCTTTCTACATAATCGAGACACGCCGTTCGAATGAAAACAAGCATCGCCCGGACATGAAATCGATCCGAAAGCGAGCGCCTTCAACGGTTTCCCAGGCTTGCTTCGATTTGTCGAACGCGGCGATAATTCGACCTTCTTTCGCATTCGCGGCTTGAAGAAATGTATGACGCCACATGTGAATTCCGATTATAGCTGAGTGATACGCCCGGATATGTTATAATCGCCAAAGAATCTCGCGCGAGAGGGGGACGGGACTTGGCCGTCAAACACGAAACCGAGCTGTACAAGCCGATCAAATCGTATTTTGAAGCGCAGGGCTATGAAGTCAAAAGCGAAATCATGCACTGCGATCTGGTCGCCATTCATCCCGAAACGGGCGATACCTTGCTGGTTGAAATGAAGAAAACGTTCAACCTCGCCCTGCTCTTGCAGGGCATCGAGCGGCTTCGGCTGAACGGCAGCGTCATCCTTGCAATCGAACGGAACCGGAAGAAGGCCGGCGCCCACAATCAGCGCTTCGGCGATTTGACCGAGCTGTGCCGGATGCTCGGCCTTGGACTCATGACCGTAACGTTCTTCAAGACGAAGGCGCCGGTGCTGGAGATGCTCTGTCAGCCGGGCGATCCGCCGGTCCGCGGTCAGCGGCGCGCGCGCCAGGCCCGGCTGCTGACCGAGTTCCGCGAGCGAAGCGGCGATTACAATACGGGCGGCAGCAACAACCGCAAGCTCGTCACCGCTTACCGGGAGAAGGCGCTGCGCATCGCCTGGGCACTCAGCCAGCATGGCAGCCTATCGCCTAAAGCGGCAGCCGCGATAACCGAAGTTCCGCGGGCCGCGCACTTCATGCAGAAGGATTATTACGGCTGGTTTCAACGCGTAGAGCGAGGGGTATATCGGTTAAAGCCTGAAGGTGAAAAGGCCGTCTTGCAGAACAGCGAAATATTGGACGCCTGGCAGCGGAAACGATCGACCAGTCAACCCGCAGCGGAAGACGAACTCATTTATAAAGGAGAGGGTATTCACGCATGAGCGAACAGAGCCCAGTCAAAATCATCGGCAACGTGGAAGACTTCACAACGTTCCCCGCGCAAGTCAAGTATGACAAACAGACGTACTATATCGTCGAGGCACCG
Source organism: Paenibacillus rhizovicinus (assembly GCF_010365285.1). Lineage (NCBI taxonomy): Bacteria > Bacillati > Bacillota > Bacilli > Caryophanales > Paenibacillaceae > Paenibacillus > Paenibacillus rhizovicinus. The sequence continues at coordinate 1,571,272 of NZ_CP048286.1, forward strand.
CGCAAAGACGACGAACTGCAGCAGTACAACTTGATTTCTTCTATCTGTCCGCATGCCGGCGGCATGGTCCGCCCTCATCTTAACGAACTCATCTGCCCGCTTCATTACTGGTGTTTCGATCTCGCAACCGGGGAATCCACCAACGTCCCCGGCGAACAGCTCGATTGCTTCCCGCTTGAAATCCGCGACGGACAGTTTGCGATCAAAGCTTAAAAGCCATCATGGAGACATGGAGACATGGAGAAACATATATCCTTGGGTTGCAAGAAGACCGGCATCTGATTCCGTCAGATGCCGGTCTTTATTGCGATGCGGTGTTGCTTTATTCAGAATGACTTGCGGACGCGCGGCCAAGAAACTCATTCACCGCTTCCGCGAACCGGGCGATCCCCTTCGCCATTCGTCCATCCGGCTGGCCCGAAACATTCAGGCGAACCCGATTGCGCTGCGGATTCTCCGCGTAGAACGAGGCGCCGGCATCGAAGGTCACGCGTTTCGCGGCGGCGATTCGAAGAAGCGCCTCGGCGTCGAGTCCGGGCGGCAGCTCCACCCATAGAAACAGGCCGCCCTGCGGCTCGTTCCAGGTTACGCCGTTCAGGCTATGTTGGCGGAGCAACGCCTGCATGTGATGCAATCGGGCTTCCAAGGACATCCTAATGGCACACGCATGTTGTTCCAGGTCGCCATGCTGCAGCACACGCTCCAATTTACGCTGTGCTTGTAATTCGGCGCGATCGTGTCCGTTCGTTGATCCCGTTTCAACGAGACGCGCCATGACGCTGCCGCTTCCGATGATCCATCCGGCAGGCAGCTTTTGTCCAAACAACGCTGCGAATGTACCCGTGCAGAGAACGCCACTCCCTCCAGACCGCCTAGCCGTTTCGAATAGCGTCGGCGGCAAGGGGGGAGAATTCGAGAAGAGCAGTTCGCCGTACGAGTTGTCTTCGATGATCAGTATCCCGTTTCGTCGGCTAATATCGACGAGCGCCATCCGGCGTTCTTCGCTCCATATTCTCGAATCCGGTACGGCCAGCGTCGGCATTGCATAGATGAGCTTGGGATGATGCAATTCGACGAGCCGCTCCACATCGGCTATAAGCATCCCCTCAGAATCGGATGATACCGGAACGACCCTCAGTTTCGCTTGTCGGAATACGCGCAAACTTTCCGGATTCGTCGGACTGTCCACGAGCACGGCATCGCCGGGCTGAAGCAGCGTTCGAACGATGAGCGCTATAGACGCTCCCGAAGACGATGTGACGAGCACATCGTCCGGCACGGCCCGAATGCCATGCCGGGCTCCCATGTATGCACAGACCCGCTCTCCAAGCGACAACAAGCCTTCCGATGCTGCCGTCGCCGCTGATTCTACGGATGGGATAACCGATTCTGCCGGCCAGTCGCCGGCGAACGAGATCACTTCCTCCAGCCGGTCAGACTGCAATAAGTCCGCAAGCGAAGCCGTCTCCATTCCCTTCGCCCGGCGCAAGCGATGCTCCTTCATCCTCCGTCCCTCCTCATGTGCTGTTGTCACATGTTACGCAGCAGAGGTTCCGGGCGGAACTTAAGGCATACGTCGATGCATGAAACCGGCCGGATCACATCGAAAACTCCCTTCTCGCCTCCCCACGCGCACAGCAATGTTCACAACTTGATCGTTTTCTTTTCTGCGCCCGTTGGGTATAATGAGGAAAGTGCTTACTCAGCAACAAGCCGTAGTACTGGCAACTTTAGGGGGTAACTGGAATGACAATTAACTTTCTGATCGTCCTTACCGTCTCCGTATTGTTCTTGACGGCAATGATGACGGCGTCTTACAACGACGACAAAACCAAAGGCATGTAATCACGCATGCATAAAAAGAAGCTTTCAGCGTCTGTTATCCGACAGCGCCGAAAGCTTCTTTTTAGTTCGATCCGGTTTTTCCGGTCTCGATTCGTTACGAGAGTACCGTTTAACGTCGCAGCAGGTTCAGCTCGGACATGCATTTGCCGCACAGGTACCGATCTTTAAACTCCCGAACATCATCCAAAACCCCGCAAAACACGCAGCGCGGACGATAACGTTCCAAGATAATATGATCGCCCTGCACAAGAATTTCGACAGGATCGCCTTCATTCATCTGATATCTCTTACGAAGGGATTTGGGCAGCACAATACGCCCGAGTTGGTCTACTTTCCGTACAACGCCAGCCGGTTTCACAATTACACATCTCCTGTTAGTCGCAATTTGTAAGCTATCACGTGATGACAGTTTTGCATTCTAACATAGGTTCGATAGTAACCGTTCATTTCCTGCATTTATTTATATTTGCTTAATATTGTGCAATTAACCGATGATCGCTTCCGCTATTAATCCAAACCCGGGAAACCCAACTGGCGGAATGCTTCGAAAACGACGATCGCCACGGAATTCGACAAATTAAGCGATCTGACTTTATCGGTCATCGGAACGCGGATGCACGTGTCCGGATACGTATCCAGAATGGACTGCGGCAGCCCTTTCGTCTCTTTGCCGAAGACGAAGAAGTCCCCGTCCCTGTAGCTCTGCTCGGAGTAGACTTTGGAGCTTCGCGTGCTGGCGCAGAAGAACCGCCCCTCCGGGTACTCCGCCTGCAGCTCCGCGAACGAATCGTGATGGCGTACGTCCACCGCATACCAATAATCGAGCCCGGCGCGTTTCAGCGTTTTGTCGTCGGTGCGAAATCCGAGCGGATGCACCAAATGCAGAATGGCACCGGTCGCCGCGCATGTACGCGCAATATTGCCTGTATTGGCAGGAATTTCCGGTTCGACGAGCACTATATGAAATGCCATTGTTAGTTAACTCCTTATTAAGTTTTTACATAGCTTTTACGCTTGTTTAATCTACTGTGAAAGGATGGCTTTCATAATAAAGGTATCAATGCACGAAAAGGAGATCACACGATGAAGAAAAAAATATTAATCGTCGATGACGAGCCTTCCATCTCCATGCTGCTGGAGTTTAACTTGAAGCTGGCAGGATACGAGGTCCGGTGCGTCCAAGACGGAGAGGCCGTATTCGATCTCTTGAAACCGTTTCGTCCCGATCTCATCGTTCTCGATCTTATGCTTCCCAAAATGGACGGCATCCAAGTATGCCGCGAACTCCGCAAACAGAACAATGCAGTCCCGATCATCATGCTGACTGCGTTACAGGATGTTACAGACAAAATTGCCGGTCTCGACAATGGCGCTGACGACTATATGACGAAACCATTCTCTCCGCAAGAACTGCTCTCGCGGATTCAAGCCATCTTCCGCCGCACGCAAGCCTTGCCGGGCGCCCGCGAGATGGTCGTCCATGAGATCGGACGCTTGTCGGTATTGTCCGAGCAGCGCGAAGTCCATATCGACGGCAAAGCGGTCGAGCTGACGCCGAAGGAATTCGAGCTTCTGCTATTCCTTTGCCGCCACCGCGGTAAAGTACTCAGCCGCCAGCAGCTGCTTCACGGCGTCTGGGACTATCACTTCCTCGGCGACACGCGAATCGTCGACGTACACATCAGTCATTTACGCGACAAAATCGAGAAAAACGCCCGTACGCCGGAATACATCATGACCGTCCGCAACGTCGGCTACAAGTTGTCCGGACCGGGAAGCAGCGCGGCGGATTCTTCATTGGCGTAATTTTACAAGTTTGGCATTAACACTCAGTTAACATTTTCGCGGGAATCCTATTTACACTCCATTAACAATGCTTTCTTGATCTGTAAGCTCTTAAGTTCTTAAGCTCTTAAGTTCTTAAGCATTTCATCCTTAAGCTCTTTCGCATAGAAGACCGCCGTCCAATGAGGACAGGCGGTCTTCTAATTTGCTGCAAAGATTTAAGCGAGGCGCAGAGTGACCGAAGAGTCGATATGGAATCGGAAAAGCGAAGCGGTCGCCTTTGAAGTCGGATTTCCACCATTTCAAAAGTTCAAATTCAAGAAATCCGACTACAACAGCGATTGAAGATCCATATCGACCGCAGGTCACAAACTTCGCAACGCTTATAATCGCCTACCCGTTGCGCTTCTGAAACTCAGCCATAAACTCCGCAAGCGCCTTGCAGCTTTCGAGCGGTACCGCGTTATATGTCGAAGCGCGCAGGCCGCCGACGCTGCGATGGCCCTTCAGACCTACGAAGCCTTGCTGCTCGGATTCTTTGGCGAATCGCTTCTCCAGCTCTTCCGTTGCGAGACGGAACGTAATGTTCATCAAGGAACGGCTGCCGGCATCCGCAAACCCGCGGTAGAAACCGCCGCTTTGATCGATTGCATCGTAGATCAGCTTTGTTTTATCGCGATTGAACTGCTCCATCGCCGCGACGCCGCCGCGTGCTTTCACCCATTTGAGCATTAGGCCGACCAGGTAGATCGAGAAGGATGGCGGCGTATTGTACAATGAATTGTTCTTCACATGCGTGTCGTAACGCATCATCGTCGGAATCGTCTTCGGGCTAGTCGCGACAAGATCCTCGCGTACAATGACGATCGTTACGCCCGAAGGTCCCAGGTTCTTCTGAGCGCCCGCATAGATCATGCCGAACTGACTGACATCGACCGGACGGCTCAGGATGTCGCTCGACATATCGCCGATCAGCGTGACGTCACCCGTTTGGGGATAGGCTGCATATTGCGTGCCTTCGATCGTTTCGTTCGACGTGACGTGCAGGTACGCCGCGTCAGCCGGAATTTGAATGTCGTTCAGTGCCGGAATACGGTTGAATTTGTCGGCTTCCGAAGTCGCCGCAATCGCAGTCGATCCGAACAGCTGCGCTTCCTTGTACGCTTTCTCCGCCCAGCTGCCCGTATGCACGAATGCAGCCGTCTTGCCTGGCGTCAGCAGGTTCATCGGAATCATCGCAAACTGCGTGCTGGCTCCGCCTTGCAGGAATAACACTTTATAATTGCTCGGGATGCCGAATAATTCACGAAGAAGAGATTGCGCCCCGTCGTTCACTTCTTCAAAAACACTGCTGCGGTGGGACATTTCCATGATGGACATCCCGGTTTCCGCAAAGTCGGTAAACTCCTGTTGTGCTTGCTGCAGCACTTCCAGCGGCAGAGCCGCCGGTCCGGCATTAAAGTTATACGCGCGATTCGTCACTGACACTCACTCCACTCTTCGATTTGCTTATGAGTATGATAGCAATTTTGCGGCTTGGCTTCAAGTCATAAAGTCGAACAAAAATGAAACTTTACATGAATAATATTCGGATTTAGATGAAAAACATTCCGAATCAACCGTATCCTTACCTGCTTTAACAAAAAGCGAGCCCTCCGAAGAGAGCTCGCCTTGAAAAATCGTCGTATAAGTCCGGGATTAGCAGTCGAAGTACAGGCTGTACTCGTGTGGATGAACACGGATCGATACTGCTTTAGATTCGGAGCGTTTCAACGCGATGAAGTTTTCGATGAAGTCTTGCGAGAATACGCCGCCTTCAGTCAAGAACTCGGAATCAGCTTCCAGAGCGTCAAGCGCTTCGTCCAGGGTACCTGGAACCGAACGGATTTCTTTTTTGTCTTCGTCAGACAGTTCGTAGATGTTTTTGTCGAATGGACCATAGCCAAGAGCGATTGGATCCAGTTGACGTTTAATGCCGTCCAAACCTGCAAGCAGCATCGCTGCGAATGCCAGGTAAGGGTTAGCAGTGGAGTCCGGCGTACGGAACTCGATACGGCAGCCTTTCGGCGTAACAGCGGCAACCGGAATACGGATTGCTGCGGAACGGTTACCTTTCGAGAACACCAGGTTAACCGGAGCTTCGTAGCCAGGAACCAGACGTTTGAACGAGTTCGTCGAAGGGTTCGTGATCGCGATCAGCGCTGGTGCGTGATGCAGAATGCCTCCGATGTAGTGCAGAGCCATTTGGCTCAGGTTTGCATATGCGCCCTTCTCGTAGAACAGCGGGGAATCGCCGTTGAAGATGGAGCTGTGCACGTGCATGCCGCTGCCGTTGTCGCCGAAGAGCGGTTTAGGCATGAATGTTGCGACTTTACCGTATTGACGGGCAACATTATTGATGATGTATTTATATTTCAACAGGTTATCGGCAGTTTTCGTCAGCGTGTCGAAACGGAAGTTGATTTCGGCTTGGCCGGCAGTTGCAACCTCGTGGTGATGACGCTCTACGCGAAGACCGGATTCTTGCATGATACGAACCATTTCACTGCGGATGTCTTGTTGAGCATCCACTGGAGCTACCGGAACATAACCGCCTTTAACAGGGATTTTGTAACCCAGGTTGCCGCCTTCTTCTTTACGGCCCGTGTTCCAGCCGGCTTCGTCGGAATCAACGGAGTAGAACGAAGTGTTCATTTTGCTTTCGTAGCGAACGTCGTCGAAAATGAAGAATTCCGACTCAGGCGCGAAGAATGCCGTAGTACCGATACCGGTCGTTTGCAGATATTCTTCTGCTTTTTGAGCGATGCTGCGCGGATCGCGCTCATAACGCTCGCCGTCCGGCGTGTGGATGTTGCTCATAATGTTCAATGTCGGGTGATCCGTGAATGGATCGATGAAGCTGGATTCTGTGTCCGGCATCATAACCATGTCGGATTCTTCGATGCCGCGGAAACCCGGGATCGAGGAGCCGTCGAAGGCAACGCCGTTTACAAACGTATCGGCATCCACTTCCGTAGCAGGAAGCGTGATGTGGTGGGCGTGGCCGGAAAGATCCACGAAGCGGAAATCGACAAACATGATGTTGTTTTCTTTGATCGTGTTCAAAACATTTTGAACTGACATTAGGTATTTCCTCCATTTCCGAACATTTGCGATGTGTAGGACAATAATTGTTCAACTTCTGCACTGAAACTATGTCGTAATTATAGAATTAAGGCAAGGTCTCGTCAATACTTATGTAAGGTATTTTTTGACCTCATTGTCAGCTAACTTCACATAATTTTCAATTCTCAAAATTACCCAGAAGAACAGCCTAAAAGAAAAGCCGAAGCCCCCTTCTTCAGAGGGGCTTCGGCTTTTCGATTTCTGTAACGGTGCTGCATGCTGAAATTATTTCACCCACGTCGTAAAATATTCCGCAGGCTCTTTCGGCGTATCAAACCGCTTGCCTACAAGGTTTCCAAGCTGTTCCAGCTCCTTGAGCAGCTTCGCAAACTGGTCCGGGAAGAGCGATTGCACGCCATCGCCCGTCATCGAATTGTCCGGATCGGTGTGCATTTCGATGATGAGCCCGTTCGCCCCCGCCGCAACCGATGCCTTGGACATCGGCTCTACCAGCTCGCGGCGACCCGTGCCGTGGCTCGGGTCGGAGATGACCGGCAGATGGCTGAGATCTTGCAGCACGGGGATGGCTGCGAGATCGAGCGTGTTGCGGGTGTAAGATTCGAATGTTCGGATTCCGCGTTCGCACAGCATAACGTTCGGATTTCCGCCTGCAAGTATATATTCCGCAGCATTCAGGAATTCGTCATAGGTTGCGCTGAAACCGCGTTTCAACAATACCGGCGTTTTCACCGTCCCAAGCTTCCGCAGCAGATCAAAATTTTGCATATTGCGCGTGCCGACTTGGAGGATGTCCGCGTATTCGCTGCAGACGTCGACATATTCCGGCGTCATGACTTCCGTGATCGTGAGCAGGCCGTGCTTCTTGCCCGCTTCCGCCATCATGGCCAGCCCTTCCACGCCGATGCCTTGGAAGCTGTACGGCCCCGTTCGCGGTTTGAAGGCGCCGCCGCGGAGAACCTGCCCGCCTGCCGCTTTGACCAGCCGCGCGATTTCGTCGATTTGCTCCGGCGTTTCAACGGCGCAAGGTCCGCCCATGATCGTCAGATTGTCGCCGCCGATTTTAACGCCTTTAATATCGATGATCGTATCATCGGGATGGAAGTCACGGCTCGCAAGTTTGTAGGACTTCGAGATTTTGATAACGTTCTCGACTCCTTTCATTTGGCGCAGATGCTCCGCAAGCGTCGGTTCTGCCTTCCCGATAATGCCGATGACCGTACGGTCCGTACCGCGCGATACATGCGCCTGCACGCCGGTTCTCTCGATGTGCTGGACGATTTCCAATATGCGTTCTTCCGGTTCGTTGTTTTTCGTTATGACGATCATATGAGTTCTCCCTCTCTATCACACTTAGACGCGTGTACGCTTTTAAGCTTTGACGCTTTTATGCTTTGTGGCTTTTATGCTTTTAATCGCTAAAGCAAATATACATGAAAAAACCGGCTCCGTCAAGAACCGGTTTCCTATTATTCCGCCAGCGGTTTGGCTTCTATTGCCGAGCGGCGCAGCTTGCGCTTCTCTTTCCGTTTGTCCGCCACGTACTTGATCATGATCCGAACCGGGAAATAGAATATCGCTCCCAGCACGAATCCGTCGATAACCCCGCCAACGATCAGCTTCAAGTTCACGAGCAGCGCATGATTCAGCCAATGCGGAAGGAATGGAATATGAACTCTCATGTGGTTGGGCAGTACTAGACCGCCAACCATGCTGTTGACGAATGCAATCGGAATGAAAATCAGCTTGCCGAATACGAATCCGACCAATGCGCCCGCGAAGCTTGCCCTGAACCAATAGATCAACGGAAATATGAGGAAAAACGCCAATCCATAAGTAGGCAGCGTGAACATCTCAACGAAAATACCGATTGAAAAGCCGAGCGCCACCATTGATGGGCCGCCGGGAGCCCGCATTAATTTCGTATAATTATACTTGAGCCATCGTTTAATCGAGCGCGGTTTTCTTGGTGATGACATGGGATGCGCTCCTTTCACTTTAAATGCTCATTCAAGCATCCCTAAAATGCTTATTCAAGCATTCCTTAAAATTGCTACTTCAAGCATTTTGGAGATTCTTTAGTAAACAGCATCATGTAGATGCTTTATGCTTTACTAAAGAATCTTTACTGAACCGATTTCACGCGTATCGTCGGAAGCAATTTATCCATATTGACCGTACGCCGAATCTCCCAGGTTTCAGGATTCTCGTCTTCGTATTGTTCCAAATAACCGATGACTTCCTTCGTCAGCGGCGTCGGCGTGGATGCCCCCGAAGTAACGGCTACCCGTTTCTTGCCGATCAGCCATGCGCGGTCGATCTCGGAAACGTCGGCAACCCGGTAAGCCGGAACGCCGGCGATTTCTTCCGACACCTGCGCCAAACGGTTGGAGTTGTTGCTTCGTGGATCGCCGACGACGATGCAGAGCTCCGCTTCCCCCGCCTGTTCGGCGACCGCTTCCTGCCTGACCTGGGTCGCGAGACAAATCTCGTTATGAATTTCCGCTCCGGGAAACGCAATCAGCAGCTTGCTGATCAGCACGCGGATATCCCACTGGGACATCGTCGTCTGATTCGTAATAATGATACGGTCCGATTGAAGCGTCAACGCGTCAATATCCGCTTCGCGCTCGACCAGGTGAACGTGCTCGGGCGCGATCCCGATCGCGCCTTCAGGCTCCGGATGCCCTTTCTTGCCGATATAGATGACCTCATAATCTTCCGCCACTTTCTCGCGAATCAAATCATGAGTCTTGGTCACGTCCGGACAAGTCGCATCGACAACGGTGAGTCCCCGTTCCTTCGCCCGCCTGCGAACTTCCGGCGAGACGCCGTGCGCCGTGAAAATAACGGTTCCGCTCGAAATCTGCTCCAGGATTTCCAGGCGATTCTCGCCGTCGAGCGTAATGATGCCTTCCTGCTTGAACGCTTCCGTTACATGACTATTATGAACAATCATGCCCAGAATATAGATCGGCCTCGGCAAATCCAAGTTGCGGGCCGTTTGCAACGCTAGAACCATGGCATCGACGACACCGTAGCAATAACCGCGCGGCGATATTTTTACAATTTCCATCGAAAACTACACCTGCTTTCCCGCTTGCCACATCCGTTTGACGAGGCTTTACGCCAAGAGTCTGTCCGACAGAATCACTTTCGTTGTATCTACGACTGCGTTCGACGTTCGTCCAGACGCTCAGTTCCTCATATTATACTTCATTCATCCGGCCGTGGAAAGCAATCGGGAGCCACACGGTGAATGTCGTGCCTTCTCCTTCGCGCGTCGATACCTCGACCGAACCGCCGTGCTCATCGATAATCCACTTGGCGATCGACAGTCCGAGTCCCGTGCCGCTCGTCTCGCCCCTGGATTCGTCCGCCCGGTAGAAGCGTTCGAAGATATGAGGAACTTCCTTATTGTTCATGCCGATCCCCGTATCCTTGATAATGACGCCGGCTTGATCCTGCGAACGGATGGCGCGCATTTCGACATAGCCGCTCGGCGTATATTTGAACGCATTTTCCACGAAGATGAACAGCAGCTGACGCAAAAAATCAGCATGCGCATTTACTTGTACGTTGTCGATGGCAGTTAGGTTCCCGATTTTCCAATCTGCCTGTCTTGGAAGCAGCTGCGCTCTGCGCGCGACGTCCTCGACAAGGGGAAGCAGCGGCTGCGTCGTCTTCTCCATTTCGTAGCCGGCGTCCGCGCGGGCAAGCGCCAGCAGATCGTTGACGAGGTTGGACATTCGCTTCGCTTCGCCCGCAATATCGTGCATCGCTTCCCGCGTCATCGTCATTCGGCTTCGATCGCTGCGGGCCGCCGGATCGTCGTCACCGGCTTCGGCGTCGCCGCCCGCTTCCAGAGCAGGAGGCCACATGCGCTCGAGCAGCTCGATGTTGCCGCGGATCGTCGTGAGCGGCGTGCGCAGCTCATGGGAAGCATCCGACACGAATCGGCGCTGCGCTTTATAAGCTTCGTCCAGCTCGTTATAGGTCGTCTCCATTCGGCCCAGCATGCCGTTCAGCGTATCGGTCAGGCGGCCAAGCTCGTCGTTCGGCCCGACTCTCGGGATCCGCATGCTGAGATCGGATCCGTTCTGGATGCTGTTGCTCGCTTGTATGACGTTCTCGATCGGCCTCAGCGCTTGGCGCGCCAAGAAGAAACTGATCGTAAAGGCGATCAGCACGACAACGATCAAGGAAAAGATCAGCGTCGTGCGAAGTTCGCTCATATATCGGTCTTCCGTGCCCGAATAAGCGCCCACCTGCAGCAGGCCGAACACTTCGTTCCCTTGCTTCAGTAAATGCTGATACACGAGAAACGGATATTTGCCGCCCAGCTTCACATGCTTGAACCCTTCGTCCGCTTTCGACACCTGCTTCGCGTCGGGCTGCGGGAACTTCTCGTCAAGGCTCTTCAAATTCGGCGTCTGCTGATAGACGCCTCGTTTGTAGTTGTACACTTGAATGAACAGCTCTTCGTCGCCAAGCAGCGACTCCCGAGCAATCAGAATGTTATCGAACGAATCCAGCGAAGAGGTGATGTTGATGGCGTTGGCTTGCGTCGCGATTTTGTCTTTCATCACATGATAAGTGTTGTAGCTGACGAAATAATAGAACGCTATGCCGAACACGACGAGCGTGACTGCCAAGATGACCGAATACCAGAGCGTAAGGCGCAGACGGATCGACATCAGGTCAGCCCCCTTCGCCCCGAAGCACGTATCCCGTTCCGCGCACGGTTTGAATCAGCCGCGAACCGCTGCCGTCCTCCGTTTTCTGGCGAAGCATGGCGATATACACTTCGAGCACGTTGGACTCGCCGCTGTAATCAAAGCCCCAGATTTTGTCCATGATCGCATCGCGCGTCAGCACCCGGCGGGGATTCTGCATCAGCAGCTGAAGCAGGTCGAACTCCTTGGCCGTCAGATCGATGCGGCGTCCGCTTCGAATCGCTTCCCTGGAATCGAGGTCTAGCGTGAGATCCTCGAACTGCAGCCGGCTCGAGCTGTCCTCGAGCTTATCCGGTTTCCGCCGAAGCAGCGCCCTGACGCGGGCCAGCAGCTCTTCGAGCGCGAACGGCTTCACCAAGTAATCGTCCGCGCCAAGATCCAGGCCTTTCACGCGATCTTGAATGTCATCCTTAGCGGTGAGCATCAGGATCGGCACCGAGCTGCCGCCTTCGCGCACCCGCCGGCACACTTCCCAGCCGTCGACCTGCGGCATCATCACATCCAGGATGAGCAGATTCGGATCGCTGGACAGCATTTGTTTCAATCCCTCAAGACCGTTTTTCGCGGTTGCTACTTCATAGCCTTCGAATGCCAGGCTGCGCCTGAGCAAAGAAGTGATTTTATCGTCGTCGTCTACTACCAGTATATGCGGTCTCATGGTTTTCCCCCAATGTCACTTCACTATTTTGAATTAAAAAAGATTCATTCAGTCATTCTTATCGTTTAAAAAACTTTCTTCATTATAGCGCAAATGTCTACGGCCGCGAAACTCGTTCACCCATAAATATCCATGCAAAGAGGCGCAAGATCAGCCGTCAAGACTGCTTGCGCCCCTTGGGTGGGAATATCATTCCTTGTATCGCGAGTTACGCGCGTTATTGTTGCTGCGTCGCGAAGTCGTTCTTGTTGCCGATCGTCACTTTCAAATCCATCTTCTGGCCGTTGCGGATAATGTTCAGCGTAGCCGAATCGCCAACCTTCTTCTTCTGAATGGCGGCAATGAGATCTTCACGGTTATACTTCGTGCCGTCGAGCCCCGTAATAACGTCATATTGTCTCAGGTCGGCCATGTAAGCCGGCGATTTGTACATGATATCGGAAACGACGGATCCATCCGTGCTGTTCAGACCAAGCTCTTTGGCGAGCGCGTCCGTAATTTCGGCCAATGTCGCTCCGATGAACGGAACCGGCGCTTTTGGAATTTCCTTGTTCGATTTCAAGTTATCCAGTACTTCGGTAATCGTGCTGGTCGGAATGGCGAAGCCGATCCCTTGCGCCTGCGAGCTGACCGCCGTATTGATGCCGACGACTTCGCCGTTCAGGTTCAGCAGCGGTCCGCCGGAGTTGCCCGGGTTAATGGAAGCGTCCGTTTGCAGCAAATGCTGATACTCGCGCGTGCCTTCGGAATCCGGTATCGAGATCGGACGTTCTTTGGCGCTCAGTACGCCGACCGTAACCGTGTGATCGAAGCCGTACGGGTTACCGATGGCAACGACCCAGTCGCCGATGTTGATTTTATCCGAGCTGCCGATCGGAAGCGTCGGGAACGCCTTCGTGTTCTCTACTTTCAAGACGGCAAGGTCGAGGTTGTAATCGGAACCGAGTTTCTTCGCCACGAACGGCTTGCTGTAGCCTTGAACGGTGACTTGAATTTCATCGGCATCCGCCACGACGTGCTGATTGGTCAAAATGTAGCCCGTGGAATCGAAGAAGAATCCGGTACCGATCCCTTCCGGCGTCAGATCGCCGCTGCTATCTTGGCTTCCGTTCTGCTGGCCGTTATCTTGGCCGTTTCCTCCTTGGCCTTGACCGCCCGAGCCGTCGTCGCCGAAGAATTGGCTGAAGAAGTCATCCATGCTACCTTGCTGGCTGTTCCTCTGCTGCTGTTTCGTGAACGTCTCGATCTTCACGACCGCCGGGCTCGCGTTCGCGAACAGCTGCGCGATATTGTTCGGTCTCACGACGTCGGATGCCGTGGATACGCTGCCGCCGTCTCCCGCGCTGCCGACTGCAGGAGTCGCAGGGTTCGCCTGTTGAACGAGTGCCGGTTGCTCCGATGTGAACCAGTTTTCTTTATCGGATGCGACCATCAGCGCACCGACGGCGACAACGCCGACCATGAAGGAAGCGAACATGGCTTTGAACGGGGAGCGCTTCGGCTCTTTCGCCTGCCAGCTGCTGCGAGCCGGCTGCGACGGCGCGAACGGCCGCAATTGCGCCGGCGGCGTCACTTCCACCGGGTTGTGCGAATCCGGGCTTTGCTGCTGCGCTGCATCTGACTGCTGCGGTTCGGAAGCCGTGCGGTCATCGTACTCATCGCGTACGACCGCATCATCCGAACCCGGCTTGAACGGTCCGTAGGAATAGTAGTAAGACGATTTCCCCGTCTCGCCTTCTTCCGGCTTTACATCATGTGCTCTATTGTTGGATTCGCCGTTTTCTCCGTTGTTCTCTTCACGTGTCGGTTTGAAAAAATCGTCGAAGTCATTCTTTTTGTTCTGATCGTCCATCGCATATTCCTCCTTGGATATCCCATGTTTCGCTGCTTACTTATTGTTTGTTGCTGTTCTATAGTTCTATCATGCACAATCTACCTTAAATCAAACTTAAAATTATTATAATGCCAAATAAAAAAACCGGGCTGCTGCTGATGCGGCATGGCCCGGATACTAGGACAATCTATTAAACAAGCTAGTGAAGCAGCTGTTCTTCTACTTCCGCGAGCACGTTTTTCGCTTTCGTTACCCATTTGGATTCGATGCTGGCATCGGGATCGACCGGTTCTTGAAATTGATTCATCAAGGCGCCGATCGGCTGTACTTGCGCATGCTTATCCAGTCCCTCATTGTACACATGCTTCAGGACGAACGGCTGGCCGAGCTTGATTTTGGCATCCAAGTCCTGCGTCGAGTCGTCGATCGCGCCGTTAATGACCGCGAACGGCATTCGCAGCCACACCATATGCGCCTCGTCCAACGAGCGGTCGAAATAGCCGTGCTCGTAATCCCAGTTGCCGCCGAGCGCGAACTCGTGCTCCTCCAGCATGCTTTTCACTTCCGTAAATTCTTTCTCGCTGGATTCCAGCTTCGATTCAAGGGGGATCATAACAGGCAGTCTCCTTTGGGGTCCAAGGTGAAACGTCTAGCCGCCGTCCTGGCGGCAGCGCAGCGCGTTTCATTCCGGTGAAAAGTATACCGTTAAGATACCCGGGGCGGATGACAATTATCCCGTCTTTACCCAACCTTTGCGATGGGCGAATACGGCCAGCTGCGTACGATCCTCGAGCTCGCATTTCATCAGCAGGTTGCTGACGTGCGTCTTGACCGTCTTGATGCTGATATGAAGCTCGTCGGCGATCTCCTTGTTCGACATGCCTTCCGCGATGAGCAGCAGCACTTCCTTCTCCCGCTCCGTCAACCCTTCGTCCGCTCCCTGCGCGCTGCGCTGACGAAGTCCCCGCGTCAGCGCCTGGGAGACGTCATGCGTCATGACCGGCATGCCTTTGGCGGCGCCGTTCAGCGCATAGATCAATTCCTCCGCGGACACAGTCTTCAGCACGTAGCTGACCGCGCCGGCCTCGACGGCCGCGACAACCTTCTCGTCTTCCAGAAAACTCGTCAGCATGACGATCTTCAGCTGCGGAAATTCCTTCATCATGATGCGCGTCGCTTCCACGCCGTCCATCACCGGCATCATCAGGTCCATCAGCACGATCTGAGGCGGGCCGTCCGCAATGCCCGCGCGAAGCATATCGATGGCTTCCTTGCCGTTCGCCGCTTCGGCGATGACTTCGAATTTCGGGTCCAGCATCAAGTACGTGCGCAGTCCGGCACGCACCATATCATGGTCGTCGACAATCATTATCTTCCATCCGTTATTCGCGCTCATCGTTTCGCTCGGCTCCTTTTTTGTTCACATAATTCGGCAAGGTGACTCTGACCCTCGTTCCGCTTCCCGGCTTGCTGATGATCGAAGCATCGCCGCCCAGCTTGCCGGCTCTTTCGCGCATGGTGGAAAGGCCGTAGGAACCGCGTTTCACCTGATCCGCCCGGAATCCGGCCCCGTCATCCTGCAGCGTCATGACGATCTGCCGCTCCGTCTCCGCGACCGTCAGCAGCGCCGTCTCCGCTCCCGCATGCTTGACGATGTTCGCCATCGCCTCTTGAATGATCAAGAACAGCTGATGCTCCTTCGCTTCCGAGAGCTTCTCCTTCACGCGCCATTCCATGACGCCTTGCAAACCGTTCTGCCGGCAATAGTCCGGAAACCATTTGTCCAGCGCTTCTTGCAGAGACCTGCCTTCAAGCTCCATGGGACGAAGCTGGGCGATGAATCCTCTCATCTGCTTCTGCGCCATCGATGACATCGTGATAAGCTGACCCATTACGTCGCTCGCGCGGTCGGGATTCAGCTCCAGCAGTTTCGGCAGGGATGACGCGGACATATGGATAGCAAAAAGCTGCTGGCTGACGGTATCGTGCAGATCCCGCGCCAGCCGGCGGCGTTCCTCGAGAACGGCTGCTTCATTAGAAGCCGCTTCGCGCATGACCTGTTCTTCGCCGGAGCGTTGAATCCACTGCGTCCGCTCATCCAGCGATTCAAGCATATCGTTAAACTCCCGGAACGCGGGCGTAAAAGCGCCTTCTTCCGGAAGTCTCGTGCCGTAATTCCCGTGCGCGGCCTGTTTCAAGCCGATGACCATCATATCGATTTGACGCTGAATCCGTTTCGCCGCCCAATAGCCGAAGCCCGCGCTGACGAGCAGGAAGAGGACGACGACGCCGATCCACCAGTCATTTTGCAGCTTCGCCTCAGGCAGCATCCCGCAGCCGATCTCCCAAATCAGAACCGAAACGGCGGAAGAAGCAATGAAGAGCAGGATCATATCCCACTTGCTGTTTCGAAACAAACGGACCATCATATGCGGATCAGCCTACCTTCGTGACCCGCACATCGCCGATAAACGTACTTACGTGCAGCCGTATTTTTTTATCCGTCTCGCCAAAGAAAGGCGTTTCCACGTCAATGTTCTTGAAAATGCCGCCTTCTTTGTTTTCCAGCACCGCAACGTCCCCGACGAAGGCGCTCGATACGACATGGACGCCGATCTCGTAATCGTTCGGCAAATACACTTTCACGTCGCCAATAAAGGAAGAGATATTAATGACCGTCTCGCCGGATGGAATTTGCGCTTTCGTTAAATCCAATACCGTGTCTCCGATAAAGTGGGAAATGTTCATGGGCTTCAGCTCCCAATAATCATGCCCGAGGTAGATGTCTCCGATAAAACCGGAGCGCGTCTGCACGCTGGGATCATGATTCCACCATTCCACGCGTTCATTGCGGCGATGATGCCGCTCATAGTGCCTTAAATGCCGGCGTTCGATGCGTTCGCGGATTTTTGCCGCGTGAAGCGCATGCTTCTCCCAGTGATCCATGCGTCGTTGATGCATGTGCTGCGCGTGCTTTCCTTTATAAGGACCGGCATTAGCGGACGGATCGCTCTGCTGCCCGTACGGTTCGAACGGCCGCCGCGGCTGCGGACCCGGCGTTTGACCCGGAACCGACATTCGGGGACCTTGTTCCCCCGGCCGGCTCCCCGCATCCTGCTTGTCGCTGTCGCGTTTGATCTCTTCATCAGACGGCTGCTTGGTCGGATCCGGATGCAGCGGAGGCGCCGGAGGTACCGGATTGTGCTCGGTCGGTCCGTAAGTGTACGCCTTCCATTCGTCTTCCTGCTTCTCCTCGCTAACCCGCCGCGATTTAGGTTTAAATATCATGGAGAGTCCGAAAATAATAAGGACGACCGGGCCCGCGAATTTCACGACGTCGCCTACCGACCAAATGAACAAATCCAGGTTGCGTCCTAGAAACAAGAAGCCGATCACGATCAGCACCCCTGATCCGAATGCATTCCCGCGGCCGTATGCCATCCGCTGCAGCAAGCCTTGTACACCCAAGAATATCAGGAAGACCGGCCAAAAGACGGAGACGATCTCGCCGATATCGAAGTCGATGTAACCGCCCTGCCTCAACATCAGCCCGACCCCTACGACAATAATAAAGAGGCCCCACAATAATCGATTAATAAAGTTTCCGTTCATTGACGCCACCAGCTCCCAAATGATTGTGCAAGGTTTGTACTCCAAGTATACCCGAAGGCGCAAGCGGCACAAAAGGGTCTGTCGATTGACCTCGGCTACGTCTTGAGACTGAGTTTGGGACGCAGATCGACATCCTCTTTTCCCAATATTGGAATCGCTTCCAACCAGTGAATGGAAATTATTATGGAGCGCTTACATGATGATGTTATGTCTTGTAACCCGTTCCGTTGACATAATTAACGCAGCACTTATATAATGAGTTTCGAACTAAGAATCAGAGACAAAACCTTACATGAAATTCAGAACAGGGGTTGGAAATAATGGATGTAGCGACTCTCTCCATCGGTTTGAATACCATCTGGGTCGTATTGACGGCCGCCATGATTTTGCTCATGGAAGGCGGCTTCGCATTGCTGGAGGCAGGCTTCGTCAGACAGAAGAACGCGGTAAGCATCATTATGAAGGTATTCGTTGACATCACGTTCGGCGCACTCGTCTTTTACTTCCTCGGTTTCGGACTCATGTACGGCAAGGATGCGAGCGGATTAATCGGCACGACCGGCTTCCTGCTCAGAGGAGATCTGTCTCACATCCAATTGGACATCTCGCACGAAACCTACTGGCTCTTCCAATGCGCGTTCGTCATCGCCGTCATCTCCGTCGTATCCGGCGCGGTAGCGGAACGCATTCATTTCAGAGCCTACATATTGTACGCCATCGCCATGACCGGCCTCATCTACCCGATCGCCGGCCACTGGGTATGGAGCGTCGGCGGTTGGCTGAACAAACTCGGCATGATCGACTTCGCCGGTTCCGCCGTCATCCATGCGCTAGGCGGCTTCGCCGCTCTTGCCGCCGCAATCTTCATCGGTCCCCGGATCGGGAAGTTCACGCCGGAAGGCAAAAGCAACATTGTCCCGCCTTCGAATTTGCCGCTCGCATCCGTCGGCGCGTTCATCTTATGGTTCGGCTGGTTCGGCTTCAACTCCGGCAGCACGCTGAGCGCCACGAACGGTTCGATCGGGCATATCGCGGTCACCACCATGCTGTCTGCGGCTGCCGGCGGCGCGGGATGCATCCTGTTCACGATGTTCCGCTACAAGAAAGCCGATCCCCCGATGGTCATTAACGGTTCTCTGGCCGGTCTTGTCGGCATTACCGCCGGATGCTCCTTCGTCCCGGACGGCGCGGCGATGCTGATCGGCGCCGTCTGCGGCATCGCCATGGTGCTGGTCACGGAATTACTCGAGAACAAGGGAATCGACGATCCCGTCGGCGCGTTTGCCGTGCACGGCGTGAGCGGTTCTCTCGGCACGCTGGCAGTAGGACTGTTCGCCATGCCGTCGATGACGCAAGGCTTCGGCAAGGGCTACGCCGGCTTGTTCTACGGCGGCGGCTGGAAGCTGCTCGGCGTGCAGGCGCTCGGTCTGGCAACGGTAAGCGTATGGGGCTTCGCCCTCACCTGGCTCGCCTTCACGCTCATCAAACGGATCATGCCCGTACGCGTCTCCAAAGACGAGGAGCTGATCGGACTCGATGTCGGCATTCACGGCGTTCCCGCCTACAATCAAGACCATGATTTCCTGGATGTCGACCAATTGAAACGGCGGTAGCGCCCAGGCTCTCCAAGACTCGGTTCTTCTCAACTAGCATCCGTTTATACGCAAGCCTCCCTCCGGCAAGGACGAATCGTCCTCGTCCCGGACGGAGGCTTTTTCACGACCGCAACAAAAAAACCGCCCTATCGAACGGACGGTTGTTGATTAATTCATTTCTTCATCCATTTCGCTGGAAACCGCGATAATTTCAGATGGATCGGATGTATTCAGAATCACGCGGGCCTGCTCGATTTCAAGCCGGAGCTGACGTACTTTCTCCATCGGCCGCTTGACGTAATGAATGTACTCGACAGCCAGATGATGCGCGGGTTTCTTGCCGGAGAGGAGTCGCCGAAGCGTCGACATGGATTGATAAGTACGCTCTTCCTGCATACGGCGTTTCTCATAACGCTCCACCATCTGCTCAATCTCTACGATCTCTTGCTCTCTCTTGGCGATGTACGTACTTAGGAAAGGTATAACTTCCGCTGCCTTACGATGTTTCAAACGAAAAGGCGGGGTATAGGAAATCGGTTCCGTCATGATAACCACCCTATCCTTAGATGTCATGTATAGTTACAATAACTATCTTACATGATCAACAACCGTTTGAAAACCATTTTTTAAACAAAAAAAGTGGCAATTATTTGACGCCAATGTCAGCTCCCATGACACCAATCAACTGCCCGTCCTTCGAACGGATCGGAACCGAGACGGTCACGCACGGTTTCTTCGTGATGGCGGATATGTACGCGGCGGACGTAAACGGACGGCCTTGCATCGCGCCTCTCCACCATTCACGCCCTTTGGCATTCAGCAGGCCCGCTTCCGGCTGAGAGAAAATAAACGATCCGTCGTCCCGGTTGGACCAGACGGCTTCGATCTCCGGCAAGGAATGCAGGAAGGCCGTCAACGCGCCGCGATGCGTCGTTTCGTCAAGATCCGAAATCGCTTCCCCCGCCGCAAGCCGGTTCAGCTTCGCTACAATCTCGGCGGCATCGAATTGAATGTCCTTCGTCAAATGGCTGCCGCCCACTTGCGCGATCGCTGTCGTCAAGGCCGAAGCCGATTTGTCCAAATTGCTGCTGACCCGGTCGAGCTTATGGACTTGATGCCGCTGCTTCTGCGTGTAAATTAACGTACGGTCTACGCTCTCCAAGGTTTGATTGACCGCTTCCACGACATCCTTCAGCATATCCGTCGTATGCGACATGCTCTTCGTTTGCCGTTTGCTCGCCTCATTGCTCTTGCTTACCAGCTTATCGACTTCATCGATCCGGGTGAAAATCACGTCCATCCGGTTCTTGGTCTGCGCCATCTCGGCCACGCCTTGATCGACAGCCGCCTTCTCGGCGTCAACGGAAGCTACGACCTGCCGCACGCCTTGCTCGATTCCTTCTACCAGCCCCGAAGAACGGCGAACCGCCTCATGGCTCTGTTCGGCGAGCTTCTTGATTTGCTGCGCGACGACGGCAAAGCCGCGGCCGTATTCGCCGGCATGCGCGGCTTCGATGGAGGCGTTCAGCGCAAGCAGCGAGGTTTGGGCCACGATTTCTTGAATAAAATCATTGATCTCGTTGATTTTGGACGTTTGCTCGATGAGTTCGCGGATATTGCGGTCCATCTCCGCATTGTGCTGCCGAAGATCGTTCATGACTTGATCCGTATTCGTGAGCGAACGGCATACGTCGAGCACGATCGCTTTGGTCTCTTTGCTCTCCGCATCCAGCTGCTGGGCCGCTGCGCTGATCTGATCCGCGGAAGACGCAACTTCCTGCAGCGTCGAGAACGTTTCGCCGATCCGTTCCATCGCCCGCCCGCTGCAATCGCGCAGCCCGCTTTCCGTAATAACCGATTGGTCCGCGATATCCGTCAATTGGCCTACCGCTTGATTCACTTCTTCTACCGCCGCAGTCAATTGATCCGAAATAACCATGGACTCGTTGATTAACTGGGAGAATACGCCATCCTCTTCCGTTTCCGTAGGTTTGCCCGAAGTACTTCGTCCCCATAATCGCTGCAGCGTCGCCATAGAACTCCCCCTTGGTCGATAATTGTCAGAATTAAATAACAGTATAGGACAAGATTTGACAAAAGAAAAGAGGGACCGCTTCAGGGTCCCTCTCTTCGACTGCGGGGCAGTCGTTTTATTTCTCCGCTTTTTGCGAAGCGTTTTTAGCCGCTGCGTTTGCGCTTGCCGCGTTTTCGGACGCGAATTCCGCGTTGTATTTGGATTGACCTGCGTTAAATTTATTGTTTTTGTTTTTCGCCATGATGCTCACCTCCCCGTACAACACTTATTATGTCAGGGTGGCAAGGCGATTATGTAATAGATAATCGAACTTATTCCGCTCGCATCAGTTGGGCATCCATTGCTGCAAACGTCGCTTGGTACGATGAATTCGCGCCTTAATCGTCCCCACCGGCACATTCCAGGCCGCAGCGATTTCCTGGTCCTTATAACCGTAATAAAATTTGTACAAGAGGAGCGCGCTTGTCCGAGGATCGAGCGATTCCAGCAGATCCCGGATCTCCAGCAAGATCTCCCGTTCATCCCGCGAGGATGGCCTGTCATCGCTTAAATCGCGATCACCGGAAGGTAAAATTCGTTCGGACTGCTTATTAATTGTACGCGCCGCATTGGCTGTAATGACCTTCGCCCACGAATGGAATTTATCCTCCTCGCGAAGCGATTCCCGATGCGTCAATATGCGAACCCATGCTTCTTGAACGGCATCCAGGGCATCCGATTTGTTGTATACTTTCGACAAAGCGACTGCAATCATCTCATTGTACAGCTGCAGCAGCTTGTCCTCCAACATATCGAATTTCAGCGGCTTCCGATTACTTGAATCTCCGATCCGATCCTGATCGACATTCACCCGTAACCGCCCCCAATTTAGAAATGATAACGTTTACATTTATGATAGCACAGTCATTTGATAAAAAAAAGAGAAGGTTCAACAACTTTCGTCGCAGCCTTCTCTTGCCGTCCTAGGACTCCAGTAACGAACGCGGCAGCGTCTTCTCGGCGGTAACCGCCTCGTTCAGCTCGGTCACGCGCGCCTCGGTCAGTTTCCCGTTGCCCCGCTTAAGGACGTATACCGTCACCTTGCGTTTGCCCCATTGCTTAAATACCTGTTTCCTTGTTTCGAAATAGAGGTCGATCTTCCTGCCCTTGATCGCGGAGCCCGTATCTGCGACGATGCCGTAACCGTAGCCCGGCACGTAAAGAACGGTCCCGATCGGGAACACCTTCGGATCCGCCGCGATCGTGGATACGAAATCACGGCGGACTTTAACGCCGGAATACGTGATGCCGTATTGCGGATGCCCCGGCTTCTTGCCGGTCGACTCCACGCCGGCCGTATAGCCGGTGGCAACGACTTGCATATGATGAAGGTTTTTGGCCTTTATGGATGACATGGCCGGCATCCCGATTTCAGACGGTTCTTTATGGTTCTGGGATTTAACGTCCTTCATGCCGGCAGCCTTGCATTCGGCATACAGCGCCTGTCCGAATAATAGAAGCGCAGCCGCGCAAGCGAGCAAGATACGGTGAAGCGATAAAAAGCTTGTCGTCATTTGGGTTTGCAAGCCTCCTAGGATGCATAGGCGAGCAGTTCCGCGCAAGCGGAACGACCAGCCTTAGCAGGAAGGATACCCAACGACGACAAGCTTTATGCGGCGGTCATTTCCGCTTACCGATGAACCTCGCGTTAAATGCGCTTCGTAGCGATTTCGTCCTGCAGCAAAGCGATCAATTCCGCTACCGGCATCGAGCCGATGTCGCCTTCGCCGCGTTTGCGGACGGAAACGGACTCGGACTGCGCTTCGTTCTCGCCGACAACGAGCATGTAAGGCGCTTTCTCTAGCTGCGCTTCACGAATCTTGTAGCCAAGCTTCTCGTTGCGCAGATCGGATTCGACGCGAATTCCGGCCAATTGCAGCTTCTCTTCCAGATCGCGCGCATA
Source organism: Paenibacillus rhizovicinus (assembly GCF_010365285.1). Lineage (NCBI taxonomy): Bacteria > Bacillati > Bacillota > Bacilli > Caryophanales > Paenibacillaceae > Paenibacillus > Paenibacillus rhizovicinus. The sequence goes on from NZ_CP048286.1 coordinate 1,594,437, forward strand.
GCCTTCGTATGCCGTCGATACCGGAATGATCTTCGCTTGGATCGGAGATAGCCAGAGCGGCAGCGCGCCAGCGAAGTTCTCGAGCAAGAACGCTGTCATGCGCTCCATCGTGCTGATAATGCCGCGGTGAATAACGACCGGACGGTGTTTCTTGCCGTCGTCGCCGACATATTCAAGCTCGAAGCGCTCGGGCAGCAGGAAGTCGAGCTGTGCCGTGGAGAGCGTTTCTTCTTTGCCAAGCGCCGTCTTGATTTGAACGTCGAGCTTCGGACCGTAGAAGGCCGCTTCGCCTTCCGCTTCGAAGAACGGCAAGCCAAGCTCCTCGACGACCTCGCGCAGCATGCGCTGCGACATTTCCCACATCTCGTCGTTCGGGAAGTACTTCTCCGTATCCTGCGGATCGCGGTACGAGAGACGGAAGCGGTATTCCTTGATACCGAAATCCTCATACACCTGACGGATCAGGTTGATAACGCGGCTGAACTCTTCCTTGATCTGGTCCGGACGCGCGAAGATATGCGCATCGTTCAGCGTCATCGCGCGTACGCGGTGCAGACCCGTAAGGGCGCCGGACATTTCGTAACGGTGCATCGTGCCGAGTTCGGCTACGCGAACCGGCAGATCGCGGTACGAACGCATTTCGCTTTTGAACACCATCATATGATGCGGACAGTTCATCGGACGGAGCACGAGCTCCTCGTTGTCCATGATCATTTTCGGGAACATGTCTTCGCTGTAGTGCTCCCAGTGACCGCTTGTTTTGTACAGTTCCACGTTCGCGAGAACCGGCGTGTATACGTGCTGGTAGCCCAGACGCTCCTCAAGATCGACGATGTAACGCTCCATCGTTCTGCGCACGCGCGCGCCGTTCGGCAGCCAGAGCGGCAAGCCTTGACCGACTTCGCGGGAGAACGTGAACATTTTCAGCTCTTTGCCCAGTTTGCGGTGATCGCGCTTCTTCGCCTCTTCCAGGAAATGCAGATGCTCGTCAAGCTGCGCTTTCTTCGGGAAAGCCGTGCCGTAGATGCGCTGCAGCATTTTGTTCTTCGAATCGCCGCGCCAGTAAGCGCCGGCAATGCTGAGCAGCTTGAACGCCTTGATGCGGCCCGTGGACGGCAAATGCGGTCCGCGGCAAAGGTCGAAGAATTCGCCCTGGTCATAAATGGTCAGCTGCACATTCTCAGGCAAATCGCGGATCAGCTCCAGCTTCAGCGGATCGTTGATTTCCGTGAAGATCGCGATCGCTTCGTCGCGGCCGACGACGCGGCGGCGAATCGGCAAGTCTTCCTTCACGATGCGCTCCATTTCTTTCTCGATTTTCTCGAGGTCCTCGGCAGTGAGCGTCTCGTCCATATCGATGTCATAGTAGAATCCGTCTTCGATAACCGGACCGATCCCCAGCTTTACATTGCGCTCGGGATACAGGCGTTTGATTGCCTGCGCCATTAAATGCGCCGTGCTGTGGCGGTATACTTCCAGCCCGTCTGCGGAATCCAGCGTCACGATTTCGAGCGCGGCATCTCCTTCGAGCGGCGTGTAAATATCGACGACCTTGCCGTCCACTTTGCCTGCGATCGCGTTCTTCCGCAAGCCCGTGCTGATGGAACCCGCTACCTCTTCGATTGTCGTGCCTTGTTCGTATTCCCGGACGGCGCCGTCCGGCAGCTTCACTTGAATAGCCATGATTTCGTTCCTCCTGAGCTGTTTATGGTTTGCTGCGGCTTGCGCGCCCAACAAAAAAAGCACGCATCCCCGCGAAGGGACGAGTGCTTGTAAATGACCCGTGGTTCCACCCTAGTTCAATCGGCGCGCCGCATAAGCCGCCAAGCCGATCCTTGTAGACGTTCTGTAACGGAAACGATCCGGTGCAGCTTACCGCCAAGCCAAAGCCCGGTTTCAACTTCACAGCTACAAAGGGGTATATCAACGCTGCAACGCGAGGAAATTTCAGCCTGGTTTCCTCTCTCTGGAACGCGCGGGACGATGATACATGTCTTTGTCAACGCTTTTTCATACTTGTCATTATAAACTTTGGCGTCTTGCCGGTCAAGCCCGTTTCACCATCGGCCAGGCCTGCTCATGGAATCACGTTGCGAATGCGAATTTCCGCCGAAGCCTCTGCCGTAGCGGCAAGCGGTTTATCCGACTCCTCGAACAGAAAGCTGCATTGGCTGCACGAGCTGCATAACCGGACCCGCTGTTCGAAAATCGTCTCCAGCGTTCGCATGACCGGCAGCTCCGGCTGCCTGGTATGAATGACGATTTGCTGCGGCGACACCGTGATCAGCGTACTGACGATCATGTCTTCCATGTTCATTTCCGACTCCAGCATTTCCGCGACGATCCGGTCGGCCGGGACGGTATCCAGCAGCTGAAATTGATGGTCGTAGAGCACGAAATCGCTTCCGCCTTTATGGAGCACGTGGACGATGGGAAGTTTGACCTCCTGCATCCGCACGAAATATTTCAGCAGCGAAATGAACTCCTGATATTGTTTATCCATCACATACTCATCGACCGCGTAGGCCACGACATCTTTGAGCTCCTGCCAATAGGTGGCCAGACGGAACGAAACGAATCCATCCAAGTGCAGCCGGGTGTTGCTGGCGATGAACGTCTCCAGTTCGTCGGCGACCTTACCTAGGCGCCGCTCCAAGTCCGAAAGACGCATATCGGCCGCATTATCTTCCTCCTGCGTCGCGATTGCGGCCGTTCCGTACAAAATATTGTGGCAATACCGCGACAGCGCTTCGATCTCGGCAGCGTCCTCATAATGAAACTGCTTCCGGATGATTGCCTTCAGGAGCATCGGCTCCAGCTCGTTCATGACATAGCGGGCAAACGCGCCGGCCGCTTTGCGGTAAATCGGGGGACCATCCTTTTCCAGCTGGAAATGCGGCAAATCCGCTCTGCATTGAATGGCCATACCCTCATAATCGGGCCGCAGAAACCCAGCAGGACTGCCATTGTCGTCACTATGTAAATCGACGAATTCTTCGCTCAGATAACGATGAAGGCGATCAATCGCTTCATGAGAAGCCGAGTGTAAAGAAACAGTGAAAAGTTCCATAGGCTCACTCCTAAAAGTTTTTGGAACACTGAAAGCCGGAATTTTACCGGCGGCGGCAAACAAAAACTACATCGGAAGCATATGCTTAAGTTTTTGGAACACTGAAAGCCGGAATTTTACCGGCGGTGGCAAACAAAAACTGCCTCGGAAGCATAAGCTTAAGTTTTTGGAACACTGAAAGCCGGAATTTTACCGGCGGTGGCAAACAAAAACTACATCGGAAGCATATGCTTAAGCTTTTGCGCCGCACGGGGCGAGTTATTTGAGTAAACCTTGATTTTATGCGTTTTAGCTCGGCCAAGCTTCCTCTAGATCACGCTTTCTCACTTCCTTAACAGTATATGGTTCTGCGAAAGCAGATATACGATGTATGCTCTGCCTGCGCTGGCCGACGGCTGGAATGAAAGGCGGATCTTGGATGCCCCGAACGCCAAAAAAGCTCCCCCATCCGCGGATAGCACCGCCGATGAAGAAGCTTCGTTTAACGACAACCTGTTAGTTTTGCATGATAAAATCGTTCTGCGCTTGCTCGGACTCTTCGTACACTTTCAAAATATCGTATTTCGTGTTCCGCTGCGCAGGAATTTTGCCCGCTTCGCGGATAATGCGCAGCGTCGAGCCGATGTTGACCTTATGCGTCGTTCCCGCAGCGGAGACGACATTCTCCTCGATCATCGTGCTGCCGAAGTCGTTACAGCCGTACGAGAGCGTCAACTTGCCGATTTCCGGCCCCATCGTGACCCACGACGACTGGAAATTGTCGATATTGTCCAGCGTGATCCGGCTGATCGCCAATGTCTTCAAGTACTCTTCCGGCGTCGCTTTCTCCCGCTTCATATTCGTGTTCTCCGGCTGGAACGTCCACGGAATGAACGCCAGGAAGCCTTTGGAGTCATAGCCGTTCGCGATGCAATCGTCCTGCGCTTCGCGGACGCGAAGCAGGTGAAGCGCGCGCTCCTCCATCTCTTCCCCGAAGCCGATAACCATGGTCGCGGTCGCATTCATGCCGATTCTGTGGCCTGTGCGCATGACGTCCATCCAGTCCGTCCAAGACCCCTTAAGCCGGCTGATCTTCCGTCTCGTCCGGTCATCCAGAATTTCGCCGCCTCCGCCCGGCAAGGAATCGAGGCCCGCCTGATTCAGCTCGCGCAGCACCTGTTCCAGCGACAAACCCGATATGGTGACCATCTTCTGAATTTCCGCCGGCGAGAACGAATGCATCGTAATGTCGGGGAAATGCTGTTTGATTTTACGCAAAATATCCAAGTAATACGAGAACGGCAGATCCGGGTTAACGCCGCCCTGCATCAGAATTTCCGTTCCGCCGACGTCGATTGTTTCCTGGATTTTCTTCAGGATCGTGTCGTCCGACAGCACGTAGCCTTCCTTCGAGCCCGGCGCGCGGTAGAATGCGCAGAACCGGCAATATACGTCGCATACGTTCGTATAGTTAATGTTGCGTCCCACGACGAAAGTCGTGATCGGCTCGGGATGTTTACGAATCATCAGCTGATTCGCGACATGCCCCATTTTCTCGATTTCATCCGATTCGAACAGCGTGACGCAATCTTCCAGCCCGATCCGTTCTCCCTGCAATGCTTTATCTAAAATACGATCGATGTTAGCCAATGCAAAAGCCTCCTTCATTCCACATTTCCGTACCCATGTAGGTTCAATTTATACTACCACAATTGAAATAAGCCGTCATTCGACGTCCGGGCAAGCATACCTCCGCCAAAACGAATAAAAACGCGGCTAGTCCCGCCGGACTGCCGCGTATTGCTCTATTTGCGCCGAATTAACCGTTAAGCGCCTGATCCAAATCGGCGATCAGGTCGTCGATGTCTTCCAAGCCGACGGAGTAGCGAAGCAGACCGTCGGTGATGCCCCGTTCATGGCGCACTTCTTGCGGCATCGCCGCGTGCGACATCATGGCCGGGTAAGACAAAATGCTCTCGACGGCGCCAAGGCTTACCGCAACGAGCGGAATCTTCACGCGGCTCAGCACCGCTTTCGCGCGATCGCCGTCGCCGACGTCGAAGGAGACGACCGCCCCGTAGCCTTTGGACTGCTTCTCGTGGATTTCCCGGCGCGGATGATCCGCCAGCCCTGGGAAATAAACGCGGGTTACCGCCGGATGGACGTTCAGCCACTCCGCCAGCTTGCGGGCGCTCTGCTCGCTGTGGGCCATGCGTGCCTGCAGCGTCTTCATGCCGCGCATCAGCAGCCAGGATTCCTGAGCGCCAAGCACGGTGCCGAGCCCGTTCTGCAGCTGTTTCAAGCGGCGTCCCAGACCCTCGTCTGCCACGACGGCCAGTCCGGCCAATACGTCGCTGTGGCCGCCGAGGAATTTCGTCGCGCTGTGCAGGACGACATCCACGCCAAGCTCGATCGGGCGCTGATGGTACGGCGTCATGAACGTATTGTCCAGCAGCGTAATGAGATCATGCGATTTTGCCCATGCGGCAATTTCGCCGATATCCGTGATTTTCAACGTCGGATTGGACGGCGTTTCCATGAACACCGCCTTCGTATTCGAACGGAGCGCTGCCTTCACCGCATCGAAATCCGTCATGTCCACGAACGTCGACTCGATGCCGAGACGGTTCAGAACGGTCGTCAGCAGGCGATACGTGCCGCCGTACACATCCTCGGTCACGATGACGTGATCGCCGTTCGAGAACAGCAGGAATGCCGTCGAGATCGCCGCCATGCCGGATGCGAACGCGAAACCGCGCACGCCGCCTTCCAGCAACGTAATATAATCTTCCAGCGCTTGGCGCGTCGGATTGCCGGAACGGCTGTAGTCGTGCACCGGCGGGTTGAAAATATCGTGGTGATGGAACGTCGACGCCTGATAGATCGGCACACTGGAGGCGCCGGTATGCTCGTCGATTTCATTGCCAAAATGAATCAGCTTCGTCGCGAATTTCGTTTCGGGTTTATTGCCATTGTTGGTATTGGATTGCTGTTCAGACATCGGTTAAGCCTCCTCGATTTCACGTTTTGCCGCTTCGAATGCTTGCGCCAAATCCGCGATCAAGTCATCCTGATGCTCGATGCCGACGGAGAAGCGAAGAAGACGGTCGTCCACGCCGATTTTCTGGCGAATTTCCAGCGGAATGTCGGCATGCGTTTGCACGGCCGGGTAAGTCATCAGCGATTCCACGCCTCCGAGGCTCTCGGCGAACGCGATCAGCTTGACGTGGCGCAGAATCGGCTCCACGTAGGCGGCATTCTTCAAGCGGAAAGAGAAAATGCCCGTGTTGCCGGAAGATTGGCGGTTTTGCACGTCGTGGCCGGGATGATGCGGAAGCGCCGGATAGTAAACCTCGTCCACCGCCTCATGGGCAAGCAGCCAGTTTGCGATCGCGGTCGCATTGGACTGGTGACGTTCCATGCGCAGCGCCAGCGTCTTCATGCCGCGCATCAGCAGCCAGGAATCCTGCGGGCCCAATACGGCGCCGAGGGAATTGTGCAAGAAGGCCATCTGCTCGGACAGCTCCTTGCCCTTCGTCACGATCAGGCCGGCAAGCACATCGTTATGGCCGCCCAAATACTTCGTCGCGCTGTGAACGACGATGTCCGCGCCAAGCTCGATCGGACGTTGGAAGAACGGCGTCAGCAGCGTGTTGTCCACGATGGACAGCAGGTTCTTGGATTTCGCCCAAGCGCAGACGCGCTCCAAATCCGTGATCATCATGAGCGGGTTAGTCGGCGTTTCGATCAGAATCGCTTTGGTCGACGGCGTACAGAGCGTGTTCAGCGAATCGATGTCGTTCGTGTCCACGTACGAGGCCGTAACGCCGAAACGGCTCATAATCCGCTCAAGCAGACGGTATGTACCGCCGTATAGGTCAAGGGAAACAAGGAGGTGGTCTCCTTGCCCGAATAGCGAGAAAATAGTCGTCAGCGCAGCCATGCCGCTGCTGCAGGCGAAGCCGGCATCGCCGGATTCCAGCCCAGCTGCCGCTTCCTCCAGCACCGTGCGCGTCGGGTTCTTCGTGCGGGAATAATCGAACCCGGTGCTTTCGCCGAGGCGCGGATGACGGAATGCGGTCGATTGATAGACAGGGAAACTAACAGCCCCGGTAACGGGCTCTTTAATGGATCCAATTTGCGCTAAACGGCTTTCGATTTTCATAGACGTAGTCTCCCTCTCCTATTGATATATAAGATGCTGCTGCGAATTAAATTAAATTCCAGCGCCCAGATCGTACGGCGTTTGTTGATATACGTAATAATTCAACCAGTTCGAGAATAACAGGTTCGCATGCGCGCGCCAAGTGGACAGCGGTTGTTTCGAAGGATCGTCGTTCGGATAATAATTTTTCGGAATCGCAATGTCCATCCCTTTGGCTACGTCGCGATCGTATTCCGACTTGAGCGAGCACGGATCGTATTCGGAGTGGCCCGTCACGAAAATTTGCCGTCCGTTGCGGGAAGCCGCAATGTACACGCCGGCATCGGGAGACGAGGACAAGATATCCAGATCGTTCACGGCCTCGACGTCCTCGCGGCGGACTTCCGTGTGACGCGACTGCGGCACGAAGAACTGCTCGTCGAAGCCTCTCATCAGCGGCACGTTGCGTTTATCGACCTGATGCGGGAACACGCCGAACATTTTCTCCTTCAGGTCGTACTTCTGAATGCCGTAGTGGTGGTACAAGCCGGCCTGCGCGCCCCAACAGATATGGAACGTCGAGGTTACCTTGCGCGTGGACCAGTCCATGATGTCCTTTAGTTCTTCCCAATAGTTCACTTCTTCAAAAGGAAGGGTTTCTACGGGAGCGCCGGTGATGATCATGCCGTCGTAATACTCGTGCTTGATATCGTCGAACGTTTTATAGAAGGACTCCAGATGCTGGGAAGACGTGTTCTTGGACGTATGCGTCTTCGGATGAAGCAGCACGACTTCCACTTGAAGCGGCGTGTTGCCGATCAGCCTCAGCAGCTGGGTCTCGGTTACTTCCTTGGTCGGCATCAGATTGAGAATCGCGATCCGCAGCGGGCGGATATCCTGATGGTAAGCGAAGCTCTCTTCCATGACGAAGATATTCTCTTCCGTGAGAATGTCCTTCGCAGGCAATTGGTCGGGTACTTTAATCGGCATGTCTGCTCACTCCAATCGTGTCTATTTTCCGAATATAAGAAAGGATAAGCGTGCGACACCTTTTCTTATATTTCTAAGATAAGAAACCTGCCGCCGCATCGGACGGCGACAGCCGTTTCTTCTTGTGAGGAGCGCAATGAAAATAACCCCTCTCTGGCAGAGAGGGGCATAACTGTATCGTTCATGCGCCTCTCATCTCTCAGAAACATACGTTTCCGCAAGAATTAGCACCGTGCGTTCACACGCCGGTTGCCGGGCTTCATCGGGCTAGTCCCTCCGCCTGCTCTTGATAAGAAAGCTTGCTTATTTAATTGTGAAATCATGTTATGGGAATACTTTAAATCATTCCTCCGCCTACGTCAAGAGACCCCTCTTCAAGGCGTCGAAAATAGCGTCACCACGGGCTTTTCAGCGCATATTCTAATACAGGCGCAGGCCCTGTACTTTGTGCTTGTATGGAAAGACACTGTCGGAGTATACTAGACAAGGATTATGCATGTTAAGGTAATTATCTGAACTTATAAAGGGGTGTTTACGAATATGGAAGGCGACCCGAGGCCTGCGGGCAACCGCATTGATAACCGGTATGTTGGAACGTCAGTTTGTCCGCTTACGCTTACCCGACCTTATTCGTACAACCGCCCCGTTCATACTTGGCGGCGCGGCGAATAACGGTCCGTATAGCGTATTCGCACATGCTTCCCTCCTCATGCCGGCATCCGGGAACAATCAGCTAGGCAAGAGAGGAGGAGCGCGGATGAAAATCCGTCACGTGACGCAAGGTATTTTCAAAACGATCGACGACGTAGCAACGGCAACGATTCCGCCCGCGGAGGGCTTTTATTGGATCGATGCGGACGTAGACGATCTTAAGGTGCTGCAGCCGTTATTCTCGCTTCACGAACTGGCAGTGGAAGACTGTCTGAGCGAAGAGGAGCAGCGGCCGAAGATCGAAATTCACGAAGGCCATTATTTCTTAGTTATCAACAGCATCCGTTTCGACGATGAAGAAATTTTCCTGCGCGCCTTGAATATTTTTCTGGGACGCCATTATATCATTACGGTTACGAAGCAGAAAATCAACGAGCTGCGCACGCTGAAGCCGATTCTTCTGGAGGATCAGGTCAGCAGGCCGGATGACTTCCTTTACCATCTGGTCGATATCGTCGTGGACAATTACTTCCTCGTCGGCGACCGAATCGAGGTTCGCATCGAGAGCCTGGAAGAAGCCATTCTCATGCACACGAAGAAATCGCATCTGAACGAGATCATCGGTCTGCGAAGCGAAATTCTGTGGCTGAAGAAAGTGCTCGGCCCGCAAAAGGAATTGATCGCAACGCTCAACAAGAAGGATCTCAAGCTGATTGACGACCAGCTGCAGAAGTACTTCAGCGATATCTACGAGAATGCCGTGAAAATCGCCGAGACATTCGATACGTACCGCGATCTGATGGGCAACTTACGAGAGGCGTACCAGTCCAGCCTAGCGAATCGCGCGAATGAAATCATGCGCGTGTTCACGGCTTTGACAACGATCTTCATGCCTCTGACCTTCATTACCGGCATTTACGGAATGAATTTCGATTATATTCCCGGTCTTCATATGCACGGCGGTTCCTACGTATTGCTGTCGTTCATGCTGCTGCTGGGATTCGGCATGTTTTTCATTTTCCGCAAGAAGGAATGGCTCTAACGTTAACGATTACGACTCGCCTAGATATGCAAAAGCTCTCCTTGGACGTTCATCCTCGGAGAGCTTTTTTACTTATTCGGATACCTCACGCGGCGGCTTACGGCTGGCTACAGCTTGCCGATCGGCAGCTTGAACGTCTTCTTCGTCAGCGGATACAGCCACTTCACGCCGCTTGGCGTCAGCGTATCGGCGATCAAATGGGACAAATACCCCCATAACGCGGTCTGTGCGAGGCCGTCGACGCCTACTTGTTCCTCCAGCCCGTTGCCGATCGCCCACCATGCCGCCGCCGCCCATACCGTGTGCGTCAAACCGCGATGGTTCAGCCATGGCACCCATGCAACGAAGACGCCTAGACCGATTAACCAGTTCATCCCTTCGGAAAATCCGCCATAGAGCAGTCCAACTCCGATTAAGCTGACAAGCGCATTGCGAATCATCCCGTTCCCGAGCACCAAGCCGAGCAGCAGCACGGACACGGCTGCAATCGCCCACTCCGTGTACAGGACGCCTTTGACCGCGTATGTAATTCCGACCGTCCCGGTCAAAGCGATTCCGCCCCATAGCAGCAGCGCATGAATCATCTTCGCCGTGCGGTTCAGTTTGCCGCTCAGCATGTTCGTTCCGTCAAGATCGGCGCTGAGCGACGAGAATGCGGCAGCTGCGACGTATAACGCGGCGTGCTGAGCCGTGAACGGATGGCTGGCGGCTGCCGCAACGCCGATGGCCAAGCCGATGGTTAGATGCGTCGTTCCTTTCATATCCATGTTCCCCTTTCTTGTGACTGACACCGATGCGTAAACTTCCGGCCGTTCCTATTCCTATATGACGGCTTCCCCGGCCAGCGCTTCCCGCCTTCCTTTGTCCACATCCACATAAACCAGAATGGCAATGCCGATGATAAAGAAAGCCAGCAGCGCCAAAATCCCGTACCGGCTGGAGCCCGTGATCGTGCCGACGACCGAGAATACGAACGGCCCCGCAACGGACGCGAACTTGCTCGATAAGCTCAAGAATCCGAAAAACTCCGCCGTTCGCGAAGGCGGCACGAGTGCGGCGTACAGCGATCTAGCCGTCGCTTGGCTTCCGCCCTGCACGAGCCCGACAAGTGCGGCAAGCGCGTAGAAATGGACGGCGCTCGTCATGAAGAAGCCCAGGATGACGATCAGCATATAGACAAACAGCGAACTGTAGATGGATTTCTTAATGCCGATCCGCGAGGCGAACTTGATGAACAGCAGCGTGCTGGGATAGCCGACGAACTGCGTGATCAGCAGCGCGGCGATCAGATCGTTCGTTTCGATGCCGATCCCGCTTCCGTATATGGTCGCCATGACGATCACCGTATTGATGCCATCGTTGAAGAACCAGAAGGATGCCATATATTTGAGCAGCTCGGGATAGCGCTTCAAGGTGCCGATCGTACCCTTCACCCGCCGGAATCCATTCTTCAGCGCCGTGCCGAAGCCGGAACTCGTGTCACGCGCCGTTTCCTTGACATTCCGCATGATAGGCAGCGAGAACACGACCCACCAGATGCCAACCATCGCGAATACCGTCTGCGTTGCCGACGTCTTCGACGAGAAGCCGAGTTTATCGTAAAACATGATCATAACAAGATTTACGAGCAGCAGCAATCCGCCGCCCAAATAACCCATCGCATACCCTTTGTTGCTGACGGCGTTCATCGTCTCCGGCGTGGAAATGCTCGGCAGCAGCGCATCATAGAAGGTATTGGACGCGGCATAACCGATCGTGCCGATAATGACAAGCAGAGAAGCGAACAGCCAGTCGTTCTCGCCGATGAACGCCATGCCGATCGTGGCCGCGGCGCCGACGATCATGAACCCCGACAGGAAGCGCACCTTGGAACCGGCATAGTCCGCGACGGCGCCCAGTATCGGGCATAGCACGGCAACGAAGATCATCGCGATCGTCTGCGTATAGCCCCAATAGTTCTCCGCGGCGTTGCCTGTCAGCCCGCTGCCGGCGACTTCTTTGTAGAACACGGGCATCACTGCGGCCATAATGGTCGTTACAAATGCGGAGTTGGCCCAGTCATACATGATCCAGCTTCTGACCGCCTTCGGGTTCATACGAATCGCTCCTTTATGGCGCTATGGCTCATTGATCTTCCACAACCATTCGACAACCTCCGAACGAATCCTTCTGTTCGAATTGTGAAGATACGTCCATATCCGAATTCGTTCGCTTTACTGTCACCCAGCTATTCATTTATAATAAGAAAGGATTGTGATAAAAATATTTAATAGAATGGGAGGGATTCCGTGAATATAAACCAGCTTGAAACATTATTAACGATCTCTCGGACGATGAGTTTTCGCAAAGCGGGAGAATTGCTGAATTTGACTCAGCCCGCCGTATCCGCTCAAATCAAAAGCCTTGAGGACGAGTTTAAGACGGTGCTCATCGATCGGAATCAGCCCGTAACGCTGACGGACCGCGGACAAGTTTTCCTGGATCATGCTGCGCGCATCCTTGCCATCGTGGAAGAATTGAAGCAGAAGCTGTCCGATTTGAATCAAACGCCGCAGGGACATATCGTGCTCGGCACCACCTCCTCCATCGCCATTCAGATTTTGCCGCGCGTGCTGTCTTATTTCCAAAATCAATTTCCGCTCATCAAAACGACCATTCACTCCATGCCTTCAACCGGCGTGATGGCCAGCGTCGAGAACGGGACTGTCGATATCGGCATCACTTATTTGAACGAGAAGAATCCGAACGTGGAGACGTCGATTCTGTATTACGATACGTACGAGCTCGTCGTAGCGCCTGAACATCCGATGAGCCACTTGAAGCATACGACTGTCGAATCGTTGAAGGACATACCCATGATTATGCTCTCGCCCGATACGTTAGGACGACGGTTTCTGGACCAAATCTTCCGCAGATTCAATTTGCAGCCCAACATCGTCATGGAGCTGTCGAGCAGCGAAGAAGTGAAACGCATGGTGGAAATCAATCTCGGCGCCGCCGTCGTCTCCAAGCTGTCCATCGCCAACGAGGTTCGACTCGGCACGCTGAAGCGCATTAAAGTCAACGAATTGGATATGAGCCATCCCGTCGGCCTCGTGTACAAATCCGGCAGGTATATCAATTCCGCGATGCAGCAGTTTCTGAGCGATTTGAAAGGCATGCCAGAGGATCAATTCATTAGCAGCGAATAGGAGGAGAAGCGATGAAATTCGACTTACATACGCATCATTTCCGTTGCGGACACGCGGATGCTACGATCGAGGATTACATCCAAGCCGCCATCGAAGCCGGTCTGGACGTGATCGGAATTTCGGATCATTCGCCTTATTTCTTCAGCGATCAGGATCGTTTGAATCCTGGCATCGCGATGGCTAAGAGCGAATTCGTTAACTATATCGACGAGGTGCTGCGGCTGAAAGCCAAATACGAAGGCCGAATTGACGTGCTGCTTGGCGTCGAGTCGGATTTTTTCCCCGAGCATGCCGGCCTGTATCGCGACATCTACGCCAAGTATCCGTTCGACTACATTATCGGCTCGGTGCATCAATCGCGCGGCGTCAGTATCTTCAACCGCAACCGCTGGAAGGGCATGTCGGACGAGCGCAAACAAGACGAGAAGCGCCACTACTATAAGCTGATCGGCGAGTCCGCCCGAAGCGGCATGTTCCAAGTGCTTGGACATATCGACGCGATGAAAGGCTATTTCCCCGCGTTCTCGGATATCCAAGCGGACGACGCCATTGACGAAGCGCTGAAACTGATCGCGCAGAGTAACGTTTCCATCGAGATCAATACTTCCGGCTCGACGAAGGATGTCGGCGGCTGGTATCCGTCCGACGCGATCTTGGAACGAGCCCTCCATTTCGGTGTTTCCGTTACGTTCGGCTCCGACGCGCATAAGCCGAGCCGCGTTGGCGAAGATTGGGACCGCGTTGCGAGACGGTTGAAGGAAATCGGCTTTAAGAAGTGGGTGTACTACAAGCAAAAACAGCCTGTGATCGTGCCGCTATAAAGTCATTGTTGTGCAGGCATTGTTGCAGATGAGGGCGAACAACCGGGTAAAAAAAAGCGGACCTGCACACCGCAGGTCCGTACAAAATATATAATCAAAAGGGGGTCTTGGTCAGTATCATACCCCACGAATGTAATGGAACGATAACAGGAATATTGCAGTTGTATGACAAATTCGATGCGTGCCCGGATAGAAAGGTGAAATCAACATGTGGTTTGCAGCTGCCGTCAGCAGCGCATTGCTCTTCGGGCTTGCGGGCTGGTGGATGAAGGTGTCCCAGATGCAGGGCGGTTCCTCCGTCTTTCTGTTTCTGGGACTTTATTTTTCCGGCGCGGCCGGATTTGCCGCGAACGGCGTGATCGAAGGCACGCTCGGAGCCGCGATGTTGGACCCGCGGGTTTGGGCGGCTGGCGTGCTCATCGGTGCCGGTTCCGCCATCGGCAACGCGCTGTTCATGAAGGCAATCGCTTGCGGTCCTGCCAGCCTGACCTCGCCTCTGACGAATATGAACATCATATTGGTCATCGGACTCGGTACCTTCGTCTATGATGAGCCGCTGACTGCATTCGAGCTGTCCGGCGTCCTCCTGCTGCTCGCCGCCGTCGTCCTCATTTCGATCAAACGCGGCGGACAGCGCACCCGCATACAACCCAAATGGAATCTCTACGTCGGACTCAGCATCCTGCTGTTCGCGGTCCGTAACGGCGGGTTGAAAGTAACAGATGCCATCGGCTTGAACGGCACGCCGGTCTTATTCGCCGCTTACCTGCTTTCGTTCATCGGTTTTGCCTGGATTGCGGTTCGCAATCGCTCGCTCGTGCAGCCGCTTGGCAAGATATCGCAAGCTGCCGCTGCCTCCGCCACCGACGATGGAATGATGACGCGCCTTCGCAGAGCCCCTTCCGTAGGTCTGAAATGGGGACTTGTCGCCGGGCTGTTCTCCTATGCCGGACTGCAGTTGTATGCCGTCGCCTTGCAAACCGGACAGGCTAATATCGCCGGTCCGATCTTTGCCGCCAACAGCCTTGTCGTCGCCGCAGGTTCCATTGCCTTATATCGCGAACGCTTGACCGCGCTCCAATGGTCGGCTTTCGTCTTAATGTTTGCCGGTTTGATTCTGATTCGAATGTGAATGGCCGCCGCGAGCGAAAACCTTGCGCAGCGTAGAATGCGCCATTTCCTTGCGGCGTCTCATATAGCGGCGGAACCGATTGGCGGTCGACAACCGCATCGTAGCTCCCCAGCCGTCGTACCGGCCCATCTTGCCGTCGAGCAGCCGGTGAAGGTCGCGTACGCGGGCATTGACCGTCTCCAGCCGAACGTCCTCGTACTTGCTAATCACGAGCGGATAAGGGAAGTCGTCCTCCGGCTTGCTCTCCTTGTCCTTCTCGATCACATATCCCTCGCTCTGAAGCAGTTCCTCCATTGCGAGCCGTTCATCATCCTCCCGAAACAACAGCCAATGATACACGTTTCTTGGCTCCGAGATCTTATCGCCTTTATGAATGAGTGCGTAGATCATTTGCGCGTTATGGACATATAGCTCTTCAAGCGGACTAGGCAGCAAAAAACGATAAAACTCCCATTCCGGATCGGGCTTGATATAAGACTGCGCGCGGTGCTGCCAATGCTCGTCCAGCCACTCGCGAAGCGCTGCGCCGTCGATCCGCCCTTCTTTCGCGTAATAATAAAATTCCAACCGCGTCGCCGCATTGATCCGTCCAACGTAGATCGCTTCCGAAGTCGCGTTCAGCCAGTGCTCCAGCTTCGATTCAAGCTCTTCCAGCTGCAAAATAAACTGTCGATTGTTGCGGCTGCTCTCGCGAACCGGATACAAATTCACCGTAACGGACATCAGATCTTTATATTCCTCCAAAGGCGACGTCGCCTTATAGCCGATATTAACGAGAACGCGCATCTGTTCACTGCCCGTGCGCCGTTCATAGAAACCCCAATTGTCTGTCATTGCACACCTCGATACCATGTATGTCTCATTATTATAACAGGCAAAATTCGACCACGTACTAGAAAATATTTCGGCTCCGATTATGAAAGTGATGAGCCTATTTCCATATTATGACTATTAAACACAGACTTACTTTACTATAGTTGATACAAAATGAAAAGTATTCTGCCGCGCAAGCCGAATATCCATTCCATTTACAAATCGTCCTGTGTTACAATAGAACTAGCGAAAGAGGGGTGATAACGTGGATTATTCCAAAATGTGCCCGAAGTACGAATGTGCGACTGAGCTTCTTGGAAAGAAATGGACGGGGTTGATTATACGCGTTCTTTTGGGTGGACCGAAGCGGTTCAAGGAAATCAAGGAACAGATTCCGGAGATGAGCGACAAAATGCTGACCGACCGGATGAAGGAACTGGAACATTGCGAAATCATTAGACGAAACGTCTATCCGGAGATGCCTGTTCGGATTGAATATGAACTGACCCAAAAAGGGCAAGGACTCGAACCCGTTATCCAATCCATTCAAGATTGGGGCGAAAATTGGTGCTAAGCCGCCGATAGCATGGCGGCTTTTGCTTTCATAGCAAGGAAAGGGCTGTTCCCGATTGTCGGGAACAGCCCTTTTGTGTTGTTCAGGCGCAGCGCCTGGACGTCTTAGCGGCTGCGCGCTCCAAGTCCATATATGGACTTGGAGCGCGTCGACAGCCTACTGGCTGATGAGCAGGCTGACCCGCCGCAGATGCCGGCCTGCGGCGTTGGCAATGTACTGCACCCGGTGCAGTACATGCTTGGGTTTTGCTGCTTTGAAAGCAATGTACTGTACGTGGTACAGTACATGCTCGGGTTTTGCTGTTTTGAAGGTAATGTAGTGTACTGCACGGGGCGCAGTACATGCTCGGGTTTTAGCTGAGGTCGGAAGATCAGCTTCGGTTCGGCTGGCGGCAAAGCCGCAATGATTGCTTCAGTTTGTGAGCGAAGCTACAAAGCTGACTGGCGCCCGGGACACTGAAGCAGAGCTCCCAAAAGATCTGCTACGCAGGTTTTGCCAATGAGAGCTCCATAGTCGCTCCCATTCGCAAAACCTGAACCCCCTACAAGCGAAGGTTTGATAAACCTGCGACCTTGCCGCGGGCAAGCGCAAAAAAACAGGCACCGCGAATCCGCCGCTCCCGCGAGGGAGCCACTTACAAATCGCGAAGCCTGTTTTGCCCCTCCCTATCTCCCCTAACCGCGAAGGTTTGATAAACCCGCGATCCAGGCGCGGGCAAACGCAAAAAACAGGCACCGCGGAGCCGCGGCGAACCAGGGCGGCGGCACGGAGCACAGATTTTACGAAGTAGAGCGACTTTGGTGCGGAGCACCACGGGAGCGCTGATCGTAAAATCTGTACGGAGTGCCGCTCCCGCCGGGGAGCCGCATCGCTTCGCGCAAGCCTGTTTTGCCCCTCCCCGATTCCCCGCGAAGGTTTAATAAAGCCGAGACCTTGGCGGGCAAAAGAAAAGGCACCGCGAAACGACTGCGGCGACCCGGTCCGGCACGGAGCACGGCTCTTCCGAATTCGAGCGACTTTGGTGCGGAGCACCACGGGAGCGCGAATCGGAAGAGACGTTCGGAGTGCCGGACCCTTAGGGAGCCCATCAAGTCTTTCGCGATGCCTTTCGACGCCCCGCCAACGGAGCGCCTTTATTCCTCAAACCGAAGCTACATGCCCAGCCATTTCTTGAACAGATGCTTCGTCGTATCCTTGTTGATCGCCGCGATCGAAGTCGTCAGCGGAATGCCTTTCGGACACGAGCGCACGCAGTTCTGCGAGTTGCCGCAGCCTTCGATGCCGCCGTCGTCCATCAGCGCTTCCAGACGCTCTTCCTTGTGCATTTCGCCTGTCGGATGCGCGTTGAACAAGCGCACTTGCGAAATCGCCGCCGGACCGATGAAGCTGTTGCGGTCGTTGACGTTCGGGCACGACTCGAGGCAGACGCCACAAGTCATGCACTTGGACAACTCGTACGCCCATTGACGCTTCGTTTCCGCCATGCGCGGGCCAGGGCCGAGATCGTACGTACCGTCGATCGGAATCCATGCCTTGACGCGCTTGAGCGCATTGAACATGCGCTCGCGGTTGATGACAAGGTCGCGCACGACCGGGAACGTCTTCATCGGAGCCAAGCGAATCGGCTGCTCCAGCTTGTCGATCAACGCGCTGCACGCTTGACGAGGCTTGCCGTTGATGACCATGGAGCAAGCGCCGCAGACCTCCTCGAGACAGTTGGATTCCCAGCAAACCGGAGCCGTCTTCTGGCCGTCGCTTTTCTTCGGATTCCGCTGAATTTCCATAAGCGCGCTGATTACGTTCATGTTCGCGCGGTATGGCACTTCGAACTCTTCCGTGTAGGTCGCCTTGTCGGGTCCGTCCTGGCGCGTAATGACCAGCTTGACCGTTTTCTGTGCTATTGCTGTTTCCGCCATCGTGATTCTCCTTCCTTTTATTTATCTTTCGAGTAGTCGCGTTTACGCGGTGTGATCAGCGAAACGTCAACGTCTTCGTACGAAATTTGCGGGCCTTCCGCCGTCCATTTCGCTTTCGTCGTCTTGAGGAATTCCTCGTCGTTGCGGTCCGGGAATTCCGGCTTGTAATGCGCACCGCGGCTTTCGTTCCGCAGCAATGCGCCCAGCGTCATCGCTTCGGCCAGCTCCATCATGTTCCACAGCTGACGCGTAAACGCAACGCCGGAATTGTTCCAGCTTGCCGTATCGTTGATGTTGATGTTCTGGTAGCGCTGCTTCAAATCCTTGATCGTTGAGATCGTCTCTTCCAGACGCTTATTGAAACGAACGACGGTCATGTTGTTCGTCATCAATTCGCCGAGTTCTTTATGCAGCACGTACGCGTTCTCGGTGCCGTCCATTTTCAAGATGCTCTCGTATTTGTCGGTTTGACGCTTCTTCTCGCGGTCGAACACGGAAGACGAAATATCTTCGGCCGATTTCTTCAAGCCTTTCAGATATTCTACGGCTTTCGGTCCTGTGATCATGCCGCCGTAGATGGCGGAGAGCAGGGAGTTCGCGCCGAGACGGTTTGCGCCGTGGTATTGATAATCGCATTCGCCGCAAGCGAACAAGCCGGGAATGTTCGTCATTTGGTTGTAATCGACCCACAGGCCGCCCATGGAATAGTGAACCGCCGGGAAAATCTGCATTGGGATTTTCCGCGGATCATCGCCCGTGAACTTCTCGTAGATCTCGATAATACCGCCGAGCTTAACGTCGAGCTCCTTCGGATCCTTGTGAGACAGATCAAGGTAAACCTTGTTCTCGCCGTTGATGCCGAGCTTCTGATCCACGCAGACCGCGAAGATTTCGCGAGTTGCGATGTCGCGCGGCACAAGGTTGCCATACGCCGGATACTTCTCTTCGAGGAAGTACCAAGGCTTGCCGTCCTTGTATGTCCAGATCCGTCCGCCTTCGCCGCGCGCGGATTCCGACATCAGACGGTTTTTGTCGTCGCCTGGAATCGCCGTTGGGTGAATTTGAATGAACTCGCCGTTCCCATAGTAAACGCCTTGCTGGTACACGGCGCTTGCGGCCGTACCGGTGTTGATGACGGAGTTCGTCGTTTTGCCGAAAATAATGCCAGGGCCGCCGGTTGCGAGAATAACCGCGTCCGCAGCGAACGTATGGACTTCCATCGTGCGCAGGTCCTGTGCGGAGATACCGCGGCAAACGCCGTCGTCGTCGAGAATCGCGCCCATGAACTCCCAGTGCTCGCGCTTCGTCACGAGACCGGCTGTTTCCCAGCGGCGAACTTGCTCATCCAGCGCATACAGCAGCTGTTGACCCGTCGTAGCGCCCGCAAATGCCGTACGGTGATATTGCGTACCGCCGAAACGACGGAAGTCAAGCAAGCCTTCCGGCGTACGGCTGAACATAACGCCCATCCGGTCCATCAAGTGAATGATGCCTGGAGCTGCGTCGCACATTGCTTTAACAGGCGGTTGGTTCGCCAGGAAGTCGCCGCCGTAGACGGTATCGTCGAAGTGCTCCCACGTGGAGTCGCCTTCGCCCTTCGTATTCACGGCGCCGTTGATGCCGCCTTGCGCGCAAACGGAGTGTGACCGTTTAACGGGCACGACGGAGAACAAGTCGACGTGAACGCCGGCTTCAGCCGCTTTAATTGTAGCCATCAGGCCGGCAAGACCGCCGCCGACGACAATCATTCTATTTTTAGCCATTTCTTATTCGCTCCTTGTCCTAGACTTAAACGAGATTCGTCACTTGCAGCGCGGCGGAAGCCGCTTCCTTGAACTCATCGCCGCGGAAAGATACGAGCGACAACAAGAACAATACCGCTACGATGACGAAGACGCCCATCCAAATGTAAGACGAGACACGCTGCGCGCGCGGTCCGATCGTGATGCCCCAGCTGACGAGGAATGCCCACATGCCGTTGCTGAAGTGGAACGTAGCAGCCAGAATACCGATGATGTACAGCACGAAGTAGAAGCCGTTCGTCGTAATCGAGTGCATTTGGTCGCCAAGCTGCTCATGCGTAACATTGCCAAGCGCGACTTGGAGCCTCGTTTGGTACAAATGCCAGAAGATAAAGATGAAGGTAATCACGCCCGAAATCCGCTGCAGCGTGAACGCCCAGTTGCGGCCGTACTGGAAGCGGCCGGTGTTCAGGTTGGACTGGTAAGCCACATACAGCCCGTAGACGCCGTGGAACAGCAGCGGCAGCCAAATGCCGATCAGCTCCAGGAAGAATACAAGCGGCAGATCGTTCAGCCACTTAACGCTGTCCGCGAATCCCTGCGGTCCTTTGTCATAGGCCGAGAAGTTCGTTATCATGTGCTCGATAATGAACAGGCCTAGCGGGATGACTCCGAGCAAGGAGTGAAGCTTGCGCGAAAAATACGAATTTCCTTTCATGTCGTAAACGTTCTCCTTTCCATACTGTGGGGTTGCATTCGCCAATTTTCGCCATTAGACAAAACCATTCTTCATTGTACCCCTCGCCAAAAAAGGCGTCAATAAAGTTTCTTCGCATAGACAAGATGGCATTTATACACGCGAGCCTATAAATGTGATCTTGTTTATAAGGATTTACACATAATGGTCACATTTCACATGATACTCCTTTTGCGCTTATAATGGAATTGCTTATTATTCATTAAAACTTATAACCAAAACGCATATGCACTGCAAAATAAGGGGGAAACATCCCATGCTCGAGGAATTGAACATGTTTACCGTCGTTGTGGAACAGTCCAGCATGAACAAGGCATCGGCGGCGCTCAACCTGTCCCAGCCCGCCCTGTCCCGCAAAATCGCCAAATTGGAACAGGAGCTCGGCACGCTGCTTTTCCGCCGAATCGGGAAGCGGCTGGAGCTCACCCGCATCGGTCAGCTAACCTACGATTACGCGGTGGAAGCGCGGCAGCAGCATCTTCGCTTCCTGAAGCTGCTTGCGGAGTACAAGGACACTGGCCGCTCCACGTTTACGATCGGGGCAAGCCTGACGACGCTTCAAACCTCGCTGCCCGATTTGATCCAAGCGCTGACGGCGCACAGCCCGGAGCTCGATATCAAAGCGATCACCGGCAAAACCCATGAAATCGTTACGCTCGTCCGGGACCGCAAAGCCGATCTGGGCATCGTCGCCTCGCGTATCGAGGATTCGCATCTCAACTGCGTCCCGCTCTTCGACGACCATCTCGTGCTCGTGCTGCCGCGGAACCATTTTATAATGGAGAAGACGGCTCCCGTCATCACCAACTTGAACGGCATGCCGATGATCTTGTTCTCCAAAGGTACTTGGTACCGCATCCTGACGGACGAGCTGTTCGAGCGTTACCGCCTGCTGCCTGACGTCCGCATGGAAATCGACTCGTTCGAAGCCATCCTGCGCCTGCTGCATACATGCCGGGCGGCGACGCTGCTGCCGAAATCGTATTTGCGCCCGCAAATGCTGACCGACAACGACCTGCTGGTCGTCCCGATTCGGGAACTGGAGCAGTCGAAACGGACGACTTCGCTCATTTACGACCATTCGGACAGCCTAAGCCCGGCCGTCAAGCATTGGATCGAGGAAATTGCTTCCCAATACAAGCCCGTATAGCGGACCGAATCAAAGCGTTCGGTCTTTTCCAGAGGAGCTCGTGCATGCAAGCAGAAGCCCCTCTTCTTTATTGTTTGCCATTTTCCGCATCCAATACCATGCATACGGACGGATATACGGCTGTTCTTTATGCACGGGTGCCTGTCCGTTATTTGATAACAGTTCTTCGCGGACGCAGGCGCAAACATTTTCCTTTCTCTATCTGCGGACGAACGTTTTATTGTAGCGATCGGCGAATAAGTATAGGACATGACCCCTCTCCGAACATTCCGATCCTGTCTCTTGGAAGCCCCGATCGCCCTCATGGATAATCGGGTTTCGGTTATGTTAAGGTTAGGAAATGTACTCGGGCTTGCCCTGTCGAACAAAACGAAGCAAACGAGGTGCTGAATGGATCCATTGCAGTTAAAACCCAATTGGAAATGGTTCGGATGGTTGGCCGGAATAGGAATCATCATTTATTTGCTCATCCAAATCATCCCGTCTACAGCGGAATCCTTCTTCTCGAATAACAGCGAGCCCATCATCGCCAAGAGCAAGGCAGAGCAGGCCGCGGCTGATTTCGTCCAGAAGCAGTATGCCTCCCGTCCGGTCAGCGTGCACGCCGTGCATCAATCGGACAGCATGCTCTACGGCTACCTGGAGAAGAACAAGCTGACACGCAGTTACGAGGATAAATACGATGCGACGCTCCCGACCGATACGTTCCAAGTGACCGCCGACATGCCGGATGAAAGCGTCGTGTTCGTCTACGTCCATATGCAAAAAGGGACGGTCGTGGCGTGGAACCAACTGCACGACCCGGAAGGCGTGCCTGCCAAGGACAACGGGCTGACCGACTCCGCGCTCGCGTTCGCCGCTTCCAAAGGCTATCCGGGCTCCGAGCTGAAGGTATACCGGACCAATCCGGACACCGGTGACGTATGGCTGGAGAAAACAAGCTCCGATGTCGGCCAGGCGAAGCTGATTCTCGGCATTCGCAGCGAACAGCTCCAAGGCGGCGGCTACCGCATCACATCGTTCAAGCCGAGTTTCGTCGTCCCGGTCAGCTATTCCGATTATGTAGAGAAGCAGAAGAAGCTCGCCAACTATCTATCGTCCATCGGCAGCTTGTTCCTCTCCTTCGTCCTGTTTATTCTGGCTATCATTTATGCATCGCTTTACCGCAAGCACAGCTCGTTCGTACGCGGCATCGTCATCTCCCTGCTGTTCCTCGTCATGTATATTGTCAATGACATCAGCATGAAGGACGGCCTGTTGGCCAGCTACGGGGAAAGGACCGACGGGAGCATCTTGGCGGCATCGGGCGTGATCGTGACCTGTCTCGTGACGATTATCATGGCAATTGCCGTCTACTTCTCGCTCGTCGGCGGGGACGGGCTTTGGCGGGCAATGGGCCGCAATTTATGGCCGCGTTACGGCCAAGCCGGCTATGGCGACTTCGTATGGCGCAGCATGTGGCTCGGTTATCTGTCGGCTTTCGCGCTGCTCGGCTTGCAGACCGTCATCTTCATCGTACTCATGCATGCCTACGGTTCGTGGGCCACGACGGACGTGACGCAGTCGACCTATAATTTGGCGCTTCCTTGGGCGTTCCCGCTCCTGGCCTGGTGCGCCTCCATCTCCGAAGAAGCGGTCTTCCGGCTGTTCGGCATCGGATTGATGAAGAAGTGGTTCAAAAACTCTTTCGTCGCGTCGCTCATTCCAACGATCATCTGGGCGCTCGGACATGTCACCTATCCGATCTTCCCATCGACGACGCGGCTGCTGGAGCTGACGGTCATCGGACTTATCTTCAGCTTCCTGTTCCTGCGCTTCGGATTCATTACCGTCCTGTTCGCGCATGCAATCTTCGACAGCACCATGATGGCGATTTCCCTTATGTTCATGGGCAGCGCGAGCGATGTGCTGATCGGCCTCTTCTACATCGTCCTGCCGATTCCGATCGCTTGGCTCTTCCGGGCATGGGATCATAAAAAAAGAGGGTCGAAACCGTCTAGGACGGTTCCTCCCTCAATGCTTCAATAATTTGCGCGGCGAGCTTCTCGCCGATCGACAGAGGCCGGAAATCTTCGATTCCGGCTTCTTTTATTTTCTTGATGGAGCCGAAGTGCTTCAGCAGCAGCTTCCGCCGTTTCTCGCCGATGCCCGGAATCGAATCGAGGCGCGAAGCGACCATCGACTTGCCCCGCTGCTCGCGGTGGAACGTGATAGCGAAACGATGCACCTCGTCCTGGATCCGCTGCAGCAAGTAGAACGCCTGGCTGTCGCGCCCCAAGGGAACCACTTCCGGCGGGTCGCCTGTCATGAGCTGCGCCGTCTTATGCTTGGCGTCCTTGACGAGGCCGCAGACCGGAACGGCGAGGCCGAGCTCGTTCTCCAGCACGTCCAGCGCGGCGGAGATTTGCCCCCGGCCGCCATCGACGATGATCAGGTCCGGCAGGGGCAGGCCTTCGTTCAGCACGCGTTCGTAGCGGCGGCGGACGACCTCCCGCATCGTTTCGTAATCGTCGGGGCCCGTGACGGTTTTCACTTTATATTTGCGATATTCCTTCTTGTCCGGCTTGCCGTCGGTGAAGACGACCATCGCGGACACGGGATTCGTCCCCTGGATGTTGGAGTTATCAAAGGCTTCGATGCGGCTGACCTGCGGCAGGCCGATCGCTTCCGCAAGCCCTTCCGCCGCCTTGAACGTCCGCTCTTCGTCGCGCTCGAGCAGCTTGAATTTCTCTTCGAGCGCCATTTTGGCGTTTTGGACGGCCATCGCCACGACGTCCTTCTTCCGTCCCCGCAGCGGAATGAATACCTTCACCTTCAGCCATTTCTGCAAGGAGTTACGAAGCTCATCCTCCGGCGAACCGGCAATAGGCGCTTCCGGATCGGCCGCTTCTTCTTCCGCTTCCAATTCGCCGGCTTCATCGTCTGCTTCAGCCGCATGGCCGATCCGGTAAGCAGGTTGTTCTTCGGCAGCCAGCGATGCGGACTGAGCCCCATTAGCTGCTTCCGACAGCATGTCGGCACCATGCCCGGCTGCGGCGACCTGCCCTATTTTCGATTCCGCATCTGCATCCGCATCTGCTTCCGCGATGACTTCCGCCTGAGGAAGCGACGGCAGGAAAATCTCCTTCGGCAGCGCCGGATTCTCCGAATAATACTGCGTCACGAACGTCATGAAATCATCATAAGCGCTGCCGTAATACGGAAACATCGTAGCCCGGCGCTCGATCAGCTTGCCCTGCCGCATGTACATGATTTGCACGCACATCCAGCCCTTGTCGACGGCGAAGCCAAACACGTCGCGGTCCATCGCGTCGTTCATCGTAATCTTCTGCTTCTCCATAACCGCATCGATGGCGATGATCTGGTCGCGGAATTCCTTCGCGCGCTCGAATTCCATTTCCTCGGCGGCCGCTTCCATCTTGGCCTGCAGCGCCTTCTTCACCTCGTCATGTCCGCCGCCCAGAAAACGGGTGATTTCCTGCACCATCGTCTCGTATGTGCCCGGCGCAATGTCGAACTCGCACGGGGCCACGCATTGTCCCAGATGATAGTACAGACAAACCTTGTCCGGCAGCGTCCCGCATTTGCGCAGCGGATACAGCCTGTCTAGCAGCTTCTTCGTCTGCGTCGCGGCGAACGCGTTCGGATAGGGACCGAAATATTTCCCCTTATCCTTGACGATGCGACGGGTCACTTCGAGCTTGGGATGCGCTTCGCTCGTGATCTTAATATAAGGAAACGTCTTGTCGTCTTTCAACAGCACGTTATAGCGCGGGTGATACTGTTTAATTAAATTACACTCCAGGATGAGCGCTTCCATGTTGCTGGACGTGACGATATATTCGAAATCGCGGATCAGCGAGACGAGCCGCAGCGTCTTCCCGTTGTGGCTGCCGTTGAAATACGACCGCACGCGATTCTTGAGCACCTTCGCTTTGCCGACGTAAATGATGGTCCCGCCGCTGTCTTTCATTAAATAGCAGCCCGGCTGATCCGGCAGCAGCGCCAGCTTGCTGCGAATGCGTTCTTCCGCAAGACGCCTGTCAGCGGCCGTCTCGCTTGCTTGGTTATCCCCCATTGTTCTTCTCCCTCCCCGGATGCATGGGCGAGCAGTTCCGCGTCAGCGGAACGAACAGCCCCGGACGCATGGGCGAGCAGTTCCGCGTCAGAGTAACGGCTCGCCCGGTCGTTCGCTGACTATTATTGTACCACAACGACTGCTCGAATTGCGGCGGCAGCAGGGAGAGGAAGCGCAGCCAGAAGTGGAAATTGTCCTCAATTTTGTCACGTTCGGCGGCTTTACAATTATTCTGAAAGTTGGTTATACTATGGGGAGCAATCGTCGCCTTAGAGGAGGAAAATGTAACATGGAAAATGTGAGAGATCCACGCGAGCATCTGAATGAGGAGCCGCGCGATGATTTATTCGACGTCGCAATGGGCTTTGGCGGATTCTTCGGTCTTCTGTTCGTTATTTTCGCCGTTGCGGTGATTATTAAATTCGCGATTTCGTAATGTAAAGGCCTTGTTTCGGTTGCCTGCCGGAGCAAGGTCTTTTTAATATTTCATGCAAACCGGATCGGTCGGCACAGCAGTGACGGGCAATCGATGCGAGACAAAAAGGAACCTGGGCCTAGTCCCGGTTCCTTTTTTTGTGTAACCAATTTTGCGACGCAATACCAAAAGTACCCAAATACCTCAATCGGTATGACGTTTACATGCAAGTAACTTGCAAGAGTAACTTGCCTGTATGGGCATGTATAGGGACGAATGCGAAGTGCGCCCGGGGGCGCTAACGAATCGTATCGCGCTTATAGGAGCGAAAATAGAGCGGAATTTTTTCTAACGAATCGCAGCAGCGTTATGTCATAGGAAATACGTTAAAGTGGGTGGAATTACGCGTTTCTGTTGGCAATAGCGCTTGTGCGATTCGTTAGAAAATCAAAACGGCGTTTTGGGGTTGAATAAGGTTCCTGTGATTCGCTAGGGTTCTGTTCGCTAAGTTTCAGCTTTCCAGCCAGGCCCCCCCCCCCCGGTATCAGCCGCGAGCTTCAGCAACGCCATAGCCTAAGCCCTTGCTCTTGCTCTTGCTTTTGCTTTGGCTTTAGCTTTAGCTTTAGCTTTAGCTTTAGCTTTAGCTTTAGCTTTAGCTTTAGCTTTAGCTTTAGCTTTAGCCCTGGCCCCAGCCCTGGCCCTAGCCCCAGCAAAGCCATAATTCCGTTCTTAACTTTGCGTCGCTATCTATCAAGCACCGATTATGGCGTTGAGCCCAATTGACGTGAACAAACACATAATTAAAGTAATAAAAAAACCGTTTGTTGACAAACCCGTTCCGTTCAGCATAAAATGGCAACATCAAACAAACGAGGAGGCTGATGTCAAATGGTGACCACTTACACGATCGTTTCTGTAAAGGAAATCGCATATGCATCGGTCTCGGACGGATTATAGAGAAATCGGCACGCAAGCAGCTGCCGTTTCATTGCCGCAGGGAACCGAATGCTTCGGTTCCCTGCGGTTTTTTTCTGTCCGGGCCCAAGGGGCGCTCTGCCAATAGCGAGCAGGTTAGAACACGTGCGCATACATGTACGTGACATCGAACCGCCGCTCCTATCGGGAGATGCCGTCCCATCCGTGAACAGACCGCAGGAGATTCTTTCCTGCGGTCTTTTTGTCTTTCCGATCCCACTGTCAAGCAGCACGATGAACCATTTCGACCAACGAACAATCGAACAATTTAACATTCGAACAAAAGAATAATTAAACCAAAGGGGTTTTCCGATTTGAAATTCAGTTCTGTAACGAATAACCGTACAACTGCCAATCCGCTTGAATCCACTAACAGCAATGGCAGCAGCAACAGCATTAATAGCAACAACAACTTGAACTCCAATAACATCGGCGCCGTCACCGCCTTGAACGCCGGTTCCGTGTCCGCAGACACTCGGCCGCTTCAAGCGCTTGGCTGGAATGAACAGTGGCAGACGCTGTTCACGGCGGCGGCCAAGCCGATCAACGGTCTTGTTCCGGCCCGCGTAACCGCGCAATTCACGAACCAGTATCGCGTCTGGACCGACGAAGGCGAGCTCGCCGCGGAGGTAAGCGGCAAGTTTCAATTCCAGGCCGCCGCGCGCGGCGACTATCCGGCCGTCGGCGACTGGATTCTCGCGCAGCCGCTGCCCGGCGAGCGCCGCGCCATCATTCACGGCGTCCTGCCGCGCCGCACCGCAATGATTCGCCGGGCTGCCGGAAGCATTCCGGAGGAGCAAGTCATCGGCGCCAACATCGATACGTTGTTTATCGTCAATGCCTTGAATGGCGACTTCAATGTTCGCAAAATCGAACGTTACCTCATCGCCGCCTGGGAAAGCGGCTCCTCCCCTGTCGTCCTGTTGACCAAAGCGGACTTATGCGAAGACGCGCCAAGCCGGATCGCCGAAGTCGAAAGCGCGGCGCCCGGCGTACCGGTGCATGCCGTCAGCGCGCTCGAGGATCAAGGCCGCTCCAGCCTGCTCCCTTATTTGCAGCCCGGGCAAACCATTGCCGTAACCGGCTCGTCCGGCGCCGGCAAATCGACGCTGCTTAACTGGCTGGCCGGCGAAGAGCGGCAGCATGTGCAGGGCATCCGCGAAGACGACGCGCGCGGACGCCATACGACCACCCACCGCGAGCTGTTCGCGCTTCCCGGCGGCTTCATCCTCATGGATACGCCCGGCATGCGGGAGCTCCAGCTCTGGGAATCGGAGTCCGGCCGCCAGGAGGCTTTCGCGGATATCGAAGCGCTTGCCGACGCTTGCCGCTTCCGGGATTGCAAGCATGGATCGGAGCTGGGCTGCGCCGTCAAGGAAGCGCTGCGAAGCGGGGAGCTCGACGCGCATCGTTATGAAAGCTACAAGAAGACCGGCCGGGAGCTCGCGCATCAAGCCCGGAAGGAGCGTTCCGTTACGAATCGCGCCAAGAAAAGCGGGGATAAACGACTGGCCTCCCGCGAGAAGCAGGTGCGTCGATCGATGGATATGGATTGATTTTGAATTCCCGATTGATTGATTGATTCATCGATTGATTCATTGATTGATTCATTGATCGATTAGTTGATCGATTGATCGAATACGAGCGGAACGCCGCGCAATTGACGATCGGCCGCCAATTCTGTATGATCTTATCAAGTGATAAGCGATACAGCGAAAGGACCGCATGAGATGGCAGCACAGAAACCCAATCAATCCCATGATACGCGAACCACGATCGTCAAGACGGCGAAAGAGCTGTTCATGGAGCTTGGCTACCGCGCCGTATCGACGCGGCAGATCGCCGCTGTTTGCGGGATCACGCAGCCAGCCCTTTACCACCACTTCTCGGATAAGCAATCCATCTACGTAGAGGTCATGCGCTACGTCTGCGAAGGTACGAGACAAGCGCTGGAGAGCATCATCGGCAGGGAAACCACCGCGCATGAACGCCTGTTCCATGCGACGGCTTACATGATCGCGAATCATCCCGAGGATCTAAGCCGGATGTTCCACGACATCCGGCACGAACTGACGCCGGAATCGCAGGCAGCCGTCTATGCGCTCTGGAAGAACGCCTATCTCGTGCCGATCGTCTCGATCTTCGAGAGCGGTCAGCTTAGCGGCGAGCTCCGAAATTCCGGTCAACTCGGCATCGATCCCGTGATGTCCGCGCGGCTGCTCATGGGACTCATCAACCAGACGCTCTCCTCGCAAGCCGCGGGCGCTCCGGGCAGCCCTGCTGCGGCAGGCGCCGGAACGGGCAGGAGAGGAACGAAAGAATACGAGCAGCAAGCCCGCATGCTCGTCAACGTATTGCTTTATGGCTTGTCGGCCGCTGAACCGCCTACGGTTTAGCTGCCCCGGCAGCCTTTTTTTCCACCTACAGCTTATCGTTTGATAAGTGAAAGGTGCCTGTAAGAGAAGCCCCGAAGCCGATGACAAAGGAGAGAACGAATGAACATGAATTGGTTGAATCGATTGACAGGAGCTGTCGGCGGCCGCAAAGGCCGTTGGCTGACGCTCGCAGTATGGATTGTCGCCGTAGCGGCCCTCAACTTGTTTCTTCCGAGCGCCAGCGATCAGAAGAACGATACGCTTGGCAATTTCAGTGCCGACAAACCGTCCGCGGAAGCCGCGCGAATCATCGAGCAGCAGTTTCCATCCGGCGACGGCGTGCCCGCCTTATTGACCTGGTACCGCGCTTCAGGCTTGTCAGACGAGGATTTGCAAGGCATTCAAATGCTGGCGAAGCAGCTCGATGCTAACCCGGTTCCCCATCAGCAAAGCACCGTTCCGTTGGACCGCATGCCGCTTTCCGCGTTGAAACAGCAACTGTCCTCGGACGGCACTTCGCTTGTGCAGCCGGTGCTCTTCGATAAGAAAGCCGGCAGCGACGAGCTGAAGGAAGGCCTGGACGAACTGGAGAAGCAAGTCGACGGCGTCTTTGCCGGACAGCATCCGTTTCAGACGAAGCTTGCCGATTCCTCCGCGTTAGCCGTCCGCGCCACCGGGCCGGTAGGCATCGCCGTCGACGCGACGGGATTGTTCAGCAATGCCGACGTTTCGCTGCTCTTCGCGACCGTCGCGCTCGTTCTCGTCTTCCTGCTGCTGATTTACCGCTCGCCGGTGCTGGCGCTCATACCGCTGATCGGCGTCGGCTTCGCTTACGGAGCCGTTACGCCGCTGCTCGGCTTGTTCGCCAAAGCAGGCTGGATCGGCTACGATTCGCAAACGCTGTCCATCATGACCGTGCTGCTGTTCGGCGCAGGGACTGACTATTGCCTCTTCCTCATCGCGAGATTCCGCAGCGAGCTGAAGGAAGAAGACAGTACGTTCCGAGCCCTCAAGCTCGCCTTCGGCGGTACCGCAGGAGCCATAGCCATGAGCGGACTGACCGTCGTCATCTCTCTGCTCGTGCTGCTGCTTGGCGAGTTCGGCAGTATCCGGCGCTTCGCCGTACCGTTCAGCTTGGCGATTCTGATCATGATGATCGCGAGCCTGACGCTCGTTCCCGCTTTTCTCGCCATATTCGGCAGGGCTTCGTTCTTTCCTTTCATCCCGCGGACGCGCGAGATGGAAATCAGCCGCGCCAGGAAGAAAGGCAAAACGGCTCCAGTCGTTCGCGCGCGCGCAACGGCAAGCGACCGCCTGGGCGAGCTCGTCGTCCGAAAGCCGAAACAAATCACGGCGATTACGACGATCATCCTCGTCGTCTGCGTAGTTTTCGCCGGCCAGATCAAATATACGTTCGACACGCTCTCTTCATTTCCGTCCGATATGGGCTCGCGCGAAGGATTTACGCTGATCGGGGATCATTTTAATGCGGGCGAACTAGCGCCCGTCCAAATTGTCGTTCAATCCGAGGGCAAGACCGTCGGCGTGAAGGAGTCGCTCGCGGCGCTTCCTTACGTGAAGAACGTTTCCGACCCGCAGCAAGGCAGCAAGGATCCGGGCATGCTGAGCTACGACGTCGAACTGGCCGTCAATCCGTACGCGAACGAAGCGATCGATCATCTTCCCGAAATGCGCGCCGCCGCCGAGCAGGAGCTCGCGAAATCGCAAATTTCCGATGCTTCCGGCAAGGTGTGGATCGGCGGTCAGACGGCCGAACAATACGATACGAGACAGACGACAAGCAATGACGCGAAGCGCATCATCCCCGTCATCCTGGTCCTGATCGCGCTGCTGCTGCTCGCCTATCTTCGTTCCCTTGTCGCCATGCTCTATCTGATCGCAACCGTGCTTCTTTCGTATTACAGCGCGCTCGGACTGGGGTGGATCGTGCTGCATTACATCTTCGGCGCTAGCGCCATCCAAGGCCTTATCCCGCTCTATTCATTCGTCTTCATCGTTGCGCTCGGCGAAGACTACAATATCTTCATGGTATCGAGCATTTGGAAAAAATCCCGCACCATGCCGTTGCGACAGGCCGTCAAGGAAGGCGTGTCCCAAACGAGCTCCGTCATCACGTCGGCGGGCCTCATCCTGGCAGGCACGTTCGCCGTGCTCGCCACGCTCCCGATTCAAGTGCTTGTGCAATTCGGTACGATAACGGCAATCGGCGTGCTCTTGGATACGTTCATCGTCCGGCCTTTCCTCGTTCCCGCTCTGACCGTTCTGTTCGGTCGCTACGCATTCTGGCCGGCCAAAGCGCAGTCCGTGCAAGCGGCCGCCGGAGGGAAAGAAGCGTAATCCCGAAGCAGCCGGATGCGGACACCCGCCTTGCCCCAAAATAAAAAAGCGTCAGTTAACTCGGATTCATCCGCGAGTTGATTGACGCTTTTGTATAATGCGATGCGTATAAGGGCTAGTTGCCAACGGCTTTCAACTTGTCTCCGGCATTCTGCGTTGCCTGCGACTGCGGCTGTTTGGAAGCGCCCGCCTCGAAACGTTTGCGCTCGGTTCTGTCGATCTGGACGACGCGGCCGTCATGAACGGTAATGAGAACCGAACCGTATTCAAGCCCATTTACCTGCCCCGCAATGCGCTCTAACCATTCTTGATTCAACTCGATTGGCTTTGCCATCATAAACCCCTCCTAAATTAGGTATCCGATAAAGAAGAAACGGCTATTAAATATGAACCGGCAGCGGATCGACCTTGAGCGGATTCTCGATCATCGTCGCCGAGTCTTCCGAGATGACGTACAAACGATGGATAAGTACGGATACTTCGTCGCCCGGCTGCAGCGGCGCCTGATCCAAGGAGCGGTGCGCGGACAAGCGGTTGCCGCCGACTTCCACGTCCAATTCCAGATGGGCGCCGCGGAAGAACACATGGCGGACTTTACCCTGGACCGAGGCGGACGGGAACGGAATTTCCTCCCTGCATCCCACTTCCACGAACTCGGGGCGAATGATCGCGCGCGCCCCTTCCGAAACCGCCGTATGCTCGAACCCGCGCAGACTGCCGGGCTGCTCCACGATGCTGGAGTGGCCGATAAATCCGGCTACGAAGGCCGTTTGCGGGTCCGTGTAAATATGGATCGGCGAGCCTTGCTGCTCCAATTTCCCTTGCTGCACGATCAGCATCTCGTCGGCCACTTCGACCGCTTCGTCCTGATCGTGGGTGACGAAGATCGACGTAATGCCAAGCTCGGCGATCAGGCTCTTGAGCCATGTGCGAAGCTCCTTGCGAACCTTCGCGTCGATCGCGGCGAACGGCTCATCCAGCAGCAGCAAATCGGGCCGCGGCGCAAGCGCCCTGGCGAACGCCACCCGCTGCCGCTGTCCGCCCGAGAGCTGATGCGGATAACGGTGCTCGAACCCGCGCAGTCCCGTCAAATCGAGCAGTTCGTTCACGCGGTTCTTGATCTCCGTATTGCTCGTCTTGCGGATCGTCAGACCGAAGGCGATGTTATCGAAGACGTTCATATGCTTGAACAGCGCATAGTTCTGAAATACGAATCCGATGCCGCGCAGCTGCGGCTGCACGTCGTTAACGCGTTTGCCGTTGATGAAGATATCGCCGGAATCCGGCGTTTCCAGACCGGCCAATATGCGCAGCAGCGTCGATTTGCCGCCGCCGCTCGGACCCAGCAGACCGATCAGCTTGCCGCGTTCGATGGTGAAGCTCACATCCCGGACGGCTTGATGGCTGCCGAACGACTTGTTGACGTTTCTGACCTCGATATGCATGCTCAGCCCGCCTCTCTTGGAAGTTGCTTGGACGTTTTCCATTCAATGAAGCTCTTCACGATCAACGTCAGTACCGCCAGCATGACAAGCAGCGAAGCGACGGCAAACGATGCGGAGAATTGATATTCGTTGTATAGAATTTCGATATGCAACGGCAGCGTGTTCGTCTCGCCGCGGATATGGCCGGAGACGACGGATACGGCACCGAACTCGCCCATCGCTCTCGCGTTGCACAGAATAACGCCGTAGAGCAGGCCCCATTTGATATTCGGCAAGGTCACGCGCCAGAAGATTTGCCATCCTTTCGCCCCAAGGCTCGCGGCGGCTTCCTCCTCCTGCACGCCCTGCGCCTGCATGAGCGGGATCAGTTCGCGGGCCACGAACGGGAAGGTGACGAACGTTGTTGCCAGAATGATGCCCGGCAATGCGAACATGATTTTGATATTATGATCCGACAGCCACGGGCCCAGGAAGCCTTGCGCGCCGAACAGCAGAATGAACACAAGACCCGCGATGACCGGAGATACCGCGAACGGCAAATCGATCAGCGTGATGAGAATGTTTTTGCCCCGGAAGCGGAATTTGCTGATCGCCCATGCCGCCGCAACGCCGAATACGGTATTGAGCGGGACGGCGACGACCGCCGTCAGCAGCGTCAGCTTCAGCGCCGACAGCGCATCCGGATCCCGAAGTGCCGCGAAGTACACGTCCGAGCCCTTCTTGAACGCTTCGATGAAGATCGAAAGCAGCGGCAGCAGGACGACCAAACCTAGAAAGAGCAGCGCGATCGAGATTAGGACGATCCGTACGATAAGCGATTCGTTAATATGCTTCGGACGTGCCGACTTCTCGGACAATTGAACGGTAACAGCTCCAGCCATAATCGTTATCCTCCTTCCTTATGCCGATACAACGCGGCGATTGCTCCGCCATTGCAGGTAGTTGATGAGCAGCAGCAGCAGGAACGACACGACGAGCATGACAAGCGCGATGGCGGTTGCGCCGCGGTAATCGAACTGCTCCAGCTTCGTCATGATGAGCAATGGCGCGATCTCCGTCTTCATCGGCATATTGCCGGAGATGAAGACGACGGAGCCGTATTCGCCGATGCCCCTTGCGAATGCTAGCGCGAAACCGGTCAGCAGCGGGGGGATCAATTCCGGGAGGACGACTCTGCGGAACGTGCGCCAGCGGAAGGCGCCGAGCATCACCGCAGCTTCTTCCACCTCATTGTCCAAATCCTGCAGTACGGGCTGTACCGTCCGCACCACGAATGGAAGTCCAATGAATATGAGCGCGAGCGTAATGCCGAGGGGCGTAAAAGCCACCTTGATGCCGAGCGGGTCCAGCAGCTTGCCGACCCAGCCGTTCGGCGCATAGATCGCCGTCAGGGAGATGCCCGCTACGGCGGTCGGCAGCGCGAACGGCATGTCGATCAAGCTGTCGAGCAGCCTCTTGCCCGGGAATTTGTAGCGGACGAGCACCCAAGCGATGAGAAGTCCGAATACGAGATTGACGAGCGCCGCGTAGAACGAGGTCAGGAAACTGACTTTGTACGAAGCCAGCACCCTTGCGTTCGTTACGGTATGCCAGAACTGCTCGGGCGTCAGCCCGGATGTTTTTACGAAAATGCCGATTAACGGAATGATAACGATAATGCTTAAGTAAAAAACGGTAAATCCGAGCGATAGGCCGAAGCCCGGAAGCACGCTGCGCGGCTTCGCCTTCTTCTTTGCGGAACTCGTCATGGGTAGAGTCAGCTCCTCGTTCGCTTATGAGCCTGGCGTATAGATTTGATCGAACACGCCGCCGTCACTGAAATGTTTCTTCTGCGCTTCCGCCCAGCCGCCGAAATCGTTGTCGATCGTCAGCATCGGGATGTCAGGGAATTGATCTTTGAACTGCTCTGCCACGGACGCGAGCTGCGGACGGTAGAAGTTCTGCGCGATGACCTGCTGCGCCGGTTCCGTGTACAGATAATCCAGGTAAGCCTCGGCCACTTCCCGCGTGCCTTTCTTGTCGACGTTCTTGTCGACGACGGCTACCGGAGGCTCGGCCAGAATGCTCAACGACGGATAGACGATTTCGAATTTGTCGGCTCCCAGTTCCTTCACCGACAGCAGCGCTTCGTTCTCCCAAGCGAGCAGCACGTCGCCGATGCCTTTCTGAACGAATGTCGTCGTCGAGCCGCGGGCGCCGGTATCCAGCACCGGTACGTTCTTGAACAAGGCTTTCACGAACGCTTGCGCTTTGGCCTCGTCCCCGTTGTTCTGCTTGAGCGCGTAGCCCCATGCCGCAAGGTAGTTCCAGCGTGCGCCGCCGCTTGTTTTCGGATTCGGCGTAATGACTTGAACGCCCGGTTTCACGAGATCGTTCCAGTCCTTAATGCCTTTCGGATTGCCTTTGCGAACGAGGAACACGATCGTCGACGTGTAAGGCGAGCTGTTATTATCGAATTTCTGCTGCCAATCCGGATTGATGAACCCCTTCTGGGACACCGAATCGATATCGTACCCCAGTGCCAGCGTGACAACGTCGGCTTCCAGGCCGTCGATAACCGCCCGGGCTTGCGCGCCGGAACCGCCATGGGATTGTTTCACCGTTACGTCTTGACCCTTCTCTTGCTTCCAGTAATCGGCGAACAATTTATTATAAGCTTCATATAATTCACGCGTCGGATCGTAGGAAACGTTGAGCAGTTCAACGGGCTTCTTAGATCCGCTGTCGTTGGTTGCCTTCGTATCGGTACCGGCCGCATTGCCATTCGCCGCGTTAGCGTCCGTCTTGCCGTTCGTATTGGTCTGGCTCGCATTGCCGGCGTTGCCGGCCTTATTGTTCGGTCCCGAGTTCCATCCGCAACCGGTCAAGGCGAATGCAAATGCGATAACGATCATTAGTGATTTCAGCGGTAAAACGTTCCTCTTTTTCATGTTGGACATGTAAAAGCACCCCTTGTTCTCGTTTTACAGATAACTAATGTGTTTCGGCACCGTGTTGACCGGAAGCTAAAACAAAATTATTCCTACCTGTTTAGTTGGTTATGTGGCAATAATAGCAATGGATAAGCTTTCTTGTCAATTCATTTTTTTGGGAAAGTTTATCAATGGTATCAGTTCTTCTTATAAAGAAAGACATCCATCTAGGACATTCCCCATTAGAACGAGCTTTTAACGAACTATAATGAGTTTTGAAGGAGCTTCTAATAAGTATTTAATGAGCCTCTATTGAGTCTCTAATGAGCAACGAATGAGTTTCTACACCGTATCCAACGGGTTCTTCGCGGGCTTCCGACCAGCAATTTAATTCATAGTTGACAGGTTGGAATTGTCTGGTTTATGATGAGTCCATCAAGCCGACCGGCACACCGGAGGCCCCGAACGATCCGCTTTTAGCGCTGCTTCGCAGCCGGACTTTCGGGGCCTCCTTGTCGTTATATCGACCCGGAAAGAGGCTGATACATATCAATACTGGGGAGTGTTGTCTATGAAAAAGAAGCTGTTAATCGTCCTCACCGTCTTCACGCTTATCCTGTCTTTATCCTCCACGAGTTTCGCCGCAGCAACCAAAACCGCCAAGAAGGATGTCACCCTGCTCAACGTCTCCTATGATCCGACGCGCGAGTTGTACGTCCAGTTCGACAAGGCTTTCGCTTCTTATTGGAAAGCGAAAACCGGCCAGAAAGTCACGATCAAGCAGTCCCATGGCGGCTCCGGCGCGCAAGCCCGTTCGGTCATCGACGGATTGGAAGCGGACGTCGTCACCTTGGCGCTAGCCTACGACATCGACGAAATCCAACGTTCCGGACTCATCAACGCGGGTTGGCAAAGCCGCTTCGCGAAGAACAGCTCGCCTTACACGTCGACGATCGTCTTCCTCGTCCGCAAAGGCAATCCGAAGAAAATCAAGGATTGGAGCGATCTGGTCAAGCCGAAGGTGTCCGTCATTACGCCGAATCCGAAAACGAGCGGCGGCGCACGCTGGAACTTCCTTGCGGCATGGGCCTACGCGTTGAAACACAATAACCATAGCGAAGCGAAGGCAGCCGATTTCGTGTCGAAGCTGTACAAGAACGTACCTGTACTCGACTCCGGCGCCCGCGGCTCGACGACGACTTTCGTGGAACGCGGCATCGGCGACGTGCTGCTCGCTTGGGAGAACGAAGCTTACCTGGCGCTGAAGGAGCATCCGAAGGACTTTGAAATCGTAACGCCTTCGTACAGCATTCTGGCCGAACCGCCCGTTGCCGTCGTCAACAAAAACGTCGAAAAGCACGGCACGCGCGACGTAGCCAAAGCTTATCTGGATTACCTCTATACGAACGAAGGACAAAATATCATCGGGCAAAACTTCTACCGTCCGACGAACCTGACCATTGCTGCCAAATATTCGAAGCAATTCAAGAGCCTTGAACTGACGAATATCAAAAATTTCGGCGGCTGGGATAAGGCGCAGGCCAAGTTCTTCAACGACGGCGGCGTGTTCGACAAAATCTATAAGCCTTAATCTTGCTGCAAATACTAAAGACCGCATGTCTTCGGACACGCGGTCTTTTTTATCTTTTTTATAAATTTTCGATTGGATTTGACTTCAAAAATTTACATACTTTTCAAAACGTTAACGCGAGGTTTAAATTCCCCTCACATTCCGATTGCTATAATACCCCTAGACCAATAGAAAGGTGGAGTTCCTAGAAATGGGTTTCATTCAAAAGAGAATGTCGCGGTCCGCACTGGCTGCCTCGCTTCTCGCAGGATTCCTGGCCTCATCTTATGTCTCAGTACCCGCACACGCGCAATCCGCTTCCCAAGTCGTCCCTTTCGCCGAGCAATCGGTGGACGTTAATTCCGCGTCCGCAGACGGCAGCCGCGCTTTCACGATTTCGGATCCAGTCATGGATTCGGACGGAGGCGTCATCGCAAGCGTTGTCGTCACGCCTACTTCGACCCCGCATGACGGAGAAGAAACGGTTGTATTCGAACTGTTCGACGGCGCGACGCCGCTAGGCATCACCGCATTGTCCAAGGATATTACCGGCAGCGAGAAAGTGACGGCGCATTTCAACCGGACCGGAAGCAGTCTTTCCGTGAAAGTGTTCGTCGTCGACGCCTATGGCGGCAAACTGAACGAAGTCGGCAACAACCTCGCTAATCCTGTCACCATTGATAACAGCTTGCAGCTGCGCATTATGGAAACGACGGACATCCACACCAACTTCATGAACTACGATTATTACAAGGACGCGC
Source organism: Paenibacillus rhizovicinus (assembly GCF_010365285.1). Lineage (NCBI taxonomy): Bacteria > Bacillati > Bacillota > Bacilli > Caryophanales > Paenibacillaceae > Paenibacillus > Paenibacillus rhizovicinus. The sequence continues at coordinate 1,633,298 of NZ_CP048286.1, forward strand.
CGGCCGAAACGGCAGGCCTCGTCAAAACCGCCTCCCTGGTCAAACAGGCACGCGCCGAAGCGGTCAACACGCTGCTCGTCGACAACGGGGACTTGCTGCAAGGCACGCCGCTCGGTACCTATATGGCGAAGATCAATCCGCTCAAAGACGGACAAGTTCATCCCGCCTATAAGCTGCTCAATCAAATGGGCTACGACATCGCGACCTTCGGCAATCACGAGTTCAATTACGGCCTCGACTATTTGGATGAGGCAATCGACGACGCTCATTTCCCTTATGTCAATGCGAATGTATATATCGACGATCACGACGCGAACCCCGCGAACGATGCGAACAAATACAAGCCGTACATCATCATGAACAAAACGTTCAAGGACGCAAGCGGCCACGAACAAACCGTGAAGGTCGGTTTCCTCGGCCTCGTTACGCCGCAAATCATGGACTGGGACAAAGATAATCTGAACGGCAAAGTCATCACGAAGGATATAGTCGCCACCGCCGAGAAATTCGTTCCGCAAATGCGGGCAGATGGCGCGGATATCGTCGTCGCGCTGACGCACTCCGGATTTAACGGCGCAGCCGTCGCAGGCGCAGGCTCGGAGGATGCGATCTATCCGCTCAGCAAAGTACCGGGCATCGATGCCATCACGTTCTCGCATACGCATAAAATTTTCCCGGCGGCAAGCGTCAGCGCGCTCGATCCGCTGTTCAAAGACGCCAGCGGCAATCCGCTTCCGGGCGTCGACAACGCCAAAGGCACGATTAACGGCGTCGCGGCCGTGCAGGCCGGATTCGGCGGCGCGAACCTCGGCATTATCGACCTTACGCTGAAGAAGTCCGGCGGCAAGTGGCAAGTGGCGAATTCGCAATCGTCGAACAAATACATCTACGATACCGTCGCGAAGAAGGCGCTCGTGGATGCCGACCCTGCTCTGGTGGACCTGATCAAGGACGAGCATGCCGCAACGATCGCCTACGTCAACCAAGCCATCGGCCAAACGACGGCGCCGATTTACAGCTATTTCGCGCTCGTCCAGGACGATCCTTCCGTCCAAATCGTCACGCAGGCGCAGAAGTGGTTCGTCGAGAAAACGCTGACCGCGAACGACTCGCCGGACAAAGATCTGCCGATCCTGTCCGTAGGCGCGCCGTTCAAGGCAGGACGCAACGGTCCGACCGAGTACACCGATATCGCCACGGGCAATCTGGCGATCAAGAGCGCGAGCGACTTGTACTTGTACGACAACACGCTGAAGGCGGTCAAGCTGAAGGGCTCCGTCATCAAGGAATGGCTGGAGATGTCGGCAGGCATGTTCAATCAGATCGACCCGGCTGCAACCGCCGAACAGCCGCTGCTCAGCACAACCTTCCCTGTCTTTAACTTTGACGTAATCGACGGCGTCACCTATCAAATCGATGTGACGAAACCGGCCAAGTACAAGACGGACGGCACGATTAACGACGCTTCGTCCAGCCGTATCGTGAACTTGAAATATAACGGACAAGCAGTCGACCCGAACCAGGAATTTATCGTCATCAGCAACAACTACCGCGTTAACGGCGGCGGCAATTTCCCTGGCGTGAAGGGCGCGCCGCTGGTCATCGATTCGGCGACCGAGAACCGCCAAGTGCTGATGGACTATATCACGGAGCAGCAAACCATCGATCCGGCCGCGGACAACAATTGGTCGATCGCGCCGATCAATGACAGCGTGAACGTGACGTTCACCACCGCTCCGGCAGCGTCCAAGTACTTGGACGCTAATCCGAACATCACGTCCATGAACAAAAACGACGACAAAGGCTTCGGCATCTTCAAGCTCGACCTTAGCGGAAACGCGCCGCAGCCGAACAACAATGTCAAGGTTCAACTGCTTGGCATCAACGACCTTCACGGCCAATTAGACTACTCCACGAAGGTCGGCGACAATGTCGTCGGCGGAGCAGCTTACTTGGCGACCTATCTCAAGCAATACGAGTCGACCAACCCAGACCGCACGCTGCTGATCCAGAACGGCGATTCCGTTGGCGCAAGCTCGCCGGTCTCGGCGCTCGAGCGCGACAAGCCGACGCTCGAATTCTTGAATTACCTGGGCTTCGATGTCGGCACGCTCGGCAATCATGAATTCGATCAAGGCGTTCCCGCGCTGATGGCCCAGCTGCACGGCGGAACGGATCCGATCAACGCAGCCATCACGTATCCGCAGGTAGAGATGGATTATGTAAATGCCAATGTGATCGACAAAGAAACTCATGAGCCTATCATCGCACCTTATGTCGTCAAAGAAGTCGGCGGCGAGAAAATCGGCTTCATCGGCGTCGTCACGATGCTGACGCCATCCAAGGTGTCGCCTGCCGCGCTGGCCACGGTCGACATCGTGGATCAAGCGCCGGTCGTGAATGCCGCGGTGGCCAAGCTGAAGGAACAAGGCGTCAAAGCCATCGTCGTCCTCGCGCATGACCCCGCCTCGCAGAAAGACGGTGCCATTACGGGCGAAGCCGTCGACTTAGCCAACGCTGTAGACGATGAAGTCGACGTGATCTTCTCCGGCGACAATCATGTCAAGGTCAACGGAACGGTCGACAACAAGCTGATTGTCCAATCCGCTTCTTACGGCACGGCATTCTCGGATGTCGATTTGGAGATCGATCCCGCAACGCATGATATCGTGAAGAAGAAAGCAACGATTATCGACGTCGTACAGAGCGGCATGACGCCGGATTCGGGAGCAGCAGCGATCGTGCAAGCAGCCTTGTCGAGGCATCCTGAGCTGATGGAACCTGTCGGTACGACAAAAGCAATCATCTCGAAAGCGACCGCCTTCACGGAAGAGAATGCGCTCGGCAGCCTGATCGCCGATGCGATGAAGGATTCCATGCAAACCGACTTCGCGTTCATGAACCCGGGCGGCATCCGCGCCGATATGCCGGAGGGTGAAATCACCTATGCTGACCTGTTCCACATTCAGCCGTTCGGCAACCAGCTGGTCAAGATGACGCTGACCGGCGCGCAAATTAAGACCCTGCTTCAGCAGCAATGGGGCGCAACGACAATGACGCTCCAAATTGCCGGCTTGAAATATACGGCCGACTTCAGCAAACCGATCGCGGAACGGGTCGTGTCCTTGACGAAGGAAGACGGCACGCCGATTACCGATGACGGGCAGTATACCGCTGTCGTGAACAATTTCATGGCCGCCGGCGGCGACAACTACACGATTCTGACCCAAGGGCAGCATCCTGAAGCCGGCGTTACGGATATCGACGCCTTCTACGCGTACATCTTAAAAACATTCGATCACGGCACGATAACGGCAAGTGTAAAAGGCCGAATCACGAACCTGCCGGCAGCTTAACGATAACAGAAGGCGTCTCCGGATTGCCTGCGGCATGCACCTCGCCGCAGGCTCCGGTACGCCGAATAGAAAGGAGCATCAACGTTGAAGAACAAAACGGTCCTTCTTACGGCACTGGCACTCGCGCTCGCGTTTCCCGCTTCGCTGCCGTCCATGGCGTTTGCCGCCGAAGCCCCTCTATCCGTTCAGGCTTCAGGCACGACGATCGACAACGTACCTAATGCGCATGCCGGGGGAAAAGTCACGATCAGCGGCACGACCAATGCCGCGGAAGTCCTTATTAAAGTATTGAATCCGGATCAAACGGTCCTCTTCTTCGATATCGTTCCGTCGAGCGGCGGCAAGTTCCAAGACACGTTCACGCTGCCCGCAACAGCGGCAGTTGGTCGGTATCAAGTCGTGGCTGGACAAGGCTCGGATATTGCGTCCTCATCGTTCAAAGTCGTATCAAGCGTGGGAAGCACGACGCCGACTGATCCTTCGACACCGACGGATCCAACGGATCCTTCGACGCCTGGGGACAATACCGGAACGAATCCGGCAGACCCTTCGACGGTCCAAGTCAAGTTCACGCTGGCCGATATCCCCGCCCCCGTCGGCGGAATTGTCACCTTGGACGCCAGCACAACCTCCGCTCCCAAACTGGAAGCGCTGCTTCCGGTCGCAGGTATCCGGTCGCTTGGCAACAACGGGCTCCGTCTCCTGCTGCCGGGCGGATCGCTGACGCTGCCGAAAGAAGTGATTGCCGGTCTCGCCGCCTTGGCCGGCAGCGATAACGAAGCCACTGTCTCCCTGCAGCTCACGACGTTGACATCGAGCGAAGAGAAAGCCGCCCTTACGCAAGCAGGGGCATCCGGAGCCGGATTAACGCCGCAAGGCGGAGCTTTCGAATTGGCGCTATCCGTCGTCATGAAAGACGGCACGACGAAGAAGCTCAGCACGTTCGACAAGCCGGTACTGCTGCAATTCCGGCTGGCCGCCAATACGGATGATCGGCTTGCCGGCATCTATTACCTCTCCGACGGCGGGGCAATCACTTATATCGGCGGCGACCTGAAAGACCGGACCCTTACCGCCGCTGTCAGCCATTTCAGTTCCTACGGCGTGTTCACGTACATGAAGACGTATACGGACGTGCCTTCGACTTATTGGGCGGCGAATGTCATTCAAGAACTGACGGCGAAGCATATCGTTCAAGGCATCTCGAATGACAAGTTCGGTCCGGCGGCGAACGTAACCCGCGCCGAATTCACGACGATGCTCGTTCGGGCCCTCGGCTTGAAGCCGGCAGCCGCCTCGCCGTTTAGCGATGTCCCTGCAGGAAGCTGGTATGCCGAAGCCGCCGAAGCCGCTTTCGAGAACGGCATCGTTACGGGAACGGACGCAAGCAAGTTCGAGCCGAACAAACCGATCACGCGCGAAGAATTGGCGGCTATGATCATTCGCGTCTATGCCAAACAAGACGGCTCGGCGAATGCGGCAGGCAGCGAAACCGATCTCGCCGCCTTCAAGGACGCAGCCGCAATCAGCAGCTGGGCCAAAGCGGAAGTGGCAAGCGCCGTGCATGTCGGCCTCATGCAAGGCAGCGGCTCCCTCTTCTCGCCTCGCGGCAACGCGACACGCGCGGAAGCCGCCCAAGTGCTCGTTAATCTCCTGTTCGGCGCATGACAAGAAGAGCCAGCCGCGATGAACGCGGCTGGCTCTTTTAAATATCCGTCTTCTATTTATTTCGATCTCCATCTCTTGCTACGGTATCCTCGCAGCCGTTCGATCCGTTCGTTCTCCTTGCATGCGGTGCACGCTGCAGCGGTAACGCTAACGGCCCCGCTTGTTGTGCCCCGTCACGTGGACCTGCTGCACGTAATGCCGGATACGGTCCATCAGCCGCTGTCCTTTGTGCTGGTCGTCGCCGTCCTTGTTCGTAAAGCTGAAGTGCTGCTCGATGTCGTCCAAGCCGTAATTCGACGTATAGAACGTCGGTTTGCGGTTCATCCGGTAATTCAAAATCGCGCCAAGCACATGATCCCGTACCCAAGGGTTTAGATTCTCGGCCCCGATATCATCGAAGATGAGCAGGTCGGTTTCCTTCATCAGGTCGACCGTTTCCTTCACTTTCCCTTGCTCCAGCATGAGCGTCTTCATGTCCTCGACGAAATCGGGCATATAGACGATCGCGCCCGTAAACCCGGCCTTCGCCAGTTCATGCAGCATATAGCACATCAGGAACGTCTTGCCCGTCCCGAAGGAACCGGTCAAATACAGCCCTTCCGGACGCAGCCCGTCTTCCTTGGTCCGGTTGATGTAGCTGATTACTTGTCCGACCGCCTTCATCCGCTCCACGTCTTTCGAAACGATCTCGTCGGCGGAATACCCTTGGGACAGCGCCCGGTCATCGATATAGAAGCTGCGAATCCGGCTCCGAATCCGGTCCTCGCTCTGCCTCGCGATCAGCTTCTTGCAGGAAACCTTGCGGTCGTTCAACTGTACGAGCCCGCCGGTCGTTTCGCAGGATAATTCGGTATAATGGCCTTCGAAATCATTGGGACATTGATCGAGTCCCGTGCAATTCGAACAATTGCGAAATTCTTTGGTGCATTGATAAATGCGGTTTAAATTCAGCCGGATCGTCGCGTCGTCCAGCTCGGGATATTTCGTGCGAAGCTTCCCGACAAGCGGGTCAGCGAGCAGCTCGGCCATTAATTTGTCCGCGTGCTGCCTCATGTCCCTGCCGCCCGGCATCGCCTTCAGCAGGTCACCCAGCGACTCCATCGCCATTGCGGCTTCACCTCTTTAATCCGTTTATTTTCCATCCAGCTTCCGCGCCATGCGCCGGATTTCTTCCATCTCTTCGTCCGTGAGCGGCGTTCCGCTCGGCGCTTCCTGCATGATCGGAATAAGCGGCTTGCGTCTGCCCTTCGAGGCCGCGGCGCTTCCGCCATTCCTTCTAGGCGCTGCCGCGGCGCCCCCGCCTTCCCGGCGGCGGTCTTTCTCCTGCTCCACTTGCATCTGTTCCCTGACATAGCCGACAGCCTGTTCGAAGGATTCGATGCCTTGAACGAGCATATTGTTGGCAATCGAGTCTATGATGCCTTTATTCAACCGTTTCGAATCAAGCAAGCCGAAAACATAATGAATGAGGACGTTGATAACGGCGCCTTGCATGCGGTAATTCAGATCGAATTTATCGAACTGCCGAATGAAATCGTCCGGTACGGCGCCTTTGAAGAATCGCGCGATAAACCGGGTATGCGGCTCGTTCCGCATCAGCATATTGTATTGATGAATGTCGCAGCGTCCGGCAAGCTGCACCGGCACTTCCATATAAAATTCAGCCAGAACGCCCACTTCATCGGGCATATCGTCGCTGCCGCCCTCGCTCTTGGCCTGGTCGGCTTTGAAGGCTTCCATCCGGCCGTATAACCGCTCGCGCTCGTCATTGCGTTTGCGGTCCTGCCTGAACATCTGATTACCCCGCAGCTGCAGTTCGTCCAGCAGCAGCTCGCCATTCGACGAGAACGCATTGTCTTCATCCAGCAGGCGGCAGACGTCCACGACAGTCAAACTGTATTTGTACGCCACGTAATTCAACTGCCCCATCGCCTCTTCGTTGCCGCGAAGCCGTTCGACGAATTGACGGTTACGCGAGTTGCGCGGGAAACGCATAATGATTTCCCCGTACTGAATGCCTGCGGTTTCCGTCGATTGCGGCTTGGCTGCGGCCTGCCGGGCAGGCGCTACTTCCGTCAATGCCTGTTCCAGCTCCGCGTCAAATCCTTGCGTGTTCAAGCGGAACAGCTCGTAGAACGGAACCGTAATGTTCTCGCGCGTGAGCTCGGCGCCTGCCAGCTCGTCGGCCTCCTTTGCATAGAAGGATTCCCGCAGCGCGATCACGGAATGCTTGCCAACCTTATCCCGGAGCAGCAGCGTCAAATGAGGGCTGTTGAAAAATTCATCCGGCGACAAAGGTTTCACGACTTCATATTCATAGACGACATCGTCATTGTCAGGTACGCCTAACCGCGTCACTTGGAGCAGCCCGACGGCCTCCAGGCGCGATGCTTGATTCACCAGCTCCTGCCGTCCGCGTTCATGCATCTCCAGGCCGAGTCCGAGCAGAAGCTTCCGCTGCGGCTCCAGCTCCGAATAGCCGACGCGATCGTCCGCCACCTGCTGATAGAGCAAATGATAGAGCCCCGCCGCAAATGCGCCGATCATCGATTGATAGATCAGCCCGATCATTTTGCGGTCCACGGCGCTTAGCGAAAAATCGCGAAAGGTGTAGTAGCGGTGATGTTCCGTAAATTGGTGCATGCTGCCGATCCGCATTTCATTCTCGACTCCATCCGCCTTGTATTCTTGTTACTAGTTTATCATAAAAGAGGCCCGGTTTTCAGGACGCAAAAAAAAGAAAATTCCCCCTGGCGAAGGGAACTTTCCCTATTCCGTCAACAACGGAACGTCGGCATTAGCCCGAGAATGAACGGTGTAACGCGTTTCAAGCCGTATTCCTCCAAGCTTGGCAGTTTAGTGCACGAGCGAATTTCGAAGCGGTTGGGCTTGGATCCGACCGCTGTCATTTCCTGCCTTGACGCCATGCTCCGCGAGCTCTTGAAGCAGCGCCTCCCGCTCATCGTGCGTGTCGGCAAGCTCCGGATGCTCTTGCTTCGCCATCCATCGGGACATGACGAAAGATGTCGTAACCGGCTCGTTCATGGCCAGCTTGCTCGTCGCCCCGTTGATGCCGTAAAGCTCGCTGTTCGGCAGCAACCGGTGCAGCCTTACGGCGTAATTGCCGCCGATGGCGTCCTTCGTGCCGTAAAGCAGCAGCATCGGCTGCTTGATCTGGCGGATGCGCCGCTCCAGCCCGTCTTCCAAGCATGCGGCCGCATAGTCCCGCCATTTAGCCGGGTCCCCCAGCTTGGTTTCCTCATGCAGCTCCTCGAACTCCGAACGCGTGCGCGCCTCGCTCCAGGCCGCTTTGAAGGCAATCGGCGCCTTGGGAGCGAGGATGCTGGAAATATAAGCCGCCTGCAGCTTGGAGCGGCTTAGAATATCGGTATAGGCCGCGCTTCCCGACAGCAGCATGCCGCCGATGAACCGCTGCGGATGCAGCAGCAGCGCCGTCAGCGCCGGGAAGGAGCCTGCGCCGTACGCACAGACATAAGCCCGCTTCACGCCCAGTCCATCCAGCAAAGCGCGCATGTCCTCGGCGATCATCGCGAGCGTCATTCTGGCGCTCCCGCCGTCGCTGCGACCATGACCGCGAATATCCCAGCGGATTACCTGATGATTGCCGCCGAGCTGTTCCTCGATGCCCGCGAACAGCCGGCTCGTCAAGCAGGGCGGATGCAAGCAGACGACGGTTCCTTCACGGCCGTTTCCGGCCGGTTCCTGCACATGTAAAGCAACATCTCCAATACGAAAAAACGGCACAGCCCATCACCTCGGTTGCCGCGAACGCTCAGAATCGATGCGCGGCTTTCGCCGCGGCAATCTTCCGATTAGCCCGCGTTTCCCTTAGTATGACCGTACCGGAAACCATTCTTTCATCGAGGAACATCATAAATTCTAGAACGCGTATTCCAGCACAGGCATGCTAGAACATTTTGTAGCCGCCGCGGCGAAGCAGCCGAATCGTCGCTCCGCTGACATAAGCGCCGATCAGCGCGCCGATGCCCGGCAAAATATCGACAAACGTAAAGGACGTGAAATTGCCGCTGAACGTCTTCGTGTCGTCCCAGGTTTGCCATATAAAGACCGGTACCAGAACGATAATAAATAAGTAAATCGGAAAGAAGGTCGTTTTGAGCAGCATATTCAAAATAAACCCGATCCCGAACATCATCACGAAGAATAATACAGTCGCAATAATCAACTGCAAAATATTAACGTCTGAATTCATGTGGAAACTCTTCCCCTTTCGCTACAAATAGTGTAGTAGATGGCCGATTGGAAGTCAATTTGTTGCGCAATGTTGTCACAAGTCCGCCATTTGCTCTCTTTCATCCCGTTACGATACAATGTAAGCGACATATTTATATAAGGAGAGATAACCATGAGTGAAGCGGCCCAAACACTGGAAGGCTGGTATGCGCTGCATGATTTCCGCACCATCGATTGGATGGCTTGGACGGCGGCGGAGGAAGCGGAGCGCCAAATGGCCCTCGATGACCTCCATTCGTTCCTGAAAGAATGGCAGTCGATCGAAGATAACAAGCAAGGCAGCACGGCGTTCTATTCCATCGTCGGACAAAAAGCGGATTTCGTGCTCATGCACCTGCGCGAGACGCTCGAAGAGCTGAATGCCATCGAGAACGCGTTCAACAAATCGGCGTTCGCGCAATTCACGATCCCGGCTCACTCGTACGTGAGCATCGTCGAGCTTAGCAATTACATGGCTCAGCCGGGCACGGATCCGATGCAAAATCCGGATATTCTCGCAAGACTGAAGCCGATCCTGCCAAAATGGAACCATATCTGCTTCTACCCGATGAACAAGCGCCGCTCGGGCAGCGACAACTGGTACATGCTGTCCATGGACGAGCGCCGTACGATGATGCGCAGCCACGGCATGATCGGCCGCACGTACGCGGGCAAAGTGAAACAAATCATTACCGGTTCCGTCGGCTTCGACAACTGGGAATGGGGCGTTACGCTGTTCGCGGAAGACGCGCTGCAATTCAAGAAGCTCGTGTATGAAATGCGCTTCGACGAAGTAAGCGCGCGTTTCGGCGATTTCGGCGACTTCTACGTCGGCAACCGCCTGACGGAAGAGAAGCTTTCCGAGCTGTTCAACGTTTAATTTACGGCAACCAAAAAAAGCGGATGGCATGCCTCGGGGCATCCATCCGCTTTATTATTGTTCATCCTCGTCGTCCTCGTCCTCGAGCAGTCGCTTCGCTTCCAAGTAAGCTTCCGTTTGACGGTCGCGTTCCCGGCCCTTCTCCTTCAGCCGCTCAATCCCCGGCAAAATAAGGATATCGACTTCCTTCTGCACGATATAAGCCAAATCATAACGATTCTGCGATTCGAGAAACGATCCTACTTCCATCAACGCGTTGTAGCGATCCAGCTCCTCGCGCAGCAGCAGCCCACGAACTTGCACGCTGCAGTGGCGCATTATAGGAACTTGCCTTTACGGACCACGAGCGGAATGCCGCCGATGATGTAGAGATAACGGATATCGATTGCTTTTTTCAACCAAGCAGCGACTCTGCCCTTGTATTTCTTGCCGAACGCCAAGCCTACCGCTTCGCCTTTACCCAAGGAAGCAACCGTGCCTTTGTTCTTAAATTCGAATTTCTTCTGCGGCTGGTTACGGATGGACGCCACAAGATTGTGCGCGCACACGACGCCTTGCTGCATCGCGATTTGAGCGGTTGGCGGATATGGACGGCCTTCGGGATTGAACATCAACGAGTTGTCGCCGACTACGGAGATGTTCTCGTGGCCGGGAACGCGCAGGAATTCATCGACCTTCACGCGTCCGCGCATCGTTTCGATGCCCGCTTCCTCGATCAGGCGATTGCCTCGAACGCCGGCAGCCCAAACGACGGTAGCGGAGCGGATTTCTTCGTTATCCCCGACAACGACGCCGTCCGGCGTACATTCTTTGATGGCCGTTCCGATGCGGAAAGTAACGCCTTTCTTCGTCAGCACTTGCATCGCGTACTCCACGAGCTCGGGATCAAAGCCGGGAAGTGCCGAAGGCGCGGCTTCCACGTTGTAGATTTTGACGAGGGACGGATCCACGTCGTTCTGTTTGCAAAGCTCCGGAATGCGGTCCGCCAGCTCGCCGACGAATTCGATGCCCGTAAATCCTGCGCCGCCGACGACAAAAGTCAGGTAGTCCGTGCGGTGCGGCTCGCGTTTGTAACGCGCGAACTGATATTCGATATGCTCGCGGATCAAGCGCACCGAGTTGATGCTGCGGATATTCATGGCGTGTTCCAGCATGCCTGGAATGCCGAACGTCTCGGGCTCGCCGCCGAGTCCGATAACGAGATAATCATAGGAAAGCGTGCCATCCTCGAGGATAACCTTCTTATCCTGCGTCCGGATTTGCACGACGGTTGATTTTACGAAATCGATTTTGAACTCATCGATCAGCTTCGAGATGCTCACGCGCGCATTTTCTGTCTTGTCCGTTCCAGCGGCGGGCATATGCAGATGAGTGGTGAAATAATGATAGTCGTGCTTGTTGACGAGCGTAACGTCGGCTTCGTTATAGTTTAGTTCTTTCTGAAGCCGGAGCGCTGTCAGGATACCGCCGTAACCGGCACCCAAGATAACAATTTTAGGTATGTTGCTCATCCAGAATCCCATCCATTCGTTAAGTCTTTTCTTTTTTTTTTAATATAAGAAAGTATGTTTTCATTATACTTTGCTTTTATTTCTGAGGAAACGTGCCGCGCCGCTGTAGGACGGTAGCAGCCGTTTCTTCTTGGGAATGTGAAAATTTACACAAACACGCCAAAACAGACAATAATTTTATCATTTCTTGCCTGTAGTGTGTGATTCTCATTCTTCAATTATTTATAAAAAATACCCGTAGACTTTCGACAAACCGATTGCTAATACCACACATGATACAAATTTTTTCTGAAAACATCAAGGGTAAAATATACGAAAATCTTTAGAACAACATCCAATTTTCTTCTTTCAAAGCGGCTTGTCGACCCTTTATAATGTACAGAAAGAACGGCTTCTTCCTACCCTGGATTTCTATATTTTGGAGGTGTCAACCTTGTCCAGCTCTCCTGCTTCCCCTCAAGTCGATATCGCGATAATCGGCGGCGGCCCTGCCGGCATGTTCGCCGCATTCTACGGCGGCATGCGCCAAGCTTCCGTTAAAATGATCGAGAGCATGCCGCAGCTAGGCGGTCAGCTCGCAGCGCTTTACCCGGAAAAGCATATCTATGACGTTGCCGGCTTTCCTAAGATAACGGCGGGCGAGCTCGTCGAACAATTAAAGAAGCAAATGGACCATTTCAAGCCCGAGATTCATCTGGAGGAGAAGGTGCTCGAGGTCGTGAAGCGGGACGAGCGCGACTTTGCCGTCGTCACCGACAAAACGACGCATTATGCGAAATCCGTTATCATTACCGCCGGGGTCGGAGCGTTTGAGCCTCGCCGCCTAGAGCTCGACGGAGCCGCCCGCTTCGAGAAGAGCAACCTGCATTACTTCATCAGCGATCTCAGCCAATTCAAGGACCGGCATGTCATCGTCAGCGGCGGCGGCGATTCGGCCGTCGATTGGTCGCTCATGCTCGAGCCGATCGCGGCAAGCGTGACGCTCATTCATCGCCGCGACAAATTCAGGGCGCACGAGCACAGCGTCGAGAATCTGCTGAAGTCCAGCGTCCAAGTCATGACCCCCTATGAGCTGACCGCCTTGCAGGGAATGGACCGCATCGAAAGCATCACGCTCCAGCATGTCAAGACAGCGGAGACGAAGCAGCTCGCCGTCGACGCCGTCATCGTTAATTTCGGGTTCGTCTCTTCGCTTGGGCCGATCTCCGAATGGGGACTTGATATCGATAACGGCTCCATCCTCGTTGATTCACGCATGGAAACCAGCATCTCGGGCATCTTCGCGGCCGGCGATATCACGACGTATCCCGGCAAGCTGAAACTGATTGCCGTCGGATTCGGCGAGGCACCGACCGCCATCAACAACGCGAAGGTATACGTCGATCCTACGGCCAAGCTTTCTCCGGGGCACAGCAGCAGCATGAAGCTGTAACCGTGCCGCTGACAATTTCCATTACCTATTAAAGAAGTAATTCCAATAAAAAAGGGTATCCTACCGTTAGCCGTCATCCGCGTCTTCCATCACGCAATGGCTAAGGAGGGTACCCTTTCAATATGTTATGTCCTATTTGCAACGGCCTGGAACAATTATCTGTACAATGTCCATCTTGCGCGATGCAAACCGATGATCTCGGGCGGGCGGTCGACTTCACCGCGCCATACGCGCCCTATCAGCCGGACGATGACGAAGCGACGATGACGATATCCGGAGCAGAACTGGCAGCGATAACCTGCAACCATGTTGTTTATTGCCGTCTATGCCAGGCAGTGTTTGAAGCCAGCGTCCAGAAATGGCCGTAGTGTGAATTGGCGGCAGTTTGCGGCGCTACGCAGTATTCCGATAGGCGTCCGGACTGATCTGTCTGCGAATTAATTCCGCCTTCAGCATTTCAATAAATTCTGGTTCCAAATTATATTTATTAGCGGCAATATAAGCATCGAGCAGCAACTCATCAGACAGCTGTTGCATATGCACAGCCCCCCTTCCTCTTACTTCCAGTTCATCTTAGCATGTCCCAGACGGATAGAACAAGCGTTCCGATTATCCACATCCCACTGTGGACAGCATGTGTGTAGGATGTGAATAATGGTCGAATAAACAGGAATTATCGATGGGAATATGTGGATACGTTTATACACAGGCTGAAGAGAAGCCAAATCAATAAAAAAGTTTAATAGAACTCTATAAATCTATCAATTCCATATATTACATTCGGTTAATCCTTATTGCGGCCTCGTATTGACCTCGAAGATCCATATTTTCCCGTTCGTATCGATGCCATAGTCGAAGCCCAGCTGTCCGATTCCGGGGAAGCGGCCTTCCAACACCTGCGTCGACAACTGCGTAAGCATGCGCATTTCCCTCTTCTTGGGTCCGACTTTCGCGCTGGAGAATGAACGGCGAATCCCCTCGGAGCCGCTTAATAACGTACCGCCGCGGCAAATATTCGTCACGAATAAACCTGGCTTAGCCAGACGGCCTACGATCGCGGTAATGCTCCAATTTCCTGCGGGCTGCTTCACGTATTTCACGCGATAATCGATCGGCCTGCCGGCGATCGTCGCCAGACGGATTCCTTTCTGAATCAGATAACGGCGATTGCCGCGTCTGGCATTCAGCGATTGGTAGAGTCCGTCGAAGCTCTGGAACCGGTTCGTTTTCGAATAATACGTGTACTTGTAGCTGCCTCCTTCACGCGATACCTTGATGACCCCATGGCCGCCCGCTCCCTTAACCGGCTTGATGACAACCATGCTATGCTGGCTCAACATGCTGCTCAAATTGTCCTTCGTGAACATCCGAGTCGGCGGGATATGCGGCGCGATCTGCGCATGCGACAGGAGTGCCTCCGTCTTCGCCCATTTGCTTGCCAGCTGTCTCCCAATTTCGTCTGTCATTCCATGGTCCTCCCCTTCCTGAGCATCCTATAGGACAGCATATGCCTCCTAGCTTTCTATCTCTTGGATGATTGATATGGTCAACTCGCCTGATTTAGTAGGCTGATAGAGGATGGCTATTATTACCCGGGCAATGGATACGGTACAGACGCCGGCGTTTGGCACGAGTCGCAGATGTTATAGCTGCGCAAAGAAGGCTCCCGAAGCGGGAGCGCTTAAGAAGGGTCATGGATCCATGACACCGTTCGTTCCTGTGATCGTTAATGATTTCTTTTTCGCCCATTAGACAGAAAAGGGGCTCCTGCTGACATCAATGTCCAGGAGCCCCTTTTATCCCGTGCCGGCAAGAAGCGCCGCTTCGCTTTATACTTTGAACTTCTCGATTTGAAGCTGGAGCTGCTCAGCCATACGGGACAAGGACGACGCTGTGCCGAAAATATGATTCATCGATTCCAATTGCTCTTCCGTCGATGCCGATACTTGTTGGGAGCCTGAAGCTGTATGCTCGGATACCTCGCTTATGGCTTTCATCGACTGCACCATCCGCTCGGCTCCTGCTGCCATTTGCTGCACGGAAGAAGAGACTTCTTGGATTTGCGAGGATACAACATTAACGGATTGCTGAATCGATTCGAATGACTCCCCTGCTGTATGGACCATTACAATACCGCCTTGGACTTCGCTTGTCGCCATCTCCATGGCTTGCACAGCTGTCAACGTCTCCTCTTGGATGGATGCGATGATCTCCGAGATTTGCCGGGCAGATAAACTGGACTGCTCAGCCAGTTTTCTTACCTCAGAAGCTACCACCGCGAATCCGCGTCCGTGCTCACCTGCTCTCGCCGCCTCTATCGCCGCATTAAGAGCAAGGAGATTGGTTTGATTCGATAAGCCTGTAATGACGCTGCTGATCTGCCCGATTTCCTGCGAACGATCCCCCAACCCTTCAATGACTTGGGACAACCTGCTTACTGTATTGGATATCACGTCCATTTGGCCGATAACGGTTTGAATCGAAGTCGTTCCTTCTAACGCTTTTGAATAAGTCTTGGCCGAGGTGTCCGACGCCACCATAGTATTGCGGGCAATTTCCCGTGTCCTGGAAGCCACTTCGTTAATGGTGCGTAATGTCTCCTCAACCGTGTTGAACTGCGTATCTAGTCCGGCTGCAACCGAGGACATCGTGACGGCGATCTGCTCTGTAGCCCTGGAGGTCTGCTCGGCGCTTGCCGTCAGCTCCTCTGAGAAGGAAGCAACCTGCCCTGCGTTCATACTGACGGAGCGAATAAGTTCCCTAAGATTGCGGCGCATAAGCATGAATGAGGCTGCCAAGTCTCCAATCTCGTCTCTATTAGTTACATTCAGTTCGGTGGAGCTCAGATCTCCGGCTGCAATTTTTTCCGCGGCTTTGGACAACGCAACGGCCGGTCTGCTAATTAATCTGCCGATATATAACGCAATGCCAAGTCCGAGCAAGACGCCTAATAGACCAAGGAGCAGCATAGAGCTTTTTGTGCTTTTCGCCTGGTCCGAAGACTTCTGGTGCCCCTCATCCATAACCGTCTGCTGATAGTTGGTCAGTTCATCCATTTTGCTGTCAAAAGCTACTGAAATTTCATGGCCCTTGGTCGTAACCAGCTTCAAATAGTCATTGGTTTTATTCTGGTCCTTCAGCTGCATTTCCTGAGTTGCGGTCTCATGGAATTGATTTTCAAGATCGATTAGCTGCTGCAGGAGCTCTTTTGCCTTCGTAAGCTTAATAATGGCACTTAATTCACTGCCCAGCTCTTTGAAATTTTCATGGGCCTTATTGAAGTTTTGATCCGAGGATTCGTCCTTTAGAATGAGATAACCTCGGACATTGATCTGTTCCTTTTTAATCGCGACGTCTAATTCTTGGATGAGCATCAACTTTTTTGCTTTATCGTCAATCAACGTGCCGTATGCCTGATCGACTGAAGTAATTTTGGAATAACCAATAAACACGATGGCTGTCAAGATGATAAGCACAGCTAAAAATCCCATAAATAATTTTCTGCTAACCGTTAACTTCATTACTGCACCTCTTGTCGAAATTGGGATTTGATATGGATGCGATTCATATTTAAGGTTTGAGTAGTCGACCCTCTTCTCCTTCCACAATTTAACTACTTTAACAATCCTTATTTTAGGAGGTTATACCTACATTGATCTAGTACAAAATATGGGATTCCAATTCCTTTACAAAAAAAAAAACACACGGATGATCCTGCCAAAGGCGAGAAGACCTCCTTTGCCGCTCAACAAGAAGCTCCGAAGAATTTCTTGTTTTTGCCGATGACGCTCTAGGGCAGAGAAATGTTATTAAATGAGACTGCAACTGCTTTTAATTTCGATATCGAATCTGGCTACGGAAAAACGAATGAGAACGCTAAGCTTAGCTCTTGGAATGATGCAGCGGTATGGATGTCATGGTCCACGAATGGAAAGTGATCGAATTGGGAGGAATCACAGAAGCATGTTACTATCGGCGCGAAATGTTGGTACGGGGAACGCAGAAATCATTAATTAGCAGCGAATGAATGGTTTTCACGTACTCCATCCGGCCGCTACACGCCATTCATGCTTTGTTCTGCGCCATAAAAAAAGACCTCCGAAAACGAATTAGTCACGGACTAATAATCGTCATAGAGGCCGGAATCTTAGCGAAGCACTACGGAAGGGGATATTCTTTTCGGGTCAGTCCCAATAACACGCATCGTACGTTGAAAATTCACAAACCTCACGTTTCCAACTACGAATCAGGTCACCAATAAGGGAAACTTATTAGCCCTCGCCATTACGCCGTTTAGCAAGGCTCAGCCGCAGGATTACCCGCTTCCGCAGCCGTACGGAACGAAGAGCCGCAGCCGCAAGTTGCCGATGCGTTCGGGTTCGTGATGGTGAAGCCGCCGCCCATGGCGGATTCCTTGAAGTCGATTTGAAGCCCGTTCAAGTACTTGATGCTCGCTTCGTCCACGACAACTTTCAAACCGTTCATTTCCATCGCCTTGTCGGAATCGGCCTGTTCGTCATCGAAGCCCATATTGTAGGAGAAACCGCTGCAGCCGCCTTCCTTCACGCCAACGCGGAGGAACAATTCCGGCGAAGCTTCGGCTTCCAGCATTTCTTTGATTTTCTCGTTTGCCATTTCGCTGATCGTAATCATGATATGACCTCCTTCATTCGTTTACGAACGACTTACTTACGTTTCTATAGTATAAGTATACTTCAACTTCGATCCCGACTCAATAAGCATCCAGCCTCGTTTGGAGCGCTCTTGCGGGAATAGCCGCTCTCTTGCTTCCATTATCTCGGCAGGACATACAGCATGATCGCGAAGAAATGGAACACGGACCCGCCAAGCACGAACAGATGCCATACGGCATGGTGATGCTTAAAGCTCCGCCACATGTAGAACACCGTCCCGAACGTGTACAGCAAACCGCCTGCAACGAGCAGATGCAGACCGCCTTCTGCCAGATGCGCCTTCAACGGTCCCCAGGCGAAGACGATCATCCAGCCCATGAGAATATAGACGAGCGTGGAGGTAAACAAGAAACGGGAGGCATAGAATACTTTGAACGCGACGCCGCACAGCGCAAGTCCCCATGCGATGCCGAACAGCGTCCAGCCGGCCGTGCCTTGCACGACATGAAGGGCGATCGGCGTGTACGTACCCGCGATAAACAAATAGATGCACGCATGATCCATGATTTCGAATACCCGCTTCGCTTTCCCCTCGGGAAAACTATGCACGAGCGTCGAAGCGACGTATAGCAGCAGCATCATGGAACCGTAAATCGTAAAGCTGACGACATGTTCAGCATTCCCTTTCAGCGCTGCGAATACGATGAGCAGCACGAGCGCCGCCACGCTCAGCACTGCGCCGATTCCGTGCGTGATTGCATTGACCGTTTCTTCTTTTCGGGTGTACGTGTAGGTGTTTGCCATTTTAGCCCTCATTTCTCGTTGCGGATTCCATAGTTTTACAATCCGGTATGCGACTAAACGTTATGATTTCATTATTATCATTGTACAGCATATCCGCCCTGGTTCCAAAACTAGCGGCCGGCGTCTTCTTCCATGACTTTGGTTCTCTGGTACGAGTTAATAGTTGCCGCCCCTTGTGATGAGGTTTATAATAAAGAAAGTCGTTTCTGAGGTTTTTTGGGGAAAGAATAAGTAATTTTTTTCACAAAGTTTGATTATTCTTCATTTAAATTCATCACCGGACATGCGAACGCGTGACCGGCGGACTAGGAGGAAGCCATTATGAACGTGGCGATACCGACAGAAGACAAACAAATGCAAGCCATCATGGAGAAAGTTCGTTTCGGTGAACGTCTTAGCCGGGAAGACGGAGAGTTTATGTACCGCTCCGACGACCTGCTCTCGATCGGCCAAATGGCCAACGAAGTGAACCTGAGGAAGAACGGACGCAAGGTCTATTTCATTGAAAATATGAGCTTGTATTTCACCAACGTATGCGAAGCGCACTGCGCATTCTGCAACTTCCGCAAGGACGAAGGCCAGGAAGGCGCGTATACGCTAAGCGGAGCCGAGATGATCGCCTACGTGGAACAGCATATTCATCCGGACGTACGCGAGTTCCACATTGTCGGCGGCCATAACCCGCATGTGCCGTTCCAATATTACGTGGATTCGCTGAAAGCCTTGAACGAGCGATTCCCGGAAGTCGCGCTTAAAGCTTACACGGCTGCCGAGATCGATTTCTTCTCGCGCATCAGCGGCCTCAGCTACAAGGAAGTCATCCAGGAATTGATGAAGGCCGGCCTGCAAAGCTTGACTGGCGGCGGCGCAGAAATCCTGTCGGATGAGTACCGCAAGAAGATGAAAGTCGACAAAGCGGACGTTTCCCAATACTTGGAAGTCCACCGGACGGCGCATAATCTCGGCCTGCGCACGCATACGACGATGCTGTACGGTTCCGTCGAGAAGACGGAAGACCGCATCAACCATATGCTGCAAATCCGGGAGCTGCAGGACGAAACGAACGGCTTCCAAGTGTTCATTCCGTTGTCCATGCAGCCGATCAGCCCGAAAGCGAGCATCCGCCGCCGCAATTCCGCCTTCGACGATTTGAAGGCCATTGCGATCAGCCGTCTGATGCTGGACAACTTCCAGCATATCAAGGCGTACTTCATCAACATCGGCACGCAGCTGACGCAAGTCGCGCTTACGATGGGCGCATCCGACGTGCACGGCACGATGGTCAAGGAACGCATCAGCCACGCGGCAGGCGCATTGACGCCGGAAGGCATTACGCGCCAGGATCTGATCTGGCTCATCAAAGGCGCCGGACGTATTCCGGTGGAACGCGATACGTTCTACAATGAAGTTAAGGTTTTTGAATAAACAGCGATTCCCATGACCTTCGTGAAGAGATGTTCTCATCGCGAGGGTCTGTCATGTGCATACTACACGATAAAACTGCAGGTTCAAACACGCTATACCGCACTTATTGCATACAAGAAAGTTGGGATTGGAATGAAACGATTCGTTATTCTTGGGGGCGGCTACGGAGGACTTACGGTCGCCCATGCCTTGCTTGAAGGCGAACTGCCGGACGATACGGTTGTCGTACTTATCGACCGTATGCCTTATCAAGGACTCAAGACAGAATATTACGCGCTTGTTGCCGGTACATCGCCGGAAATCGATCTGCGGGTGGCTTTCCCGTCGGATCCGCGCCTTATCGTCACTTACGGTGAAGTAACGGATATCGATCTGGATGAGAAGCATATCGTCTTAGCCGGACAAGAGCCGCTCACTTACGACTGGCTTGTCGTCGCGCTCGGCTGTACGGACAAGTACCATGGTATCGAAGGCGCGGAGCTGTACTCCAACAGCATCCAAACGATGTCTGCCTCGCGTAAAACGTACATGGCGCTTAACGATGCGAAGCCTTACGGACAAGTCTCCATTATCGGCGGCGGACTAAGCGGCGTCGAGGTGGCTGCCGAGCTTCGCGAAAGCCGGCCGGATTTGAACATTCGCATCATCGACCGCGGACCAAGCATTCTCTCCGCGTTCCCGGGCAAACTGCAGGAATACGTTTCTTCGTGGTTTATCGAGCATGAAGTCGAAATGCGGGGTCATGTCTCCTTGCACAAGCTGGAAGAAGGCATCCTGTACGACGCGAATGCGACAAGCCCGATCTTGACCGACGTTACGGTCTGGACAGCAGGCATTCAACCGGTACCGCTCGTGCAGCGCATGAATTTGCCGAAGGACAACCAAGGCCGTCTGATCATCAACGAATACCATCAGCTGCCGGATTACAACGAGGTCTTTATCGTCGGCGACTGCGCATCCCTGCCGTTCTCGCCAAGCGCTCAAGCTGCGGAAGGCCAAGGCAAGCAGGTCGCGGAAGTCATGCAGGCCCTCTGGAGCGGCAAAACGCCGAAGCTTGGCAAAATCAAGCTTAAAGGCACGCTCGGTTCCCTGGGCAAAAAAGACGGCTTCGGCCTGATGGGCCGCGCAACCATGAAGGGTCGCGTACCGCGCCTCGTCAAGAGCGGCGTCCTGTGGATGTCCAAGCATCATTTCGGCTAAGATCGGCTATACTTCGAAGTATGCGAGCATTCGCTCGGCCCGAAGGCGGTGTGGCTTCACTGGCTATCACATATCGTCAATGAGCCGATCGAGCGCCTCGCGTACGGCTTGCTGCTCTTCGATCTCATCCATGATTTTCGTTTCTAATTCTTCGACGGTGTCGGCGGAGATGATTTGACCGTCCACCATGCCGAACGGCGCTAAATAACATTCGCCGCAATTGCCCAGGCAGCCGTATTCGATGACTTCGTAATCCGGATTGCCTTCCAATTTCTTCATCAATTTATCCGTACCGTGATGCATATTGCTGGCACAAAATTCAACCATGGGTTTTAACATGCTGGATCACCTTGCCTCTAGTTACTGATATCCATTTTCAATTGCTTTGCTTTGTACTATAATAGGGGAGAAAGGAGTGGATTGCAATGAGTGAAAACGCACAAAGCACCATGTATGATGAAGTATTGGACGTTCTCGATAAGCTTCGCCCGTTCCTGCAACGCGACGGCGGCGATGTTGAACTCGTTGATGTAGAGGATGGCATCGTTAAACTCCGTTTGATGGGTGCTTGCGGCAGCTGCCCAAGTTCGACGATCACGCTTAAAGCGGGTATCGAACGCGCGCTGCTCGAGGAAGTCGAAGGCGTACAAGAGGTTATGCAAGTTTTCTAAACTTGGTTCCTTTTGTCCCATTATTTGCATGAAAGCGTCTTGCCCCCGGGCAAGACGCTTTTTGTTGTTTATTATTACTTATTATTAAATGTTCGGGCATTTCGTGTAAGAAGTATGATGACAAAATTGACCGTAGGTCGGAATGAAGCCGGAAAAGCGTAAGCGTTCGCCTTTGTAGTCTGATTTCTACCTATACTCACTTATATAATAAAAAGAAATAAGAACTACAACAGCTACAGGTTTTCGTAAGAAAACCACTTCGGAAGCATAAGCTTTGGAAACTCATTCCGACCGCAGGTCATGCCCTTGTCACTACTACGACGATTTGATCGACGTTTTAATCGGGTCGAACCCGCCGGTAACATCGACGATATTGCCGGTCATATAATCCGATTGCGGCAAACAGAGAAACGCGATAACGCGCGCGATATCCTCCCCGCTTCCCGGACGGCCGCGCGGCGACTCGTCGTCGCGCTCCTCCGCTACCTCGGCGATCGTGCGTTCCTTGTTCAGGCCGCGAATATCGCCGGGACACACCATATTAACCGTGATGCCATTGCCCGCCTCTTCCACGGCAAGCGACTTCGTGAAGGATACGAGACCCGTCTTCGCGGCGGCGTACACCGCCCGATGCGGCCATGCGCGTCCTTCGCCGGCATGACCGAAGCCGAAATGAACGATGCGCCCCCACTGCCGTCCTCGCATGCCTGGAAGCATGTGATGGTCCAGCAGCATAACGCCGAGCAAATTGCCGTTAACCAATCCCAGAATATCGGCGGCGTCATAATCCGCGAAGAGCCGCCGTTCACGGATGAAAGGGCCGGCGTTGTTGATGAGAATATCGATGCTGCCCGTCAGCGACCAAGACAGCGCTTGCGAAGCTAGCTGCGTGACATCGTCACGCACCGCAATATCAGCGCGAATCGCGATTGCTCTGACCCCATGGCGCTCGCTGATCTCCGCCGCGAGCTGCTGCGCTTCCTGCTCGCTGGTCACGTAATTCAGCACGATATCGCAGCCCATCGCCGCGAGCGTGAGCGCGGTCATTTTGCCTAATCCTTTGGCACTTCCGGTTATTAGGGCCGTTCTTCCTTTCAGCTCCATGACATCCTCCTAGGTCAGCGTCATTTATTGATCTGGCTGTAGGCGTGGTGAAAGGTCAGCTTCAGCGTTTCCAGGACGAGGTCCATCATCTGCGCAAGGTCCTGTGTCTGCTGCGACAGATTTTCAAGCTGATGCGGTTCGAAATACGCTTCATGATTCTGCTTCAGATCGTCCTGCATCTCAGAGTTCATGTAGTGAATCTCCGTGTTGCGCCGCTTCCGCATCCGGTTCATCGCTTCCTTGCCCTCGTCCTTAAGCTTATGCAGGGGAACGGTCAATTCAGGATAAGCATTTCGCTCCACCATTCTGCGCAGAACGGTGTAGAAAGAAAAATGCGGCTTCTCCCGCTCCGTCTCGAGGTGAAGGTAATCGTTCATCAACGTGCCAAGCTTATCGAGCAGCGAGAACAAGCGAATAAACGCGTTTTTATCGAAATAGACGTAACGGCGGTAGTCCATCTCCTCCGCTTCGGTCATACCCTCGACGGTTTCGGACTTCACCAGCTCCGCGTATTTGCCGGCGGCATATACGCTTTGCTCCAGTTCGTCGAGCGAAGAAATCAATCCGAGCGTGTAAATTTCGTATTTGCGCAATTTATGGTCATTGTCCCGGCCTTGCTCGATGCGCTTATTCAACAGGGCGGCGTATTGCTCCATCGCCTGGTTCGCCTCGAGCAGCTTGCCCGCGTCGGTGCGGGGCGGTTCGCCAAACATAAAACGGAGCATCGTCATTCCTCCCGTAAAGAGCTTGAAACGTCAAGTTATAAAGGGTTGTCCACCTCGCGCGCGGAGCAGCTCCGGCGTAGCGTTTCGGTCCATCCACGCAAGCCTGTAAGGCTTATGCCTGCAACCGCCCTTCACGCCATCTCCAAGCTCGAATCATGAAATCGCTCAGTATCCCGAACAACCCGGATACGATCATATTGTGCAGTATACTCGTAAAGACAAACCAGTCGTCGTTGCGAAGCGTCACGGTCAGCAGCGCGCCGCTCAGCACCTGGCAGCAGATCAGCACGAAAGTGGCATTCAATGCTTTGCGCATGCCGGGATGATCGACGCAAACGCGCTTGACGTAGAGCGTCAGACAGCCGACCAGGATAAGCAGAATGGCAGCCGCCACGCGGTGCATAAACACGTAGAGCGTTGCGCCGTGCAAATCCGGTACGAACTCGCCGTTACACAGCGGCCAGCCTATGCAGCCGCCGGACGAATCCGTATGCCGGACGTAGGCGCCCAAGTAAATGACGAAATAACTATAAACGAGGATCGCAAGCGAAAACCAAAATACGGCTTTGGGGATGGGGGCAGACGGCTTCTCCGCTGCCGTTCCGTTCTTCATGCGATACGCCCAAATGACGAGCAGCAGCGTGAACATAAAGGCCAAGATCGAGATCCCGAAATGCAGCGCGAGCACCGCAGGCGTAGTCGGCCATACGACGGCAGCAGCGCCGAGCAGCGCCTGCAGAACCGTGAATAGACCCGCTCCCGCGGAATAAGCAATCGCTTCTTTCTCATTGCGGTACAACTTCAATGTTGCAATAAACGTCGCGAGCACAAGCAAGCCTACCCCGCCGCTAATGAGGCGATGGGAATATTCGATCAACGACTCGACGGTATACGCCGGTATGAACTTACCGTTGCAAAGCGGCCAATCCGTGCCGCACCCGCGGCCGGAACCTGTATTCGTCACCAATGCGCCCGCAATCAACACGAGGAACATGCCGATGCAGGTCAACACTGCAAGCGTACGATAACGGCTGGAATTCAACTTCATCACCTTACTTCCGAAAGAATCACCTCCCATTATAACGAACAAATTCGACAAATACCATGTTCAAACTGTGAACGCCAAGACGATGCAGAAAGCCCGCCAATCGGCGGTTTGGCCGACTGGCGGGCTTTCATCCAATAGAAGATATTGTAAGTTTTCTAACGCGTCAATGCTGCCGCTACCTGAAGCGCGCGCTCCAGAAATTGTTCGATTTCCTCGCGCGTTTTGCGCAGCTTGCTTACGAAGCGTATAAGCTCGCCGCCCTGCTTAAAAGCGATGAAGCTCGGAATGCCCAGAATGTTCAGCTCGCTGCAGAGGTCGGGCAAGTCATCGCGGTCGATCTGCAGGAAGCGGATCTTACCGTCGTACTTGGCCTCTACATCCGGCATGAACGGTTCGATATAGTGGCAATCGCCGCACCAGGTCGTCTTGAAAACCGCAACCGTCACGCCTTCCTCTTGCACCGCCGCGCGGAAAGCTTCATCTGTCGTAATCATTTCCATGCGATATTCTCCCTTCCGGTCCGAATGCCCCGGCAAACTCAACGGGCGTCAGGCTTGATTGCGGAGACTGTTTATTTATGGCTCGCGAACCAAGATGAGCGTTTTGCTGCCGTAGGTTTTCTCCCAACTGATCTGTGCTCCCAGCGCCTTCGCGAAATCGCGGGCCGGCACATAGGTCATGTTGTTGACGACGGTCATCGGAAAGCTCCATTTGACCGTCTTCCCGTTAATAATCGCATTGCTGCTGCCCTTTTTCAAGAGGATGTTCGCATTCGTCGCGCCGTCCAGCACGCGAATCATGCCGCCCTTCTCCTCCGTCACCGTTGCCCCGAACGTTTCGGCCGCATAGCGCAGCGGGATGATCGCGATGCCGCTCGGCGTAACGATCGGTGCATAGCGGCTGTATTCCGGACTCAGCATCAGCGTCTGTCTGCTGATATGCGCCTGGTTGCGCAGCAAGTCGTAAACGACAGAACCTTTATCGAACTGCTGAAGCACTTCATAGCCTTCCATGTTCATCAAGCTTTCGGCATTGAGAACCGGTTTATCGGCCGACGGCTGCAATGGCTGTACGTCGCCGTTCACGTTCCAACGGTCCGTCGTTACTTTCATCCAGATGCCCTTGAACGGCGAAACCGTCATCAAGGAGTCTTCGAATTGGAAGTCCTCATCCTCATCAGCAGCCGCGGCCGCAGCTTCATCCGATAGGGGCGCATCCTGAATGGCAATCGCCGCTTCGATCGCCGCTTTGCGGATATCCAGCTTGGTGTCTACGAACAAATCGCCTTTCACGTAGGTGCCGTCGTTCAAGACTGCGTCAAGTTCTTCCGCGTTTTCCTTCTCGCTTTGAGCGATTTGATCCTTCAGCTCCGTCAGCGCGTCGATGATTTGACCGGTTGCCTTGTCGATTGCGGCTGCCGTCTCATCTTCTTCCGGAAGCGAGCCGAACAGGCTGTCGACCGGCGTTTCTTCGAGAACGCCTTGTTGGCTCTTCACCGCATCCATCAGCGCCGTCAGGACCGACTTCAGGCCTTCCTTGTCGCCGATCAGAGCGTCGATATAAGACTTCAGCCAATCCAGCAGCTCATGGCCCTTCAACTCGGCATGCACGTTCATTCCTGTCAGCGTATCGCCATGAACGGTCTCTTGACCCGGTTTCACGCTCAAATTCGTCGGATTAGGCAGGTTGTCGATGGCAAAGCCGCTGACGGTGTCTATCATTTGCTTCCCGACCGCCATGAGCGCTTCATCGTCGGCAGAAGCGGCCGCTTTCGCATCCGGATCTGTCAGTTGCAGATAAATCGGTTTCTTCGCTCCGTCCAGATCAAACTCGGCCGCCTCATTGTTGATTCGCAATTCGAACGGAATGTGCTTCGTTCCCAGATCCAGGCTGCCCTTGGCGGACATCCCTTTCTCTTCGTCCGACTTCATGTCGGTCAGCTGCAGCTTCATGTTTGAAATAAGCTTGATGATTTCCGCTTCTTCGCCTTCCAGCTCTTCCTCGGCGCCGTCGTTCAGCAGCAGCTTGAATTCTACCGTCTCGTTGCTTTCATAAGAAGTCGTGTTGAGCGATTGCTTGAACATCGCATTGAAATCTAAGCCGTTTAGCGCTTGACAGCCCGCAACTATGATCATAACAAGCGCAATGGCCAGCAGGCCGAACGTTTTCGTACTCCGTTTCCATGATTTCATCAATTAAAAAATCCCCTCTCATAGGTAGAAAGACCACGGTCCATTCTACCATAAAGAGGGGAATATGGAAACAAAGTTTAGTTGCTAGAATTGACGCCGCGCCTAGATACGACGCGCATCAGCGGGTTCAACAACCGGCGAAGCGGACCCGGGAATTGCTGTACGTCGTCCTTCGTGATCACCTTGAGCAGGAGAAGCAGCGCGACATATAGCCCAAGCGAAACGACGCCGGCGGCAATGCAAGCGACGGCATAGGTCAATTTGACCGGAACGCCTCCGATATACGTGCGGCATGCATAATCGAGCAGCCATCCGGCTCCGGATGCGATCGCTATCGTCACTACGTAGCCGGCCCAGCGCGTACCGAGAATGTTCAGCTTGATTTCCTTCCGGATTTGGCGGAAATTAAGCGAAGCGATGACCATGAAGCAGATGGTCGATGACAGGATTATGCCGTACACGCCGAGAAGCGGCGCCAGCAACAGGCTCGTCACGACCTTCACGACGATACCGATCAGCGCGTGGCGCATCGGCATGCGAGGCTTGTTCATGCTCGTCAGCACGGTATTGCTCGTCATCATCGTAATCTGGAAGATCGTCCCCGCGGTCAACGCGGCGACAGCGCCGCTGCCTCCCGTATTCGAGAACAACAAACCCGTAATCGACATGGCGGCGACCGTCATGATAAGCGACGCCGGAACGCCGGTGAAGACGACGATTCGCATGACGAGCGAAGCTTGCCGCTCCACTTCCTTCATGTTCTTCACCTTGTAGGCGGAGGAAATGACCGGAATCATGGATTGACTGAGCGCAATCGCCAGAATCGGCGGAATGCCGGCAAGCGCCTGCGCCTTCACGCCCAGCCAGTCTAGCATTTGGTCGGCGTCGGCACTGGCGTAATAGCCATGCGTCAGCTTCATGAAGAACGACGTATCGAAGAAATAAATAAATTGCACGGTCATCGACGTGATAACGATCGGTACCGAAATCTTGAACAATTCACTGTAAATCGACTTGAATGACAGCGTAGAACGCGTCTGCTGGGCCGCGCGGGTCCCGGATCTGGCCGCGTCCTTCATATCTTGCCGCTTCAGCTTGCGGGCGTACGACAGCATGACGGCAAATGCGCCGACGCTGCCGAACACGCTGCCGAACGTCGCCGCGGCGGCGATCCAGCTCTGTCCCCAGTCCAGCCCGAACGCCAGATAACCGAGGCCGACTGCCGTGATGACGCGCAGGATCTGTTCGACGATCTGCGAGATCCCTCCCGCCGCCATGTACTGCCTGCCCTGAAAATAACCGCGCATCATCGCGATGATCGGGAAGAACAGCAATGCGGGCGCGATGGCCCGAACAGCGAGAGCGGCCCCCGGCTTCTCCGCGATATGCGTCGCGTAGAAAGGCGCGAAGATAAGCAGAAGCACCGTGATGAGCACGCCCGTAACGGCACCGAACAGCAGTGCCGCTTTGTAAATGCGTCTCGCTTCATCAGGGCGTCCAAGCGCATAGCGCTCCGAAACCATTTTGCTGATCGCGCTCGGTATCCCGCCGGTAGCGACGATCAGAAGCATCAGATAGATGTTGTTGGCGACAGTAAAATAACCGCCGCCATGGCTGTCCGTCATATAATCGAGCGGAATGCGCTGGAAGATCCCGAGGAACCGGGCCACCAGCGCTGCCGCCGCAAGAATGATCGTGCCTTTTATTAACGAATCCTTTTTAACCATGAGCTGCCGCTAGTCTCCTACTCCGAAGCTTATTTCGCTTTGATTTCCTCAAGCGGCTGGTGGTTGCCGCGTACCGGCTTGGCTGCGCCCGAAGGAGCCGCCCAGCGGATGCCGTTCCGGATGACTTGCAGCACGTTGTCGTTGTAATACGTGGGAAACGTTTCGTGTCCTGGACGGAAGTAGAACACTTTGCCTTGTCCGCGGAACCAGGTGCAGCCTGTACGGAACACTTCCCCGCCTTCGAACCAGCTTACGAACACAAGCTCGTCCGGCGCCGGAATGTCGAAATGCTCGCCGTACATTTCCTCGCGGTCCAGCACGAACTGCTCCGGAATGCCCGCAGCGATCGGA
The DNA here is from genome assembly GCF_010365285.1 of Paenibacillus rhizovicinus. NCBI lineage: Bacteria > Bacillati > Bacillota > Bacilli > Caryophanales > Paenibacillaceae > Paenibacillus > Paenibacillus rhizovicinus. The sequence goes on from NZ_CP048286.1 coordinate 1,662,280, forward strand.
TGCGCCGGATTGACGGTCCAGATGCGTTCTTTCTCGTTTGCTTCGCGCCACTTCAGGTCGCAGCCAGTGCCCATCAGCTTCTTGAAGATCTTGGAGAAATGGCCGGAATGCAGCACGATCAGCCCCATGCCTTCCATTACGCGGGCATGCACGCGTTCCACGATCGCGTCTTCCACTTTGTCATGACCCATGTGGCCCCACCAGATCAGTACATCGGTGTTCGCCAGCACGTCGTCCGTCAAACCATGCTCCGGCTGGTCGAGCGTTGCCGTCGATACTTCGAAGCCATCCGTACCGATACCTGCTTTCAGCGCTTCGTGGATGCCGTCCGGATAAACCGTTCTCACTTCGTCGTGCTGTTTCTCATGCAGAAATTCATTCCAAACCGTTACCTTAACCATTAATCGATTGCCTCCTCGAATTAAATCCATAGCAAGAAAATGATGATCATTGCGCCCTGCAAAATAAATTTGACGACCGTGCTCGTGAATAGGCCCACGACCGCCCCAAGCCCCGCTTTAAACGACTTCTCCAAACTCGCGCCCGTGAACAGCTCGCCGATGACGGCGCCGATCAACGGACCGAGAATGAGGCCGAAGGCCGGAATGACGAACGGACCGATCAGTACGCCGATGGTGCTGCCGATCACGGATGCCCGAGAGCCGCCGTATTTCTTCACGCCCCAGGCGCTGACGGCGTAATCGGCAACGAACAGCACGATGACGATCAGCGTCTGAAGCGTCCAGAACCAGAAGCCGAATGGCGAGAAGGAAATCATGAACCCGTAAACGAAGAATGCGGCATAAATCGCCAGCGCCCCCGGCAGGATCGGGAAGATCGCACCGGCCATGCCGAGCGCAAACAACGCTATGACAATGATCCAGCCTACGATTTCCATGCCGGCTTCACCCTTTCAGCACGTAGTCTTGCAGCAAGCGCGCGACTGCATCCTCTTCGTTCGTCACGTTCACGACATCCGCCGCCGCCTTTACTTCGTCCTGCGCATTGCCCATCGCGACGCCAAGGCCAGCTTCGCGAATCATCGCGATATCGTTCATGCTGTCGCCCATGGCAGCGACCTCGGACATCCCGAAACCGAGCACGGCGCATAGCTCCCGCAGCGCGGACGCCTTGGTCACGCCTTCCGGATTCATCTCCAGGTTGGAGGGCGAAGAATTCGTAATCTCCAGCCCGCCCCAGGACGAGGCTTCCTTCAGGATGGCTTGCAGCATGGGCTTGTCCTCCGTGTAGTAGCCGAACTTCAGCCAGTGCCGCTCATCCAGGCGGCTCGCAACCTCGCTCCAGTTCTCCTTGTTGTAAATGCCCGTCGTCGTGTACGCCCAGTACCAGCACTCCGGGTGACGCAGCGCCAGCTCGTGGAGCCGCGTCAGGTACGACACAGGCATCAGCGTGCGCTTATGCAGCACTTGAGGACGGGTCCAAATCTCCCCGCCGTTGACCGTGATCATCGGCGTCTCGAGCCCCAGCTGCTCGGCGTACGGCAAGGCGCTCTGATAGCCGCGTCCAGTAGCGAAACTGACGATAACGCCGGCGTCCAGCGCCTTGCGGATCCACTTCGCGTTCTCCTTGCTCACTTCCTGCCGGTCGTTGAGCAGCGTTCCGTCCATGTCCAATGCAACTAATTTAATGGTTCCCATGATGGCCTCCTTGCCCAAGCTATGCCTGCAGATAGCTCGCTAGAGCAATTTTAGCACAGAATAAGAAGAATCCAAACTGCTCTTCGGCTCATAATCCGAACATCGTTCCGGCAAGAAACAAAGCGACGTACAAAAATCGGCGAACGGCCCGATGGCTGCGCAAACTTCTCCGCATGCAAATCCCCCCTTTGCTGCTGCTTATGGTTTATCTTATGCAACAGTTTTTCCGTTGTGCAACATTTGGCCGAGCTCGAAACGTATAAAAAACAGGCTTCCGCCGATGCGGCGAGCCTGTTTCACAAACCTATCTATTGCAGCAGCGCTGAAATGAAGACTACCTGCCGAATCCATCAGCCATGCCGTTCGTCCCGTTTACCTGGCACCTTCAGCACCATTATTGCACGGGCGCGTTCCCGGCCGTATTCCCTGCTGCCGTACCGCCTGCAGACGGCGCTTTCGGCACGCCATTCATGCCGATATGCGCATCGTACGCGTCCAAAATCTTGCGCGCGACCGGCGCCGCTCCATCGGCGCCGAAGCCGCCTTCAGGAATAACGACGGCCACGGCAATGACCGGATCCTCGGCAGGCGCGAATGCGATAAACACCGAGTTTTCGACCGTCTTGCCGCTGACCTGCTGCTGGGACGTTCCCGTCTTCCGCAGCACCTTGTACGGCGTGTTGTTGAAGTCGGCTACTTTAACATTGGCCATGCCGGTTTCGATCTCTTTCCAGTAGGCATCCGGAAACGTGATCGTGTTCAGCACTTCCGGCTGGTACTTCTGCACGACGTTGCCGTCGGAATCGTGGACTTCCTTCACGAACTGCGGCTTCATCCGTTTGCCGTGACTCGCCAGCGTGGCCGCATATTGCGCAAGCTGGAGTGTCGTATACCGTCCCATCTGGCCGAAGGATGCCAGAATGAGCGCCGACTGCGCGCTCGCGGCTTCCTTCTCATGGAAGTAGCCGATAACGCCCCGGCTCTCGTTCAACAAGCCGCTTTCCGTATCGACGCCCAGGCCGAACTGCTTGACGTACCGGTCCCAAATATCCACGCCGTTCGCGGGATCTTTACGGTACAGGGCGTCTCCGACCATCTTGGCCATGAACGGGTTGGAGGAGTGGGAGATCGCCGATGCCGGGTCGAGCGTTCCATAAGCATGTCCCTTCGCGTTCCCGATGCGGCGGCGCGTGGGTCCTTCTTTGCCATAGAAGAACGACCCTGTATCCGTATAGGTCGAACTTGTCGTGAACAGCTTCTCATTCAGTCCGATCAGCACGGACAGCGGCTTCTGGGTCGACCCTAGAAACACGATGGATGACGGATGCTTGCGCTGTTCCTTCGGATCGTCGTACGGCCCGATGACCGAGCTGATGGTGCCGTTCTGCAGCACGTATTTGATGGAATTGTAATCTTCCGTCGTAATGCTGCCGCCTTCCCAAATATTCGGGTTGTAATCCGGCATGCTTGCCATGGAAATCACCTTGCCGGTCTTCACTTCCATCGCGACGGCGTAACCGGTCTTGGCGTTCGGCGCGCGCTTATCGGTCGGCGTCGTCCTGAGAAAATGCAGCTGGTCCATAATCGCCTTCTCCGTCGCTTCCTGTACTTCGCGATTGATGGTCAGATAGATGTTGTCGCCCTTCTCCGGCGTCGTCACGACCGGCGGGCCGATGATCCGGCTAGCGGCGTTGACGGGATATACCTTCAGTCCGTTCTTGCCTCGCAGCACGTCCTGGTACATGAATTCCAAACCGTCGTAGCCGACATCCTCCTGCTGCAAGTACTTCAGTCTCGCATCCTCGGTCTTCGCTTTATCCTTATACAGCCCGTTCTCGGCGCCGCCGCCGAATTTTTTCAAATACCCGACAAGCTGGACGGCCGTGTTGGTCGTATCATAATGACGAATGCTTTCCTCGATGATGTCGATCCCCTTGAACAGATCGCGGTTCTCCATGAAATAGGCAATTTCATCCGCCGTCAATCCGCTCTTGATGCGCCGCGGAACGGATACCGTATTCTTCTTGTAATCCAAATCCATGTTCTTGACGACCTGCTCGAGCTTCACCGCGACCGCCGGGTCTCCGTACCTCTGGAAGACGTCGAACAGCTTCTGGGCCGTCGCGATGGAATCTTCCTTCTTCGCCCCGGGCTCAATGCTGTAATAGAGCGACTGCGTCGACGTGGAATACGCGATAGCTTTGCCGCCCGAATCGTAGATATTGCCGCGGATCGGCGGAATCAGCACTTTCGTCGTGCCCCGTTTCTCCTCTTCTTCCCGAAGCGAAGGGCCTTCGACGAACTGCAAGATCGCCAAGCGCACGATCAAGACGCTGAATAAGAAAAAAGTGGCAAAAAAGAATAAGTTCAGACGGAACGAAAAGTTCCGCCGTCTTGATTTCTCCCGCTTCTGCGGATCGTCTTCCACCTGCAATGACTCCTTTCGCTGCTCCGTTAAGCGTCCCGAATATGCGATTTCGAGAAGCCGTCCGGATTAAACCAGTCGCCCGAGGACGCCCACGTCGCGTCGAGCGGAATCCACTCGCCGCCGGCATCCGTGAGCTTCACCTCGTTCCAGGCATGCGGACCGTAACCGCCGTCGCCGGTCGCGCCCTCACCGGTCACGACGCGAACTTCCAAACCCGCGGAACGGGCCATGACCGCATACAGCCTGGCCACATCTATACATACGCCCTTACGGGTCGTAAAAGTTTCAGTCGGCGTCTGTTCTTTCCAAATTCCGTGCTCCGTGTAATTGTCCGCTTTGTCCCAATCGTATGCAATCCGCGTCCCGACCCAGCTATAGAGCGCGCGGGCCTTCTGCTCGTCCGTGGACGAATTCTTCGTTACGGCAGCCGCAGCTTCCTCGATATTCGGCGGGATCGCCGCATCGATGACATCGTACTTGCGTTCCAGCACATGGCGGAATTCCGCTTCCACGGCTTCCGTGAATACCGGTCCCTGCTTCAACACGTCGCCCGCCACGGGATTCAGCAGCTCCGACGCCGTTTTAGTATACAACGCGGAGGCGCGGATAATGTCCGTTCCGTAGGCATGCGGCAAGATCGAGACATAGACGAATAAACAGGCCATCACGATAAACGCACGGCCCCCGCCCAGCAACGCGCCGATCATGGCGCCCGTCGTCCGGCTCGCCGTCCCGGAAATCAGCGGCGATTCGGCCATGCGCCCCCGTCCTGCCCTGCCGCGCGCAAGCACGCCGTCAACAAGGCCGAACACGAACGGCTCCAATGCGTGGAGCAGCAGCCGCAGCACCGAATACAACAGGAGGAACAGGACCCCGAAGCGCAGCAGATCGAAATCGCGCAAGCTCGTGACTGCCGTAAACCAGAATTGTTTCAACGCGCTTAAGTCTTCCTTTGGAACCGTAATGCCTCGATCGATCAGCCAATCCCGAACGAATGGAGACGCATAGACCGCTCCCCTGCCCGCCAGGAGAAGAGAAACGACAACCGTTGCTGCCTGCCAAATAAAAAAGAAAAGGTGCTTCGCTGAACCCGACGCACCTCTTCTCATTCCCGAAAACAAGGAGACAAGCAGGATAAGTACCACCATGAGCGCAACCGGTTCCGGTTTCAGCAGGGTTTGAACCCATGTATGCATGATGAAGCCTCCTTATAACCAATTATGCAATGTGCTCTGTCAATCCGCAGATCGGCGAACTAAACGTTCTTCTTCGCCTGATCAATTAACGATTGAATCGTCGCATCGATCTTCCAGGTGCCCAGCGACGTGCCGCGGAACGAGACTTTCACTTCCCCGTCGCCCGGCGTCCCGTTCAACTCCAGATTCTTCGTTGAGACCGTAAACGTTCCGTCATCATTATAAGTAAACGTCGCATCCTTCGCTTCGCCCGCCATCGCAGCGATCGCTTCCTGCTTCACGCTGTCCGCCACCTTCGTCCCGATGGATTTGACGTCTTCCAGCGAATAGCCGCTGTATACGACGACGCCGGCCAGGATGGCCACGACGAGCAGCCATTTGACGACCGTCTTCACGACGCGCACGACCAGCAGAAGCACGACTAGCGCAATCACTAGAATTAACCACTTGTCTTGAAAAAACTGAACCCACGTATCCGTGTCATAGTTAAAATCGAAGCTCATTTTGCGCGCACGCCTCCATTATACCGCCAATAGGCCAATCTACCAACCATTATACCCCATGACCCTATGAGCGTAAACCAGGGTTGGCCGGGAGAGACATAACGAGGCTCCGGGATGCGTACAAGTAGTAACAGCCGTCTCTATGCGTTTCGAACCAATGAATGCCGCTTGCCGAATCATCTAGATGAATGCCGCAAACCAATCTCCGATTAGTTGCAACGAATCATCTTTAAAGGAGTAGTGATCCAATGAGAACCGCCATCTGGCTCTACCTGTTCTTGTTCGTCGCGTTCTTCGATCTGCACGCCCAGTATCCGATTCTCACGCCGTTTGCCGTATCGCTCGGGGCCGCTCCTTCCTTTATCGGTCTCATGATGGGACTGTACTCCATTACTCATCTGCCGGGCAATCTCATCGCCGGCTTTGGCGTCGACCGGTTCGGCAGCCGCCTGTTCATCGTCTTCAGTCTCGGCGCAGCCGGCGGCATTCTGCTGCTGCAGTCCCATGTAACGAATCCTTGGCAGCTGTTGACGCTCCGTTCCATCAGCGGCTTCGTGCTCGCTTTTCTTTCCCCGGCGTGCATGTCGCTTCTGGCGCGTATCGCCACAAGCCGCGTGAAGCAGCGGAAGCTCATGGCCGGCAACGGCCTCGTACATACGCTCGCTTCCGTCGTTTCCCCTGCCGCCGGCGCTTATTTAGTCGCCCAGATCGGCTTCACAACCGCTTTCAGCGTACTGGGCTGGGTGCTGATCGTGACTGCGGTTTGCGCCTTGTTCTTCATCCGCGACGTGCCCATGCAGAGCGCTCTGCCTATCGGCAGCCTCCATCAAGCCAAAGCCCAGGCCGAACTGATCGGCATGCGCGGCGAGGAAGCCAAGAAGGAACGTCCGCCTGCCATTCCGTGGCTCATCTTCCTGCTGCCGATCGCCATGAGCTGCGCCCAAGGCATTTTGTCGTTCGAGCTGCCGCTGATGTCGACTACCAAAGAAGGCATGATGACGACAGGACTGCTCTTCTCCATCGTCAGCCTCGGAGCGTTGTTCACGCTCAGCCTGCTGTTCTTGAACAAGATTTCGCCGTTTCTTCGTTCGCTGTGGGGCGCTTTCCTGTTGGCGCTCACTTATTTTGCGATCGCTGCAGGGGCGCCGCTGCCTTTTTATCTGCTTCTCTTCTTCCTCGGCATGGCCAAAGGGGTCATTTTCCCCGCGCTGTCTTCGCTCTTGATCGAACGCAGCGGCGGCGAACGATACGGCCGGATCTTCTCGATCCTGTCCATCGCCTTCTCCATCGGCGCCTTCTTGGGGCCCATGCTTGCCGGACAGCTGCGCAACTATGTCTCCCCTTACTACATCGCCTTTGTCGGCTTAATGATCGCCGTGGCCGTCTTGCCGTTCTTTGCCGATTCGAATAGAACCCGGGACGCTCGGGATGCAGGCGCCCATTTTTCCCATACTGGGTAAAGGCACAGGGCTGATATCATTCAGGGGCATACATTACAGAGTGGCAAATGGCTGCGATGCATGAACGCACAGCGCCTAGAGCCCTAGTCCTCAATATTCGAAAGAGGGGTGACTTCACAATGTCCCAATGTGTAGAACCAATCCACGGCGGCCACCATCATGGCCTTACGTCTCCCGCAGCAATCCTCGTTCTTTTCATCCTGCTCGTAATCGTACTTTGCGGTTGCTTCGCCTAAACCCAAGTCGCCATAACTGCAAAGACGGCCTGCCGAGCTCCGGCAGGCCGTCTTTTCGTTTGGCTGGCAAATAAGGTAAGATGGCGATAGAGGTGAGACATCCATGGATATCGTCTTGATCGTGGAAGGAAAAAACGACCGCAGCCGGCTGCGGCGCGTGCTTCAGGAAGAAGTGCCGATTCTATGCACCTACGGCACGCCCGGCACGCAGCAGATCGAGAAGCTCCGACGACAGGCCGGCGACGGCCAAGTTTACATATTTACGGACAACGATGCATCCGGGCGGCGAATCCGCGGCATGCTTCGCGATGCGTTTCCCGACGCCGAGCATATCCATACGCGGCGCGGCTACCCGGGCGTGGAGAAGACGCCTGAAGAATACTTAATCGAACAATTGGAAAAGGCCGGCCTGGAGGCGTATATCTTGTACCCGCCGCAGAGTGCCGCCCAATGGAGTAAGGAAGATGGAATTTGAATATATAAGGCATGCCCTCCGGTGCGGAGTGGGTTAAGGGTTTTCGTAAGAAAACCGGCATCGGAAGCATAAGCTCGATCGCTGTTGTAGCCGGATAATCGGAATCAATCCACGTATGGATATTATCCGGCTACAAAGGCGACCGCTTGCTTCTACAACTCCACTCCGACTCTCTGGGCTGCTCGCCGAAAAGCTGCAGTCCACTTAGATGTGCAGCAAGTAAATCACGGCAGTCACCGTCACGATGCTGAGCGTTGTCGACAGCAGGACGACTTGCGAGGCGAATTCCGGTTCGTTGTCGAATTCCACCGCCAACAGGACGCTGGACAATGAAGTAGGCACGCACGAGGATACGATGAGCGCTTTGGCCATGAGGCTGTCGATGTCCGTGTAGCTGTTCGTCCGCAGCAGCCATACGACGGCCAGCGCCAGCAATGGCCCGCCGATCAGGCGGAGCGCACAGGAGATGAGCACGTCCTTGAGCTTCGGATGACGGAAGGTCAGTTTCATGCTGCCCAATTGCACGCCGAGCGTAATGAGCGCAATGCCTATGAATGCGTTTGCTAAATAACCGAGCGGCGTGGATAACGCCAGCGGAATAGGCACGTGCAGATTGTGCATCAGCAAGCCTACCGGAATCGCGTAGATGACCGGCAGACCCAGAATGGTGCGAACGATCTCTCTCGCTTGGAGTTTATGCGAATTGACGTTGTAAATCCCGTATGTATTCGGCAGGAGCGACTGCATCATCATGATCAGCACTTGAACGGACAACGTATACGGATTGGAAGCGAACGCCAGCTGATTGAGCGGAATCCCGTAATTGGCGCTGTTATAGAACAGGATGCTGTTGCGTACCGCGCCTTTCATCGCATTAGGCGTTTTCCGGATCCGGATGACCGCTTCCACGCATCCGTACATCAAGATCATGAATAAAAAGAAGAACAGCAGCACTTTGAACATTACAGGGAACGAAATGTCGGTCGAATACAATAAATTAAAGATCATGGCCGGCGAGAACAAATAGAAATTCAGCTTCGACAGCGTCTTGATATCCAAAGAAAAAACCCGATGCAGCGTGATGCCTAAAGCAATCATGACTGACAACGGGATTACATTGTTCCAAAGTATAGAGACGAATATGGCCATGCGTTATTCTTTCACGAGCGCATTGATGACGTCCGTGATTTTGTCCGCATTCTGCGACTCATCAATGGAACCGGTCATGTATTTGCGCACGACGCCTTTACGGTCGACGAAGGTAATCGTATCCGTATGCGTGAATGTGTTCGACTTCTCGTCTTTCAGCAGCGACAGCCCGAAATCCCTCATCAGCTTCTCCGTCTCTTCCGCGTTGTCTTCCCGCAGGAATTTCCAGCCGCTTGTATCGATGTCGAATTTGCTTGAATAGGATTTGAGCGCTTCCGTCGTATCCCGTTTTGGATCGAACGTCACCCACAGGAAATCAACGTCTTTGCCGAAGGTGCCTTTGTCCTTCAGCTTGTTCTGCACCTGGGTCATCAAAGCCGTCGTTGGCGGACAAATATCCGGGCAGTTCGCATAGAAGAAGTAAACAACCCTTACTTTGCCGTTCGTATCGTCCAGCGTGACCTTGTTATTGTCCAGATCGTTTAACGAAAAGCTCGGCGCGTTCATGATGTTATCCAGCTTGACGTCTGAGCCTTTCGTGGATGAGAGGTATAAATAAAGTCCCATCGCGGCACACAGCAAGAGCACCGCGATCGCAAAGCCGTATTTACGTATTACGTGCATGCATTGATCCTCCTTGGTTGCCCGGGCTGGTCGTTCTGCCGAAGCAGAACGGCCGGCCTAGCCAATCGCGCCGTTCGTATCCGCAATCATGATAAGGAATACGACCATGAGATAGTTGATGGAAATCAGGAAATTCGTTCTTGCCCACTTAGTCGTGTCCGTCGCCCGAATGCCCATGATCGTATGAACGAGCCATACGATGCCGCAGACCAACGATATGATCAGGTACGTGTAGCCGACATAATCGTAGGCGAACATCAGGATCCCCGTCGGGATCAACAGCAGAATATAAGGCAGCATTTGCAGCTTCGTCCGCGGAATGCCTTTCACGACAGGCAAGAGCGGGAAGCCCGCCGCGCGGTACTCTTCGACTCTCCGGATCGCCAGCGACCAGAAATGCGCCGGCTGCCACAGGAAAAGCAATGCGAACAGTATCCATGCGCCTTCATCCACCACGCCCGTTACCGCGCAATAGCCGATAACCGGCGGCATCGCGCCGGAAACGCCGCCGATCGACGTGCTCCACGTCGACGTCCGTTTCAGCCACATCGTGTAAATGACGACGTAGACGAAAAATCCAAGCAGTCCCAGCCAGCCTGTGAGTGGATTCACAAGCGTGAACAGCACCGTCACTCCGATAATCCCTAGCACAATACCGTAGATCAACACGCCGGTCGGATTGAGACGTTTCGTCGGCAGGGCGCGATTCTTGGTACGTTCCATCTTCGTATCCAACTCGCGGTCCCAGTAATTATTAATGACGCATGCCGATGCCATCGTCAATGCCGAACCGATGAGCATATAGAGCAGCAGCAACCAATCGATATCCCATTTGGAAGCGACCCAGAACCCGCCGAACGCAGCAATCGCGTTTAATCGAATGATGCCAGGTTTTGTCAGGGCCACATAATCTTTAAGCACAGCCAGCCTCCCCGCTTCCAGTCCCGATGAGCGTTTTTTCGCTCATTTTCTGTTTTAAAATCGTTCTTAATCATACCGAAAAAACAGGCTCTTGACAATGTTCGCGGTTCCTGTTCATGAATTTGACACCTGTTGGAACCATTTTGCCCAGATCTCAATACACTGTCAATGTGGTTCATGGCCCATACGAGCGAAAGGAAGTGGAAGGTTCGGCAATGGCAGTCATCAAAACCAATTCGGAACAAACGAAGCTCCTGGCACGTCTTCTCCGCGCCGAAGCCGAAGGCGAGGGCGAACTCGGCATGCTGATGGTCGGCAACGTCGGCGTCAACCGCGTTCTGGGCAACTGCATCGATTTCAAAAACATCCGCACGATTCAACAGATGGTCTATCAAAGTCCCGGCGGATTCGAAGCGACGCAGAAAGGCTACTTCTATCAGTCGGCAAGGGACAGCGAAATCGCCCTCGCCAAGCGCGTCATCAACGGGGAGCGGCGATGGCCGGCTACCAACGCCTTGTGGTATTTCCGTCCAGCCGGAAACTGTCCTGCGACATGGTGGGACCAAAGGCTGGTCGATAAATTTAAATCCCACTGCTTCTACGCTCCTAAAGCATCGGAATGTCCAGCGGTTTACTAACCAACGCAACACATTAACGAAAGCGAGGAATTACATCTTATGTCAAACGGTTACGGCTACAACACAGCGGTAAGTCCAGCAAGCACGGGAGGTTTCCCAGGTTACGGGTACGGCGGCGGCTTCCAGCAGCCGGTCGCGACTCCGTTCCCGGCGCAAATGCCGACGCAGATGAACGCGCAGCAAATACCTATGCAAATGCCAGTGCAAATGCCAGTGCAAATGCCAGTCCAAATGCCGGTTCAATCTCCTATGGTAGCAGGCGCGTCCACGCAGCCGCCAAACATCCCAAGCGGTTCCTTCGTTACGCCTGCAGGCGGCAACATCGTCGCGGTTCCGGTAACGGAAGAATCCTACGTTGAGAACATTTTACGTCTGAACCGCGGCAAGATGGCGACTTTCTACATGACATACGAAAACAACCGCGAATGGAATGCTAAAGTATTCCGCGGCATCATCGAGGCTGCAGGACGCGATCATATCATCATCAGCGACCCGTCCACAGGCATGCGTTACCTGCTGTTGACGCTGAACCTGGATTATGTCACGTTCGACGGACCGATCAATTACGAATATACATTCAACGGCGTCACGATCTCGAACACTACGGCTATGCCGACGACAGGAACAACGACGACAACTACCGCTCCGCTCGGCCGTTAATCGGCTTGAACGTCCAGGCATGGATTTTGGCGCTGCCGCCCGGCACCCAGTCCGCCATATCCCGCCAAGAAGAACGCTCCCCGCAGCGTTCTTTTTTTATGCGCTCCGCTTCTTCGACGTTCGGCGCTTCCCATACTTCGACAAACAACAGCGGTTGATCCGTTCCTTCGAATAGCTTGAAACCCGGGAATTCATCCTGTTTTTCGGCGATCCATTCCCGATATGTCAGCTCTGCCGCCGAGTCGATGCGATACTCCACGAAACAAATAAACATGAAATTCATCCTTTCGTTATAAACGCCCACGATTCGGAAAATACTTAAGCGTACATATAAGATGTATGAAGGTGAAACGGCTGTCGCCGAATTAGACGGCGCAGTAAGTTTCAGTCCTGGTGAAACGCGAACCGCCATTCTTTTGGCGGCGGTACAAGTTTCAGTCCTGGTGAAACGCCAATCACCATCCTAACTGGTGATGCAAGTTTCATTCCTTCCGAAAATATAAGCAAAGTATAGCAAAAAGTTATACTTTGTTATATTTTACACAAAAAATGCAGATTTCATCGCATGCATACTCAAGGAGGTTCTGTGCTATGGATAGCGGAACGCATTTGGTCTTCGGCATCGGTCTAGCGGGTCTGGCGTCGATCGACCCGGCTGTCGCTTCGGACCAGACGCTCTACGCCGCCGTGTTACTTGGTACGGTCATCGGTTCCCAGGCTCCGGATTTGGACGGTTTACTAAGACTCAAGAGCAATGCCGCTTATATCCGCAACCACCGCGGGGCTTCGCATTCCATTCCCGCCATCGCGATTTGGGCCGTCGTCATTACGCTGCTGATCGAAACGATATTCCGGTTCAGTCCTTCGTGGCTGCATTTAGGCGGCTGGGTGCTGCTTGCCGTATGTGTCCACGTGTTCTCGGATTTGTTCAACACCTATGGCACGCAGGCGGCAAGGCCTTTCACGCAGAAATGGATATCCTGGAACATTATCCATATTTTCGATCCCGTTATTTTCGTCTCCCATCTGATTGCCATCACGTTATGGGCGCTGCGAATCGGCGATCCGACGATTATTTTCCCGCTGCTGTATGCCTTCCTGATCGTGTACTATATATGGCGAACCGTCACCCATAAGGCACTTCAGAAGCGGCTTGTCCAACTGGACCCCGGCTATCAGAACGGCGATCAGTTCATCTTGATTCCGACCATTTCGCTCTACGACTGGAACGTCGTCAAACGGCGTCCCGACGGCCGCTTCTTCATCGGCGATTTCCGTCAGGGCAAGCTGCGCTGGATCGATGACGCCAAATGCGAAGAGCATCCGGCCATCGACCGCTCTCGGAACGACCCGTCCATCCGGGCTTTCCTCTACTTTACTTCCTTCGCCTGCGCCGAGGTGCAAGAGCATCCGTGGGGGTACGAGGTTCGCTGGTCCGACGTCCGCTACAGGCACCGGAAGCAGTATCCGTTCGTAGGCGTGCTCGTCATGGATAAAGAATTCAAAACGCTCGGTTCCTATGTCGGCTGGCTAAGTGACGAGAGGCTGCAAAAGCGTCTTCGCATGAATACGTACTGACAAGCTGCTCTTATCGCCGTCGATTCGGCCGACTTGACTCCATGGGCCTCTTCTTGCAAAATAGAAGAGGCTTTTTGTCGCGTGCTGCGCATGCCGGAAACCGCGAAAAAAAGCAGAAGCTCAAGGTTGCCCTTGAGCTTCTGGATGTTCACTTCTCGAATATCCGGTTATCGATTAACGGAACTGCGAGGAACCACCGGACAATTGTTGCTCGGCGATTTGGACCAATTTACGCGTGATGTAGCCGCCTAGGGAGCCTGCGTCACGAGTAGAGAAGTTGCCATAGTAGCCGTCTTGCGGAATTTGAATGCCCAGCTCTTGAGCTGCCTCGTACTTCAATTGGCTAAGTGCTGCGCTTGCTTGCGGTACAACCAACGTATTGCTGTTGCTGTTACGTCCTGCCATGTGGAATTTCTCCTTTCAACTCTTACGATGGTGTGTTGCAAACTTATTATGATTCGTTTGCGAGAAGAATATGCTAAACTCGCTCAAATATTTTATTACGTGAAGGAGTAGGTTCTCTTGTCCAAGCCAATGGCGCTTTTTTTCTCGATTCTCTCCGTGCTGCTCATGTGTGCCACAGCGATTTCCATCAGCTATAATGGGTGGGTCGCCTTGCTTTTCTCCCTCTTGACGATATTCAGTATCGGTGCCGGATTTATCGTTAACGCCAAAATGAGACGCCGCAGACAGGGTTGATCCCCATCTGCGGCGTTTGTCTTTTTCCTCTATGCGTCTATGCGCCTGCTTCGGTTAGCGAGGCAGCAGGAAACCCATTTTCTCTTTGGCACTGCGAAGCATGTCGTTCGCGACGGTCGATACGTTATCCGCACCCTGCTTCAAGATGTCGTGGATCTCTCCGGAATTCCGAATGTCCGCATACCGCTTCTGAATCGGCTCCAGCTTCGCGACTACAGCCTCAGCCAAGTCCTTCTTGAACGCGCCGTAGCCTTGTCCTTCGTATTTCGCCTGGATTTCCTCCAGCGTCATGTCCGCGCAATGCATGTAGATGCTCATCAGATTGCTGACTTCCGGCTTCTCGGCCGGGTTGAACAGCACGTCGCGGCCGGAATCCGTCGTTGCCCGGCTGATTTTCTTGCGAATGACGTCCGGCGGATCAAGCAGCGCGATGTAGCTGGCCGGATTCGGATTGCTCTTGCTCATCTTCTTGGACGCGTCGTCCAGCGACATGATCCGTGCGCCGACTTTCGGAATGTACGGCTCCGGAATGGTGAACAAATCGCCGAAGCGCTGGTTGAACCGCTGCGCCAGGTCGCGCGTCAGCTCCAAGTGCTGCTTCTGGTCGTCCCCGACCGGCACGAGATCCGCGTTATACAGCAAAATATCCGCAGCCATCAGGGTCGGATACACGAACAAGCCCGCACCGACGGAGTCTTTGCCCGTCGACTTGTCTTTGAATTGCGTCATGCGCTCCAGCTCGCCCATGTAGGCCAGCGTCGTAAACAACCAGCCCAGCTCCGCGTGCGCGGATACGTGGGATTGCGCAAACACGCTTGCTTTGGCCGGATCGATGCCTGCCGCGATGAAGAGCGCCGCCACCGACTCCGTCTGCTCTCTCAGCGCTGCCGGCTCCTGCGGCACCGTGATGGCGTGCAGGTCGACGACCATGAAGTAACATTCATGCGTGTCCTGCAGCTTGACGAAATTTTGAATCGCTCCAATGTAGTTGCCCAGCGTCAGTTGACCGCTCGGCTGAATGCCGGATAATACGCGTCTCATTGAACACAGCCTCCTAATAAACCCCAAAATTTAAACACAAAAAAAGCCCTCCGCCGCAAGGGACGAGGACCGTGGTGCCACCCTAATTTGTTTGCTGCGCGTCGCAGTCATGCTGTTCGAGACGCGGCAAACCTCCAAGCTTCGTAACGCGAAGCGAAACGACGATACATACGGAACTCGCAGGAGCTCTTTCCTCATCGCGGCTCGGGGATCCATTCGGTCAATCGGACGCCTGCGCCGGTTCACACCACCCACCGGCTCTCTGAAGCGTTCGTCCGCGCTTACTTGTTCCCGTCATTGCTTTAGACGATTATACCTTGCAGGTGGGCTTAAAATCAACAGCGGCTTGGGGACCCCGAGGGAACCTTCCCTCTGGACACCCGGATATTTGTCCGTGACTTCGACAGCGGCGTTCGGGGCGCCATATGGTGCTTGTGCTCGTATTTGTCCCTATCGGGACAAGACTTTACTTTGTGTTGCGTCCCCTGCGGGGGCTTTCAACTTAAGACTATCCCCCTGAGGGGGACCCCGAGGGAACCTTCCCTCTGGACACCCGGATATTTGTCCGCGACTTCGACAGCGGCGCTCAGGGCGCTCTGTGGTGCTTGTGCTCGTATTTGTCCCTATCGGGACAAGACTTTACTTTGTGTTGCGTCCCCTGCGAGGACCCCGAGACTTGCCACTCCGCTTGCCCTAGCCGAGCGTTTTCCAATCCCGCCACTCTTTAGATTCATTCACTTCGTAAATGTCGTTTTCTCGATTCACGAATTTGTGTATGAAGAGTTCCCTGCGTATCGTTGCGAAGTCTTCGTTCAAGGGCTTAATGAATGCATTGATCTCCTTTTCAGAATACTTCTTCCGGGCATCAAGTTGATTTGCGAGATGTTCGAGTACGATTAGCCTTTTTTTCAATTGTGACGGCAGATGCACGATGCTGCCCTGTTCGGTGATAAAATTTCGCAGTACGGATTGCTTCAACTTTTCGTTTTTTATAGCTTGATCCTGCATTCTTTAACCCCCATTTAATTAGATATTAATCTAATTAGATGATAATCAAATTACATCGAGTTGTAAAGCCTTTCTTGACTTCATCACAGGATCTGCCTTGCAACAGGTTGCTTTGCCTGTTTTTCTCCCGGTCCAGGACAAGACTTTAAACTTTTGCGCATACGATGTACTTAGATTCGGTTTGTCCGCTTGTTCGGCTGGTTAATAGTGAGGGAACAAAGTAAGGAGGGATTCCTATGGCAAGTCCCTGGTCCACGCCCGGGTCGGAGTCGAAGACTGCTGGCTCTGGATCCACGAAACCAGTTGGTGCCCGGTCTGTTCCGACTGCCCAGCCTTCGAAGAAAAGGGGCCGGATGGGCATGCTATCCTTTTCGAAGCATTTGTATTGCAGGTTCCAGGACGACGACGTGCAGGCGATGGGGGCGCAGTTGACGTATTATTTGATTCTTTCTTTCTTTCCTTTCCTGATCTTCATCATCGCCGTGCTCAGCTTCGCCGATTTGACGGTGAACGATGTCATCGACCGCATTCGGCCCGTCATGCCCCAAGTGTCTACGAAGACGATCAGCGATGCTTTTACGGAAATCCAAAACTCGCGCAGCGGTTCGCTGTTATCCCTCGGCTTGCTCGTGACGCTCTGGTCCGCCTCGAGCGGCGTGGGCGCGGTCATGAAGGCGCTCAACAAGGCGTACGACGTCGAAGAAACGAGGCCGTTCTGGAAAGTCAAGGCGTACGCGTTGCTGTTTACCATCGTCCTTGCGCTCGTAATCGTCTTCAGCCTGGCCATGCTCATCTTCGGACGCGTGACCGGCGACATGCTGTACAAGCAGACACGACTGCCGGGAAACCTCGATGCCATCTGGAGCGTTGCCCAGTTCGTACTGCCTGTCGCGGTCATGGCCATCGTCTTCGCCGCGCTATATCTATACGTCCCCAATCTGCGGCTTCGCTTCCGGGAAGTCATTCCCGGCGCGTTATTCGCGACATTCGGCTGGATTATCACGTCGCTCGCCTTCTCCTTCTACGTCAACAACTTCGGGAACTATTCCAAAACATACGGCAGCATCGGCGGCATCATCGTCCTGCTGACCTGGCTCTACTTGTCGAGCATCGTCATCGTGGTAGGCGGCGAGATCAACGCAGTGCTCCATTTTGACCGTCACGGCAAGTCGAAGGAATACAACAAACAGTTCTCCATACCGATTCCGTTCTTCAACAGAAACAAAAAACAGAAGCACTGAAACTGCTTCTGTAGAAATAGGCAGCCCCGCAGGGGCTTCTAAAAAAGGGTAGCCCCACAAAGGGGCTACCCAAAGAGTATAAAGTCTTGTCCCGATAGGGACAAATACGAGCACAAGCTCGCAAAGGCGCATCAAGCGCCTTTTCCGAGCATACCGACAACTTTCCGGGTGTCCAGAGGGAAGGTTCCCTCGGGGTCCCCCTCTGGGGGGATAGTCTTAAGTTTTATAATTCCATACATGGACGTCAGAGTAGGCGGTGCTTCCCGCAGGGTCCGAAACACGACCCGAATGAATACAATTTCCCCATTATTGGATTTGCTTCAAATAAGAAACAAGATCGCTGATTTCCTTCTCGGACAAATCCGACGTGTGCCCATGCTCGTCTCCGGCGCGTTTGATGACGTCCTCCAATGTTGCGGCGCTGCCGTCGTGCAGATAAGGCGCCGTTGCATAAACGCCTCGGAGCGTCGGCGTATCGAACAAGCCGCGCTCGCGCTTATTGGAAAACGCTCCGCGGGCATCGCCGCCGTAATCGACGTCCGCGCTGTTGACCGTACCGACATTATGAAGGAAGGATGTATTGTCCGTAGTCAGCTTCCCGTCTGAACCGGTTGCCTTCACGCTGTCGGTCATGACGTCGGCAGCATGGCACATCACGCATTGCGCTTTGCCTTCGAAGATTGCTTTGCCGCGCTCCGCATCCGCCGTCAATTGTCCATCCTCGGTCCGGAACGGACTTTGCGGCACGGGGAACGCATCCGGCATGGTCATGTAAGCCTTCAAGGCATCAAACAGTTTCTTCGCGTCCGCAGGAAGCGGCTTAGCCGGATCCACGTCGCTCAACCCGCCCATCTCGCCCTGCACGGTATGAATGTAATCGTCGAATTCATCCCGGCTGCCGTCCCACATAAACAAGCCCGTCTCGAACGCCAGCACGTTGCTCGGAATGTTTCGCGGCCCCTTGGCCGTCATAATCGACAACTGATCGACCTCACCGTCGGAATGGCAGGACGCGCAGCTCATCCAGTTGCTTCCCGTAAGCGCGAAATCATCGGAGTTGGCGCTGTAGAACAGCGTCTTGCCCAGGCGCTGCTGCGCATTCAGCCGATCTTGACCGATTAGCTTGAGCGGCTTGCCGTCCACGCGTGCCTGGCCGCCTTCCTCGTCCGCAGGCGGAAGCGTCACGACGGTCAAATCATGCGAGCTCGAGTTGTGAATGTACAGACTGCCGCCATCCTTCGACATGACCATGCCGATCGGCAAGTCTCCCGGCAAATGATGAATAATCTGACCCGCCCTGCCGCCTCGGGCGATATCGAAGACGAGCAAGTCCTCGCTCCCCCCCATCAGCGCGTAAGCTTTGTTGCCGTCAGGCGAGAATACGATATCGGTCGGGTTGGAAACGATAATCGTCTTGCCGAATTTATCCTTCACATCGATCGCTTTAAAAAGTTCCTTGCGCGACTTCGCATCTTCCTGGCCGGTTTGCGCGTCAACGACCGACAGCGCTGGGAAGATCACTTCCTCGAACTGAACCGGCGTATCCGTATTCGTAAGCAGATGCGCTTCCCACAGCGACTTCCCGTCCGGCGTCAGCCGCAGCTGCTCCACCGTGTTCGGCTTCCCCTGGCTCTTCTTCCGATCCGGCAAATCCGGAGAATCAGCAAGCTTCTTCGCGCTCAACGGATCCATGGACGCCGTATCGAAAATCGTCGTAGCCGACGTCAAATAATCCGACACGTACAGCTTTCCGCCGTCCGCCGCAATGGCGACTGCGCGCGGATTAGTCCCCGCCTTGACTTCTTTGAGCACGGCACGGGATTCCGTATCGACAACGGCCACCGTACCGGATCGATAGTTGGTTACGTACAGCAGCTTGCCGTCCGGGCTTTCGACGATTCCATACGGTTCGATTCCCGTCTTCACGGTACCGAGCACGGTTCCTTTATCGATATCCACCCATTCCACGGAATTGGCGTACCGGCAGGTTACGTACAGCGTGGAACCGTCAGCCGATAATGCAAGCTCCCGCGGTTCTTTGCCCACGGAGATTTCTTTCTTCACCTTGCGTTCCTTGGCATCGACGACAGACACGGTATTGGTGTCGCCATTTGCAATGTACAGCGTATCCCCGTCCTTGCTCATGACAATGCTGCTGCCGGATTGGGGCGCGGGAGAGGCAGAATCACCGGAATGCGAACAGCCGCTTAACAACGCCATAACGGCGAGTGCAGCTGCACCCGCCGTTAGTTTGATCGCCCGCCATCCGTTATTTTGTAATTTTGACCGGAAGAAGAATAGGAGCAATCCCATGATCACCATGTCCTTTCTGAGGTTGAGGCACCGTATCGCCATCCGTGTTGCCGGAATCGTCGCCTTCCTTATAAACATCGCCGGTATCCCAGAATTCGCTGGCCTGCATGCCTTCATCCAGCGTAGGCCCGTTGATGACCTGGCGGAAGAAGGATACATAGCGATCTTGGATCGCATTCTGCTCGAGCGCTTTCGGAGCGTCCGTGTCGCCGCTCGTATTCTTCAAATGTTCCAGCGCCAGACGGAATACAGCCGACACGCCGCCAGCCGTGAACGCATCGTAATTCGCTTCTTTGCCGTTCGTTTTGTAGGCTTTCAGGTCATTATCCCAAAGCTTCTCGTCCATAGCGACATACAGCTTGCGTGCCGCATCCCGGTATTTCTCGTCCTCGGTGACGAGGAACGCGGACGTCAAACCGCGAATCGCGCCGATCTGAGCTTTGAGCGTCGTATCCGAGTTCGCTTTGCCTTTCGCCGTATCGTATCCGGTCACGGCCAAGCCGTCTTTATTGATCAGCGTATTCAAAATAAAGTCCGCCTGTTTCTGAATCATTTCCTTGGCTG
This sequence comes from Paenibacillus rhizovicinus, assembly GCF_010365285.1. Classification (NCBI taxonomy): domain Bacteria; kingdom Bacillati; phylum Bacillota; class Bacilli; order Caryophanales; family Paenibacillaceae; genus Paenibacillus; species Paenibacillus rhizovicinus. The sequence goes on from NZ_CP048286.1 coordinate 1,682,672, forward strand.
CGGCGCCTTGCTCGGTCTTCAAGCCTTCCGCTGCTTCGCCGCTGGCATAGCCGACAGGCAGCCCGTCGATGGCGCGTTCGAACATCCGCAGCGCTTCGATCGTATAGCCGGCCTCGAACGTATCGACCTCCGTGCCTTGCTTGTCGCCGTTAGACTCCGTCACGAATGCGCCGGCTTTATCGTTCCAATGGCGATTCTTCACATTGTCGAACACGGATAGCAATACGTCGCGCGTAACCGTGTATGGATCCGTGGAGGCGATATCGTTGCTGTCGTCCGCATCCACGTTGACTGCCGGCGCGGCAGGGAACGGATCGCCGTCGAACACGCGGGCAAACGCCGGATTGCGGTTCGGATTCGCCGTACGCTGATCGGTCATGCCGAAAAATTCCGACGTCGGCCAGAGCATCAGCCATTGATCCTGCAGCAAGCTGCGGTCATCGCTGACTTTAAGGCTCTTCGCAGCGGTGAAGTCCTTGTCGCCGTTCTCTTCCACGTCGACCGCATGCGGCAAATAGCCGCCTTGCGCGTTCGCCAGCGTTCCAATGTTCTTGTTCGCCGGATTGTAGAACAGATTATCGCGGACATACAGCAGCTTGTTCCACACCTCGTCGGTCAAAATCATCCCCTGCATGCCGTCGACCGAGCTGACGCCCAGCTTCAAGCCTTGATCGTCTTCCGAACCTTCTTTGGCCGTGGAAGCATCCACTTCCTCGTCGCTCTTCGCATCGTGCAGGTTGCCCAGGAAATCGCCTGCCCACAGGGATTGCTTCAGCATCGTACCGCCATAGGCGGCGGGAATCAGCTGTTTCTTCATTTTATCGCGGTTCCAGCGAAGGGAAGCGAAGTTCACTTGGTAATTCGGGATATAAGCACCGTCTTCGCCGTCGGCGAATTTGGCGGTGTCCACGTCTTGATTGTATTCCGGGTCGCCCGATGCGTATTCGATGAAGGTCGGGAACATATTCTGCTGAATGTCCTCCGCCGGTTGACCGACGCTCTCGGCCATATGCTGGAAGCGCGAAGCGAGCAGTTCATTGTTGGACACGCCTGCTTGTTTCGCTTCCTCCGCCGTTGCCGGGCCGTTCGCCAAGTGAAGGCCCAGACCGGACTTCTCGACGACTTCGTACATCGCCTCTTCGGAATATTCATAGGATTCGATGCCGGCCTTGTAGTCGAAGGCAGTCGGCTGATCGATTTTGCCGGCGTCCAATACGTCGAGATCGACGCCGAGCGATTCCGCTAGCGGTTCGCCGGAAAGTTCGAATTCCGCATAAGCGAACATGTTGCCCGCCGTATCGAAGTTGTAATCCGATACTTTCACGTGCACGTCGTTGTCGTCGCAGGCCGTCAAAGCTACTGAGCAAGCCAGCAGGGCGGATATCGCTGCGGCTCCCGTCGTTCTCTTGCTCCAATTCATTTGAAGAAGTCCCCTAACTTATAAAAGAGTGGTGTACGTTCCCGAGTTATCAATAATGAGAATCATTATCACACAAAGCGAATTCTACTCCCTTTTCATTATGTTGGCAATGGTTTTTTTACTGATTGTCCGATTTGCCATAAAGTTTGTCCTGCCGGTTAACAAGCCTGCATAGCTTATAGTTAGCGGCGTTGTCTGACGGCGTATGTCGCTGCCGATTATGATTTCGATTCCGAAGGGGAGCGGCTGTTGCCATGCATGAATTCCAACATATTTTCATCAGCATCATTATAGAAGCTTTTCCGTTCATTCTGCTGGGCGTCCTCGTCTCGGCCGTGCTCCAAGTTTTCGTCTCGGATCGGCTCATCGCGCAGCTGACTCCGCGCAATCCGATCGCCGGCGTGCTGTTCGGAAGCCTGCTCGGCTTGCTGCTCCCCCTTTGCGAATGCGGCATGATACCCATCGTGCGCAGGCTCATTCGCAAAGGCATGCCCGCCTATATCGGCATGGTCTTCATATTCGCGGGGCCGATTATCAATCCGATCGTATTCGTCTCGACGTTCAATGCGTTCAGAGCCGAGCCTTCGATTGCCTACGCCCGAATGGGGCTGGCTTTTGCCGTATGCATACTGCTCGGAATGGTCCTCTACGCCTTCATGAAACGGAATCCCCTCAAGCTCGGTCTGCAGTCTTTCGTATCGCAAGGCTCGCGGCTGCCAGACGACGACAACTACCAATATAATCACGGACATGTGAACGGCGGGATTCAAGACCGCATCCAGGCGACGTTCACGCATGCTTCTGAGGAATTGTTCGATATCGGCAAATATTTGATCATCGGCGCATTCATCACCGCGCTCGCGCAGTCCGCGCTTGACCCTTCGCTGCTCCATCAAGTCAGCGGTTCGCCCGCGCTGGCGTCGCTCTTCATGATGGCGGCCGGATTCGTGCTCTCGCTCTGTTCGACCTCGGATGCCTTCGTCGCCTCGTCGCTGCACGGCATCTTCGGTCCCGGAGCGCTGCTCGCTTTCCTCGTCTTCGGCCCCATGGTCGATGTCAAAAGCCTGCTGCTGCTCTTCGCCGCCTTCCGCAGCAAGATCGTTGTCGTCATCGTCGCTTTTCTGATCGCCGCGGTATGGATCGGTTCGATGCTTACGGAGAAGCTCGTATTCGGAATCTGAGGAGGAGCAGCCTTGATTACCCTGTCGACAAAACAACGCAGAAACATCGTTCATCATCTCATCCGATGCGGCATCCTTGGCGCGTTCGGACTCTATATCGTCTATCTCGCCCGCACGGGCACGCTCGTCCTGTTCGTCGAACCGAACCTTGCCGTCCCGGTTAAACTGTCCGCCATCGGCCTGTTTGCGACCGCTATCTATCAGTTCCAATCCGCCGTTCAGGAATGGCAGGGCATCGAAGCGGCCGCATGCGACTGTAACCACGAGCCGCCCCGTTCGCTGCTGGCCAACTTGGTGGTGTATACTTTGTTTCTGCTCCCGCTCGCAATCGGGATCATCTTCTAAACTGGAAAAAAATACATGTCCTGAAAGCGCGATATTTCGCATAAACGCTTCCAGCGTATCCATACTAAGGGTACAAAAGGAGGTGATTACGATGGCTTCCAACAACTCTCTGGTCGTCCCCCACGCACATGCGGCGCTCGATCAAATGAAGTATGAAGTAGCGCGCGAAATCGGTATCGCTATTCCCCAAGACGGATATTACGGCGACATGGCAACTCGCGACGCAGGCGCAATCGGCGGCAACATTACGCGCAGACTCGTGCAAATGGCTGAAATGCAACTTGCAGGCAGAGCTTCCCGTTAAGGCAAAGCAATGACTCTCCAGGCGGCACACGATGCCCGACAAAGAAAAAGCTGCCCCTGCGAGCCGAGGCAGCTTCTTTGCTATGTTTCAAGGCGTTTCACGCAGCGCCTGTTGACCGTATTTCGGCGTATAGCGGAACATGTTCGCCAGGTTGTAATTGCTTTCGAACAGGATGCTTGCGGACCAAGTACCGGAGCGGACGGAGAAATCATACAGAATCTCGCCATGCGTCCAATTCCGCTTTAACTTGATGGAATCGACGGCCATTTGCCGGAATGCTTGAACTTGTTCGCGGGTCATGCCCTGTTCCGATTGTCCAATACGGCCGTTCTTGCTCTCGATGGGATTGTGGCGAACGCCATATTTCCCGACAACGTTATTCCGAATTTGAATGATGACCGTTCCCGCTAAAGAATGAAGCAGTTCTTCTTCCAATTGTTTAAATACGAAATCAACTTGCCGAGCCAATGTCATTGCATCGAGTTCCATCTGTCTCCTGCCTCCGCTACCTAATTTAGGATTTATTTTCCAGTTCATCCTACAGACCCATTATAGGACAGACCTTACCAGCTTACAACTATTTTTTTACAAAAACCTTACAGTTTTTTGGTTCTTTCGACATCTACTCCGCTCGCCCCTTCGGTTCTTTCGACACATTGCGATCGGATAGGACCAATATAGACAAAAAACAACGCGATGATATAATAGGATTATTCCAAAAATAGGGGGAAAGCAGGATGCAATGGTTCTCTGCATTATCGGTTCGGAATAAGCTGCTAACAGGCTGCTATGCGATCGTAGCCATCTTTTCAATTGCGCTTATACTTGGTTTGCTCCTTACGGGCGGCAGCATTCTTCTAGGCCTCTCCATAATGGTCATTATGGCAATTATCACCTATCCTTTAGCCGGCGTAATAGAGAGAGCGCTTACATCCTCCATTCAAGACATGACATCCATTGCGTTCAGCATTTCCAAAGGCGACTTTACGCAGCGGGTCGATGCCGCTTCTACCGCTTCGCTCGGCGAGCTCGGCCATTCGTTCAACAGCATGGTGGACAAGCTGCGCGATATCCTCAAAGAAACCTCGACCATCTCCAGAGTCGTGAACGATACGAGCCGCAGCATCTTCGATAAGAACGTCGCGCTCAAGCAAGTGATGCAGCAGGTTGCTTCCTCGGCCGGCGAGCTCGCTACGGGCGCAAACGAAATCTCCGAGGACGTCTCCGATATGGCGGAATCCATCCGCGAGATCGAAGATAAAGTAAGCGCATATACCTACTCGACCAAAGAGATGAATCAGCGTTCGGAGCAGACCCTGAGCCTCGTTTCCCGCGGCAGGCAGGCGGTCGAAAGCCAGTCGCAAGGGATGAACCGCAACGTGGAAGCGACTTCCCAAGTTGCCTCCGCCATCGAAGATCTGGCGAAGAAGGCGCAAGGCATCTCTTCCATCACGCGCACGATTTCGGATTTGGCCGAACAGACCAACCTGCTGTCGCTCAACGCTTCCATCGAAGCGGCGCGCGCAGGCGAGCACGGCCGGGGCTTTGCGGTCGTCGCGCAGGAGGTGCGCAAGCTTGCCGAGGAATCCACTTCGTCCACGAAAGAGGTATTCACGCTCGTCCGCGACATCGATGCCGGCGTACAGCAAGCGATCCAGAACATCAAGGTCAACGAAGAAGTCGTACATATGCAGCTGCAGATGCTGCACGACTCGGAACATATTTTCACGGAAATCGTGACAAGCGTCGAATTCATAACCACCCAAATCGCCCAGTTCTCTCGCGAAAGCGATGCGATGCTGGAGAGCGCCCGCAAAATCTCCGGCTCCATCCAGAGTATCTCCGCCATCACGCAGCAATCCGCGGCAGGCACGGAGCAAGTGTCGGCTTCCATGAACGAACATATCGGATCCGTTCAAGCCGTCGTCGAAGAGACCGAGAAAATGCAGCAAATCGTCATGCAGCTGCAGCGCACGATGTCCATCTTCAAAATCTGATTACATAGCGCAAGAAAAGCCGCTCTCGGTTGAACCGAGGCGGCTTTTTCATTTTGTGCTGCAGCTTTAGCAGTCCTTGAACTACTTGGAGCTTTTACTTTATAGGCCTTTAGCGTATTCGTATCCGACCGACTGCAGGAAGGCGCGCGCCAGCACGGCATGGCCGGCTTGGTTAGGATGCACGCGGTCCCATGCGAGCGTCCCGGAATACAGATGCTCCAGCACGCGGTTAAACGCTTCCTGCGTATCGATGAACAGCGTATCGTATTTGGCGGCGATCCGTTTGACCGCGGCGCCGTACAGATCCATCTGCGCCCGCATCCGGTCGTTCGGATTCGGCTCGATGAAGAACGGCGTCATGAGGACGAGTCCCTTCAGCCGCGGCAGCGTGCTTGCGACAAGCGCCTCCAGCTTCTCTTCATACTCTTCCAGCAAGACATGCGATTCCCTCATCGTCGGAGAATCGAATTGACGCCAAACGTCATTCGTTCCGATCATGATGGACAGCCAGTCCGGTTTCAAGTCCAGAACGTCGGTCTGCCAGCGCGCCTCGAGATCGCGGACCGTGTTGCCGCTAGTCCCAATATTCACGACGCGGATGCCGAGCTCCGGGTATGTCGATGTGAGCAGCGCATCCACGACGCCTACATAGCCTCTGCCGATCGCGTTAAACAGTCCTTCGCCGACAGGTCTTGCACGTTCGCAATCCGTAATGGAGTCGCCGATCATGACCAGCTTCTCGTTTTTGCCAATACGCATCGATGCGTACCTCCTCTTAGTATTCTCCCAGGAAGAACTGAATCGTCTTGTCATTAAATCCCGGTAAGCCCTCATGTCCGAAATCCGGATAGATTTCCAGCCGCTTCGGCGCGGTGATCTTATTGTAGGCCGCAAACTGCGTGGACGGCGGACAGATGGTGTCCATCAAGCCGACAGCCATCATAACCTCGCCTTGAATCCGGTTAGCCAGATGCTGAATGTCGATGTAGCCAAGCTTCGTGAAAATCTCATCTTCGCGCACATGCTGCGGATCGAAGTGACGGAAGAACGTTTTCAATTCCGAATACGCATCCTTCGCCAAATCCATTTCCCACACGCGGCGATAATCGCTGAGGAATGGGAAGACAGGCGCAAGCTTCTTGATTCTCGGCTCAAGCGAGGCGCAAGCGATCGTGAGCGCTCCGCCCTGCGATCCGCCCATCGCGTATACGCGCTCCGGATCGACTTCCGGGCTGTCGATGGCGATTCCGGCCAATTGCGCGCAGTCCAAGAAGATGTGACGGAACAGCAGATTGTCCGGATGGCCGTCCAACCCGCGGATAATATGGCCGTTCAGCGTGTTCCCGATAACGCCGCCCGTATCCTCGGAAGAGCCGCCTTGCCCCCGGCAGTCGAGCGAGAAGATGGAGAAGCCGAGCGAAACGATACTTAGTTTATCTGCCCATTCTCCCGCATTGCCGGAGTAACCATGAAACTGCACGACGGCCGGATGCGGCTGCTGCGAATGGCGCGGTCTGGCATATTTGGCATGAATGCGTGCGCCTTTGACGCCCGTGAAATAAAGATCGAAACATTCGGCTGTCGGTGTTTGGAACGCGCTTGGCACGAGTTCGATCGCAGGGTCCAGGCCCCGCATTTCGGTCAGCGCCCGTTCCCAGTAAGCATCGAAGTCGGAAGGTTTCGGATTGATTCCTGAATACGCTTGCAAGTCTTTCAGCGGCATATCGATTGTTGGCATCTGCTCTCCCCTTCTCATACATGATTCCTTATTATGTTACGTTCTAAGGACGGGCGCTGTAAAGTGCCGATCTGGACTTTTTGTTGAATGTTCGGCGCGATTGAGGGCAAAATGACATCATCAAAGGTGAAACGGCAGTCGACGGTCCAAAGGCGGCGCAGCGCGTTTCATTCCGGTGAAATATAAGCTTATATGTAAGCTTCGCACTTATAAAGACTTGTATTTCGAGGAGGGAAGAATATGCGGATGTTTCGGGGACCGCGGAAAGCGCTGCTGCTCGCGCTGGCATGGACGCTATTGTCCTCCGGTTCTGCGGACGCGTCGTTACAGGGAGGGGCCGTACGCGTACGGGCCGCATCGGATCCCCCTGCTGGCAGCAGCCAGGGCCAGAGCCAGCACAAGCTTCAAAGGCTGCAGCTTCCCGCCGAGCCCTCAGTCGATGAGAACGCCTTCTCTGCCCAGACGCGCAAGCGCAAGAAGCGAAATCGCGCCAAGCCGATATCCTGGGTCGCCCTGCAGCAGCAGTATCCAGGCTCCTTCGTGATTTGGGGACCCCGGCGCTACCGCCGAGTCGCGCTCACGTTCGATGACGTGCCCGATCCCAGATATACGCCGCAAGTGCTTGAAACGCTTGCCCGCTATAAAGTGAGGGCCACCTTCTTCGTCGTCGGCCAGCGAGCGGCAGCCCATCCCGCTCTTGTGCGCCGCATGGTCAGGGAAGGCCATATCGTCGGCAATCATTCCTTGAATCATCCCGTCTTCTCCAGAATCTCGCTTTATGCCATGCAGCAGCAAATTTCACGAACGGATTGGACGCTTCGGCCCCTCGTCGGCTACAGCCCGCGTTTCGTTCGTCCGCCTTACGGCGAAATCGTGCCTGCACAGGTAGAATGGCTGAGAAGCCAGGGATACACGGTCGTGAACTGGGATGTCGATTCCCAGGATTGGCGCAGCTTGGACAGCCAGTCCATCTTGATTAATATCCGCAGAACGCTGCAGCCGGGCTCCATCATTCTGCAGCATGCCGGCGGGGGCGAGGGACAAGATCTGTCCGGAACCATTGCCGCACTGCCGCGGCTGATCAAATTGCTGCGCAGCAAAGGCTACGTTATCGTCACGTTGCCCGAGCTGCTCGGACGGCCAGCCGGACGCAAGCTCCAATGAAAGCGAACAACGGCAGCCCGCCGGGGCTGCCGTTGTTCGTTTTGCTATTCGTATGACTCATCATGAACGTTCGATAAATTATGGCTGTCGTCTTAGCCGGTAATACGCGGCTAATTAAGAATAAACACTTTGACGTTCTGGAATCCGAACGCGCTTGCCGACTTCTGGGATTGCGGAACGAAAATATCGATCCGGTTACCGTTGATCGCGCTGCCTTGATCGGTTGCCACGGCCATCATTCCGCCGGACGGAAGTCCATTGTAATCATAGCCTGTAATGTACACTTTGCTGCCCATTGGAATGACGTCCGGATCGACCGCGATCGTTCCAAGCTTCAACGGGTTTCCAAAGTAGTCGACCGGTCCCCAGCCGTTCTCCGAGGCCGCGGCCGTATAGGCGCTTGCTTTTACCTGCATGACGTCCGTGTACACGTACGACTTGCCGTTGACGCTCACGTGATCGAGCTCAGGCTTCTTCGCCGCGACTCTCTTGGCCGTCTTTGCTTGTGCCTGTTTCGATGCCGTCTTCTTCGTCTGCTTGGCGGTCGTTTTCACCGCGGTTTTCGCGACTTTCTTAGCTGCCTTCGGCGCTTCAGGCGATTTTGCTTCAGCCGCTACGGCTTTTGGAGCCGGTTTGACGGCTTCCATTTTCTTTGCTGCCGCCGGCTTCTCCTTGGTCGCGATCGGCCCTTCGACCCGCGCGGATGCTGCATGGGCGGAATCAGGAATAACGAGCTGCAGCCCTTCGTAGATGTTGGCCGCGTCCACGAATGGATTGGCTTGCATGAGCGAATTGACCGTTACGCCGAACTTGTTCGACAGTTTCCAGAACGTATCCTCTTCATTCGCCTTGTACATGGCCTGCGCGTTCGCCGCGTGCGTCTGCGTGAGAATGGCAATGCCGAGCACCGCCGTTGCAATGCCCTTCTTCCAGATGTGATTCATGTTGTCGATTGCCTCCTTTGATTTACGTCATAGACCGAGTAAACAAATCTATCACGTCATCGCGAAGATGACCGAACCGCTGACAGAAGCGGAGCAAAGAAGTCGTCGTCGCATGCGGCCTGCGAGGTTAGTTGTCGGATTCGGATTGAGGAGTTCAACCCTACGCACGTAGAAGTGCGATTCACCCCAGCGCCAAGGCGCGGTGAACCCGTCATGTGATGGTCATCAGATGACGGGAACGGAGCTATTAAGCTCCAAAAGATCCCCCGTACGAGTATCGTTTCGGCTCGCGTTATAGAATAACATAGCAATGTTGCCAAACCTACCGGTAAATTCGACCACTCGGCATGTTTTAACCATTTTTAGGAAGGGAAATCGTGACCGTCGTCCCTTTGCCGGCGTGACTGGAAATGTTGATTTTACCATGATGGCCTTCAATGATGCGGTAACAAACCATCAGGCCGAGCCCGGTTCCGCTCTCCTTCGTCGTGAAGAACGGGCCGCCGAGCAAAGGCAGCTGTTCCTTGGGGATTCCGATGCCTTGGTCCGTAATGGACACGGTAATGTTACGGGATCCGGATGACTTGAGCACAATCGAGACGGTGCCGCCTTTCGGCATCGCTTCAATCGCGTTCTTGAGCACGTTGACGAACACCTGCTTGAGCTGGTTCTCCTCGCACAGCAGCATGGCCGAATCCACGTTGTACGCGGCTTTGAGCTCTACGTTATTCATAATGGCCTGCGTCTCCAGCAGCGTCAGCACGCTCTGGATGATCTTGATCAGGTCGTGTTGGCGGAACTGATTGGCTTGCGGCTTCGCGAGCGCCATGAATTCCTGCACGATGGAATTAATCCGGTCCAATTCAACGAGCATAATATCGAAATAATCGTGATAGCTGTCGATTCGGGTCTTCAGAAACTTGGAGAATCCGATAAGTGACGTGAGCGGATTGCGGATCTCATGGGCAATGCCCGCCGCCATTTGGCCGACAACCGACAGCTTCTCCGACTGGATTAGCGCTTCTTCTTCCTTCTTGCGGTCGCGAATATCGCGAAACACGCTCTGGATGACCGTCCCTCTGCCGGGGTAGTGGCGGATTCGAATGCTGGAGGCCTCGACATCGATGACTTCGCCGGAGACGCTGATCAGCTTCGATTCCGCGAAATCGCTCGGCTCATCCGTTTCGAACACCTTCTTGAGCCGCCTTCTCGCTTGCTCGCGGCAGTCAGGATGTACGTAGCGGCGCACTTCGGGATTCGCGAGCAAATCCGCCTCCGTCAAGCCCAGCAAACGCAAGCCCGCTTGATTCGTGAATAGAACCGTTTCGCCGTCATGGACGAAGATAGGTTCGGGCAAATATTTAATCAACCGCTGATAGCTCATGGAATCCGGTCCCAGCTCGCTTACTGCTTCCTTCGCCGCGGCTATCTTCAATTCGAGCTTCCGTTTCACCGTTAAAGCAAGCAAGCGATTGCAATAGATGGCTTTCCGCCTCATGTCCCAACCTCCGAAACGATTCTACTTGATGAATTCGCTTTCGTCAGGCCAATCCCTTCGGCATTAAAAACAATTAATTTTGTTTCAAACTGGTTTCGCGGTCATTCCGCGCGTCATAATGGCAATCCCGTCCTTGAAGATCGGCAGCACCCGCAATAATAAACTTTCAGTCGGTTCCGAATGCCCCGTATACGTGCTAACGAAGCCCTGCACGTAATAAAAGAGCACGCGTGCGCGGTTCGTCACCGCTTCTTCGTCTTCGCTGCCGCTATCCGCCAGATCCGGACCGACGACAAGCTGCAGCGCCTGCCTCAAATGCGCGAATATGCGATTGCGGATCACATTGAGTTCGAGCGCCGGGGCCGGGTCGTCCACCCGCACGGAGCCCGTCATGAACAGAACCGTCTGCAGACTGCCGTTGCGTAAGCAGAACGCGACAAACCGATTGCAGACCGCCACGAGCCGATCGAACGGCGTCCCGGCTTGATTCGCCATCTCCGTCAGAAATGCGTCCTCCAGCTCAAGCAGCGACGGAATGGCGATTTGCTGCAGCAGTTCCTCCTTGTTCTTGAAATATAAATAAATCGCCGTATGCGAGCAGCCGGCCTGCTTGGCGATTTCGCGCATCGTCACGTGCAAATAGCCTTTCTCGGCGAACAGTTCCGCGGCGGACTGCCGGATCGCGGTCTTCATGTCTTCCGTCATTTGTTTGCGCTTCGAAATCATTGCGAATTCAGCCCCTTTATTTAGTAACCAATGGTTACATAATAAGCGAAGGCGGCCGCTATGTAAAGAAAAGCGGCCCCGTAAGGGCCGCTTTATGCGTCTGCGATGCGGATTAGGAAGTGAATTCCTGTACCCATTCGCCGTTATAGTAAGCAACGCCGATCTTGCCGTAGTGGCTGCCTAAGATGTTCGCTTTATGTCCCGCGCTGTTCATCCACGCCGTCATGACTTCCTGCGGCGTTTGTTGTCCCTTGGCAATATTCTCGCCTGCGTAAGAATAAGCGACGCCGTAGGCACGCATCATATCAAATGGCGATCCGTACGTCGGGGAATTATGATCGAAATAATTGTTCGCATACATATCCTTCGCTTTATCCAGCGCGACTTTCGTCAGCAGCGTATCGGATTTCAGCGCGGACAGGCCCGCTTTGGCGCGTTCCTTGTTCACGAGCGTCACCACTTGCGCGGCGAACGTGCTTTTATCCGCCGTGTTCGTCGTCGTGCCCGATCCCGTCGTTCCGCCGGATGTCGAACCGCCGGCGCTTGTTACGGGAACTTTCACCGTCATGCCTGCCCAAATCACGTTCGGGTTCGCAATGGATGGATTCGCAGCGATCAACGCGCTTAGGCTGACTCCGTATTTCTTGGCGATCAGGTACATCGTATCGCTGTTCGTCACTTTATACGATACGGAAGTATTCACGGAGGCTGCTTCTGCTTTCTGCAGTGTTGCTCCTGCTCCGAGAACGATTAAACTTGCTGCGAGTACGCTTGCGACACCTGTTCGAATTGGTTGCATCTTCATGAAAATCCTCCTCATGTGTTCGATATGTGACCGTCTGTCTTTCCGACGCCACCCATGGTAACACGTGAGAATCGTCATTTCATCTCATAAAATCTTCCACTCTGAATTTCCTAAGGCTCCCTAACGCTCGAGAAACCGGCGAATTTCCCGGCTTAAATCATGCTTGGATTCTGATACAGGAAGTGCTGCAGCACTTCATCGTCAACGTAATCCAGGCTGTCCGCCTTCTTCAAATTGCAGTCCGCGCAAGCGCATACGCAGTTCGCCGGCGTCGATAAGCCGCCCTTCGATTTCGGCATCACATGGTCGATGGTATCGCCGAAATTTCCGCAGTAGCGGCAAATATAATCATCCCGCTGCAGCACGAGCAGACGGAAATCCGTCTTGGTGTACAGCTTGTGAATGAGTCCGGGATGAATGATGCCCGCCGCGCCTTCCTCCACCATGCGGACGGCCATTTCCATCGGAATTTCCGTCGACCAGCGCTTGCCCGTTTCGCGTTTGCCGCGAAGCCGGATCATTCCGCGGCCGCGGTCGTTCAACATGGAAGTCTTGAAGGAGAAGCTGCCTTTGACGGGGATAATGATCCGGTCCGGAGGCCGCACGACGGCCGACTCCGCCTCGCTTGCTTCCGCTGCCGGCTTCCGTTTCGCGGATTTGCCATTGCCGCGGCGGCGTTTACGTTTGCGTTTGCGCGGAGACGCCGACGGTTCATGGCCGGCATGCTCTTCTGTTGGCGTTTCTTCCACTTCTTCGGATGCCTGCGGCACTTCGGCGGCATCCTTCGGTTCCTGCGTATCCGGACGCCGCAAATCCGTTTGCTTCTTCCTCTTGCGGCGGCGTTTGCGCTTCGGCTTCGACGGCACCGCGGCTATTGCAGCTGCAGGCTCGTCCGCTTCGGCCGGCATGTCCGCCGGCCCGTCTGCCGGCTCGTCGGCCGTATCCGCAATCTCTAGGAAGTCCGCTTCATCCTGCTTGTCCTCGCGGCGCAGGTCTGCCTGCTTCTTCTTCCTGCGGCGGCGCTTGCGGCTTGGTTTCGGCACAGCCGTGCCGGTCTCGCCTTCCGTCGGCGGCATTCCCTGCTCGGAAGCAGCCGCCATTACGGCCTCGACCGAACGATCCGTAACGCCTGCCGCTGCCGGCGGATCCGCGATCCGTTTGCGCTTGCGCAGGCAAGTCCGGCAAGTTCCGCGCCTGCTGCTGCTTCCCGACCGTTTCGTAAAGGCGGAGAGCGGCTTCTCCTGACCGCAGGCCGTGCATGGTTTCAACTCGATCATCATGCTTTCGCTCCGTTCTCATCGTTCATATCAAAAGTCCGTGCAGCTTCCGGAACTGCTCCGGCGTCATGCCCTCCGCTTTGCCGAATGCCGCAATAAAGTGACTCGAATCCCGGTAGCCCGACAATTGGGCGATTTCTTTAATGGACAGCTTATTATCGCCGAAACTCATCATCTCTTTAGACTTAATGATGCGAAGCCGAATCAAATAAGCGTATGCCGTAATGCCGAAAGCTTGCCGAAACAGCGAATTCAAGTACCGCGGACTGATCTCAAGCTGCTCCGCCATGTCCGGAAGTCCAATTTCCGGATCCCCGTAGTGTTCGTCAAGCCAGTGCAGCAGCGGGTCTAATTTCTCCAAATATTGATAGACCGAAGAGCGTCCGCCCTTCTGCCCGTATATTTTGATCATGGTCAAGAATCGATACAGCGCCGCCGAGGCGTTGAGGCCCGTCCGATCGTCGTCCTTCTTGATCTGCTCGATCATGCCGAGAAGCTGCGATGTAATCGGCGCGTCTTCGTTCCAATGCAGCCATTCCGTATGGCGAATGCCTAGCGATGCCAGCATCGAAGCTGCCAGCTCCCCGCCGAACGTAACGTACAGCGTGGACCATTTCTTCCCGCCTTTGGCCGCGTAAGAATGGGGAACGCCCGGAAACAGCATGGATCCGCTGCCTGCCGGGAGGGAATAACGGCGCCCGTTGAGCAGGAACTCGCCTTCGCCTTCGATCGTTTGCAGCCAGTGAAAATTCGGGTAGCCCTTCGTGCGATCTATAGATTCCTGTTCCGGATTAAAGCCGATGCTATCCATATAGAGCGGCAGGTCATATTCGCCAAGCGTGAACATATAGCGGCTCATATGCCCGTTGATCACGATTTTCTTATGCCCTTCCAGCTGTTCCATATTATCATATCCTGCCAATCGTATTTTAAATATCCATCAGCTTCAGCTTACCATAAAATCTGCCTATTATCACTATTCATGCCAAAGGAAGCCGAGCGGAACCGAAAGCCGTACAGCTGCCCAAAATGTTATATGGTTTGGTTCTCAGTCCCAACGCTACCCGGCGTGATTACCCTCGCGGCGGCGGCGTCCTGATCGTGGGGCAACTTGCTTGATCTTCCTCGTCCCGTATCGCATAGCCCTTTTTGCCGCTGAACATATTAGTGGTTAGAAAGGAGCTTGATACTCATGAAAAGATTTTTCGGAACGCTGCTCGGATTAGTGCTGGCTTTTGGCGTAGGTGCAATCATCTATAACTCCGTTCGCGACACATCGCCGAACGGCACGTACCACTCGGCCAGCAAAGAGGGGCATCGCATCAGAACGAATACCGTCGACCGTCTGCCGATGAACAGCTTGAACGCGCGGACTGACAACAACGGCATCATTCGCAATGATCGGGGCACTGGCAGCTACAACGCAGGCAGCTACAATTCCTACAATTCCTACAATTACGACGGCACGATGCGCGCGAAGACGCTGAACAACATCAATCTCAATCCGTTGAACGATTGGCTGCGTCAGATGTATCCCGGTTCCGCGAATTACTACAATGGCACTACCGGCAACACCACCGGAAACGCAGGCAATTACAACGGCGGCACGGGCAATACAGGCAATACGGGTAATACCGGTTCTTACAACCCAGGCAATACGGGGAACGCAGGCAACACTGGCACGGGTACTGGCGTAGGCACAGGTACTGGGGCTGGTGCCGGTACGGGAGTCAATTCCAACATCGCCAATCAAATCTTGGCAAAAGTGAATGCGGAACGTGCCAAAGCAGGCGTTCAAGCGCTGACGCTCAGCACTAGCTTGAACAAAGTAGCGCAAGCCAAATCGGCCGACATGCGCGACAAAGGCTACTTCGATCACCAGTCCCCGACGTACGGAAGTCCGTTCGATATGATGAAATCATTCGGCGTGAACTATTCCTATGCGGGCGAGAATATCGCGGCCGGCCAGCAATCCGTCGATGCCGTCATGACGGCATGGATGAACAGCCCGGGCCATCGCCAGAACATCCTGAGCGCCAACTATACGCAGCTTGGCGTCGGCTATGCCCAAGGCGGCAACATGAGCCCGTACTGGACGCAGGAGTTCATTCGTCCTTAAACGTTAGGCATTAACCGCGAAGCACGGCTTCTTCCCTACTCGGAAGGAACCGTGCTTTCGTTCGTTTGTCCGGCTTTGCGGAATGCGCCCGGAGTAACTCCCGCCTCTTTCTTGAACATTTTCGCAAAATGGTGAATGTCCGCAAATCCGCAATAGCCCGCGATTTCTTCCATGCCGTGGGCCGAGTTCGTAAGCAGCTCCTTGGCATGCTGAATACGCAGCTGCAGCAAATAGCGATGCGGCGCCACGCCGAACTCCTCCTTGAATTTGGCGCTGAAGCGGGAAGGAGACAAATTCGCCCTGGCCGCCATTTCGGAGACGGACAGCGGTTCCGACAACCGGAAGGAAATGAACGACGTCATCCAATTCATCGGCTGCGGCGCCGATTTCTCCGTTTGTTTCAAGTCTTCCGAATGGTCCTCTAGAATCGTGTGCAGCACTTCCGCGCCAAGCGTCTGCGCCCGGAGCTGCATAAGCGGGTTGCGGTGCTGCCAGCATTCGACCATTTCCAGAAACCGGCTTCGCAGCTGAATCGGCTGTTTCGGACGCAAGCGGACGGGAATGTCGATGCCCTGCAGATCGTTCAAGCGCGGCTGCAGCAAATGCCGATACGGCGTAATGTCGATTTGCCCGGGACGCGTCGGGAACCGCTCTTCCCTGCGCTCATCGTAAAACCAGTCCAAATGGGCGAACGGCGTGATCGAATTCGTTTTCCCCTCCAGCACCGTCAGGCTGCCCGGTTGAATCAGACAAAAATCCCCGCCGCGAAAATCATAGGCTTGCTCGTTTACGTGGAATAGGCATTCCCCTTCTTGGATGTACACGAGCAAATAATCGAGCAATGTCCTCGCCGCCACCGTCCATGGCTTGCGAACCGCAAAATCGCTCTCGCGAATGTAAGGCACTATAGGCTGCTTTGCCATCAATTCAGACAAATACATTAACGTTCATCTCCCTGCCGGACGTACTTATATTAAGATTCAGTATAGCGGATGGCAGTTGTTTTTGACAAAAGAATCAGCGATTTGTTACAAAGATTCCAGCAGGTTGCCGCTCTATAATGTAGATATTCCATACACCTACTACAACCATCCGGGCGGATGACTCAAAGGAGACGTTGAACGACGATGTCGACGACAACCAATTACTCGCAGCTTCCATCGCTTGACGAAGATTACGCGCTCACGCAAGAGCAAATCGCTTCTTATCAGAAGAACGGGCATATCAAGCTCAATAGCATCGCGACGCAAGATGAAATCAACGCTTACGAACCTGTTATTGCAAACGTCGTACGCGAACATAATTACAATACCAAGCCTGTGGAAGAACGGGACACATACGGCAAAGCCTTTATCCAAATCGGCAATTTGTGGCAGCTGAACGAAGGAGCGAAGCGCTTCGTGATGGCAAGACGTTTTGCCAAAATCGCCGCAGAGCTTATGGGCGTCAGCGGCGTTCGGATCTATCACGACCAGGCGCTGTTCAAGGAGCCGGGCGGCGGCCACACGCCATGGCACCAAGACCAAATCTATTGGCCGCTCGATACGCCGAATACGATCACGCTGTGGATGCCGCTTGTTCCCGTATCGGCTGAGGTCGGATCGATGACATTCGTAGACGAATCTCAAAACTTCGGCTATCTGTCCCGTCAGGAAATTTCCGACGAATCCCACAAGACGCTCGGCTCGTTTATCGAAGGCAAGCAGCTTCCGACGACGAACTACGGTGCCCTTGCGGCCGGCGACGCTACGTTCCATGCAGGCTGGACCCTCCACTCCGCGCCGGGCAATCCAACCGACTCGATGCGCGAAGTCATGACCATTATCTATATCGAAGACGGCGTGCGCATTGCCGAGCCGGATTCGAAATCTCGCGCCAACGACCTGCGCGGCTGGTTCCCGGGATTGGCGCCGGGCGATATTGCCGCCTCGCCGCTTAATCCGCTCGTCTATAAAGCTTAAGGCGCATACAGAAAAGCCCGGTATCGATTATCGATACCGGGCTTCTTCTATAGAACCCATGCATGAATTACAAGTTGATTACTTTACCGGTCGCTTGCGATTCGAATGCTGCCAGAATGACGGCAAGCGATTTGCGGCCTTCTTCGCCGGAAATAGCCGGCTTCGTATTCGTGACGATCGATTCAACGAATGCATCGACTACGCCGCTCGTTTCCTGTTTATCGTTCGTGCTGATCGCGCCGACATTGTATTTCTCCACCGTGCCGTCGCGAAGCTCAACGATAATTTGATCCTTCGGATCCGTGCCGATCTTCATAACGCCGTTCTCGCACCACAGCACCGTGCTGTTGTCTTCGCCTTTGTAGTACGTCCAGCTGGCGACCAGCGTGCCGATCGCGCCGCTCTTCATGCGAAGAAGGCAAGTCGAGTTATCGTCGATATCCGTATCTTTCTTGTCCAGCGTGCCAATGAAGCCAGTTACCTGCGCGACTTCATCGTCCAGCAGGTAGCGCATCAAGTCGGACTTGTGAACGCCGAGGTCGCCCATTGCGCCCATGATCGCTTCCGGCTTGCGGAAGAACCAGCTGTCTCTGCCGTCAACGCTCCAAGCTTCGGGGCCCGGGTGGCCGAACGATGTCCGGAACGTCAATACGCGTCCGAGTGCGCCGGTCTTCAGAATCGCCTTCGCTTTCACGTGCGGCGGCATCAGACGCTGATTGTGGCCGACCATCAGGTGAACGTTGTTCTTGCTTGCGGCTTCGATCATCGCAGCCGCTTCTTCGTCTGTCGAAGCCATCGGCTTCTCGACCAGTACGTGCGCGCCGGCGTTAGCCGCAGCGATCGACACTTCCGCATGCAGATAGTTCGGCGTACATACGCTGACTGCATCCGGTTTGACTTTCTCCAGCATCTCTTCGTAAGAAGCGAATGCTTCCGCGCCGTACGCATCGGCGATTTTCTTGGCGCGGTCCAGAAGCGGATCGACGAATGCTACGAGCTTTACGTTGGCGTTCGCCGCGTATTCCGGAATATGGCGGCGCTGCGCGATCGCGCCGCAGCCGACTACAGCTACACGAATAGTTGTCATGAGTATAAGGGCTCCTTTAGTTTGTGATCCAAGTTATATTAGGCTTTATGACCGTTTTCTTTCAACCATTCCATGCTCGTTTGAACGGACTCGAGCGGCGGGTTCGCGCATGTATCCTGCTCGACGATGAGCCATTCCACGTTCGCTTTCTTCGCGGCAGCGATAATGTCGTTCAGCGGAAGATCGCCGCGGCCAAGCTCAACCGTGTCGATTTGACCCGTGCCATCGCCTTGACGGAAGTCTTTTAAGTGAATCAGCGGCAGACGGCCGGCATATTTCGCAATATAAGCGAGCGGATCTTGTTTGGAGTATTGCACCCAGCCCATGTCCATTTCGACTTTAAGCAGGTCGGCCGGAACTTTCGTGTACATCGCGTCGAATACGAACTCGCCGTCGATTTCCGTCTTGAATTCGAAATCATGGTTATGATAAGCGAACTCCAGGCCGGCTTGCTTCAGACGCTCGCCGAAGCCGACGAATTGTTCGATCAGCGAACGCCAGAACGATTCGCCTTCTGCAACTTTATCAGCCGGGATCCAAGGGCAAACGACGTAGGATGCGCCGATCGTTGTCAGGTAAGCAATCTCTTCGTCCATCTTCTCTTGCAGGTTAACAAGGCTCACGTGGCTGCCGAATGCCTCCAGGTTAAGTTCTTTCAGCAGGTCGCGCATTTCTTCGGCAGGCACGTCGCCGTAACCTGCAAATTCTACGCCTTCATATCCCATGGCCGCTACTTTACGAAGCGTACCTTTCATATCTTTAGCTGTTTCGTCACGAAGTGTATACATTTGCAATCCGATTTTCATCTTCTGCTCGTCCTTTCGATGTGCGTCAGGGCGCGCTTGCGCCGGTTACGCCATTGTTAGTTTACCAATCTGACACTCATTATAGTAGATAATGAGCGATTACGCGATGTATTATATAACAGTGACATGTCCAATATTGCTGCAAAGTGAGGTAAGTGACCGTGTTCGCCGAAATTATGAGCTGCGGCTATTCCTATCATGCGCAGCCTTTCCAAATGACAAATCCCGAAGGACTGCGCGCGTACTTGTTCCGACTCCAAACGGAAGGCACGTGCGAAGCGCTCGTCGACGGCCGCATGCAGCGCATCGAAGCCGGCGACCTGCTCTTGTTCAAGCCTGGCGATTCCTATAATCTCAACGTGCACGCGCAGCAAACGGACGATTCCTCCCCGGATGCCGCCGGCATTTCGAGCGGCGATTATTTCGTCATCTGCCGCGGTGAATGGCTGGATGAATGGTGGAACCGCAAAGAGCGCAAACAGAAGGTCAAGGTCGTGCCGGACGAACGCTGGCTGTCAATCTGGCAGGCGCTGATCCTGGAGAAACGCCGCTTCGAGGCGGAGGACCTTGAGCTCGCCGATTATTTGCTCCGCGCGCTGTGCTTGGGACTTGACCGCGCCATCGATACGCAATCCGAACTGCAGGGCAAGTCGTTCGTGGCCACCCGCATGAAGAACTTCGTCGACGAACAAGCCGCGCTCTCCTTTACCGTCTCGGACGTTGCCGCCCATGTCGGCCTGAGCGTATCGCGGACCGTCCATTTGTTCAAGGAGTGCTATGGCTTGACCATCATACAGTATACCCAAAACGTCCGATTATCCATGGCCATCGAGCGGATCAAATACAGCAGCATGACGCTCGAGCAGGTAGCGGAAACATGCGGCTTCGGCAGTTATTCGTACTTCTTCCGCGTGTTCAGGAAGAAGTACGGCGTACCGCCGGCAGCCTACCGGATGAAGTAAGCGGCGTTCGGCGGCTAACGATCCGAAGCCGGCTTGCTGATCGTTTTCCTTATCGTTTTACTTATCGTTCTCCAGCAGCTCGATCATCACTTTGAGCTCGTTGAACGTATCCACGTAAGCGAATCGTCCGCCCGTGTATTCGCCTTTCATAAGAAGCTGCATGCCCTTGCCTTCCAGGAGCGAAACTTTCTCCTTCATGCCTTCGATGACGAAAGCGATATGATGCGGGCCTTCGCCGTGCTCGTCCAAATATTCGCGCCATGCGCTGGGATGCTCGTCCGGTTCGATCAATTCCAGCTGCAGCGAGCCCATGTTGAAGAAGGCGAGTTTGGCCCGCGCCGGCGTCGGTTCGCCGCGGTTCTCCGTCTGCGCGATTTCCATCGGTCCGGTAACGATGATGTTCGGCTGCTCGATACCGAAGAAATCGGCGTACCTCCGAGAAACGGCCTCGATGTCATGAACAAGAATACCGATCTGCGTCACGAAATTGTTCCCTAACAGTCCATTGTTGCTCATCTTCCCAGCACACTCCATTCATCCATTAGTAGGGGTTATCCAGCTATCCTGTTGTATGCTCATTATTGATAGCGCTTACAAATGATTGACAATTCGCCGCCCGCCTTGCGCTTCCCGGTATGGAACAACCCCTCGTATTGCGATTGATTCATTACCATTGCTCTTCCGCTGTAAACGCGCGTTCACATCAATCGTAGCAGACGATTACCATTTGCGTCAACTTCCCGTACCCGCTCGGCAAACGTACTTTTGCCTATACGATTCAGTGACGATCGCAGCTGCCGTCATAGGACTCCCGGGCAGCTCGTTTCTTTACCTCGACCGTTTTTTTCTCTATAATTAGCGATTAAAGAGGTGTGACATGATTATTATAAAAACCAAAGACGAAATCGAACAAATGCGCAAAGCCGGCGAAATTCTAGCGGCCTGCCACCGCGAAATCAAGAAAATGATCAAGCCGGGCATCACGACGAACGAAATCGACCAATTCGTCGAGAAGTTCTTGAAGCAGCAAGGCGCAACGCCGGAGCAGAAAGGGTATAAAGGTTACGCCTACGCGACCTGCGCGTCCGTAAACGACGTGATTTGCCATGGCTTCCCTTCTGCCGCGCAGCTTAAGGACGGCGACATCGTCACGATCGACATGGTCGTTAATTTGAATGGCTGGCTCGCGGATTCCGCCTGGTCCTATCCGGTCGGCAACGTGTCCGAGGAAGCGGCGAAGCTGCTGGCCGTTACCGAAGCCTCGATGTATAAGGGCATCGAGCAAGCCGTTGTCGGCAACCGTATCGGCGACGTATCCAATGCGATTCAGAAGTACGCGGAGAGTAACGGCTTCTCCGTTGTCCGCGATTTCATCGGACACGGCATCGGCCAAGACATGCACGAAGAGCCGCAAGTGCCGCACTATGGCCCGCCGGGACGCGGCATCCGCCTGAAAGCCGGCATGGTCATGACGGTCGAGCCGATGCTGAACACCGGCGCTTGGCAGAGCAAGATCGACAGCGACGGTTGGACCGCGCGCACGATCGACGGCGGCTTGTCCGCGCAGTACGAGCACACGATCGCGATCACGGAAGACGGTCCGATTGTTTTGACGAAGCAATAAGAAGCAACATTCGAACGGTTATCCATGCAACACAATTAGAAAAGGCCTTGCCGCATGCTGCGGCAAGGCCTTTTCTAATAGTCACGTGAACGTCGCGTGAAGCCCGGCTTATTGATCTTGATCGCCGAAACACTTCTCGATCAGCGCCATCCGTATGTACAAGCCATTCTGCGCTTGACGGAAGTAAGCCGCCCTCGGATCGTCGTCGACTTCCGTATGGATTTCTCCCGCGCGCGGCAGCGGGTGAAGAATGAGCGCATTGCGCTTCATGGTGTCCACCAGCTTGCGGTCGATGATATATTTGCCCTCGGCTTTGCTGTACTCTTCGACGGAAGGGAAACGCTCTTTCTGAATCCGGGTCTGATAGAACACGTCTGCGCTGCCGGCAAGCGACTCCAGATCGGACGTTTCCTCATAAGCGACCTTCTTCTCGTCCAAATACTGCTTCACGTAGCTCGGAATTTGCACATTATCGGGCGAGATGAACGAGATGCGAACATCCCGGTAATTCGCCAGCAAGTAGCTGAGCGAGTGCACGGTCCGGCCATAAGTCAGATCGCCGATCATCGCGATGTGCAGACCGTCAATGCCGCCGAATTCCTTCTGAATCGTATACAAGTCGAGCAGCGCTTGGGTCGGATGCTCACCCGAACCGTCCCCCGCATTGATGACCGGTACGCCGGACACCGCGGCAGCGCGCTTGGCAGCTCCGATGTCCGTATGCCGCATGACGATCAGATCGCTGTAGCCGGAAATAATCCGTATCATATCCTCCAGCGTTTCGCCTTTGATCGCCGACGAGAATTGGCTGGCGTTCTCCGTTCCGATGACGCGTCCGCCAAGACGATGCATGGCCGATTCGAAGGAGAACCGCGTCCGCGTGCTCGCCTCGAAGAACAAGGTGCTCATGATTTTGTTCGGGTAGCGCTGAATGCCTCCGCGTACGGCCACCTGCTCCATTTCCTTCGCCGAATCGAACAGCCTGTCCAGAAGCTGCCGATCAAACTGCTTTGCTCCAAGCACATGATATAGCGTACTCATCCCAGCACCCATTCCCTTCCAAGCCAATAGTTTACTCCACCTGATTATAATAGAGACGCCAGCCGGAGACAAACGGACAACCGGTCTAGCCGATGATCAGCTTCTCTTCCGGATACTTGAGATTAGGTAAATTTTTATTCGGTTTGAATAATGAAATAAACAGAAACATACCGATCCGGCCGAAGAACATGAGCAGGATCAACGTCACCTTGCCCGTCGATTGCAGCGAAGGCGTGATGCCCGTCGACATCCCGCAGGTGCCGAATGCCGAGGTCACTTCGAAGAGTACCGCCGACAGATCGTATTTATGCGCTTCGGACAGCAGCAGCGCGAAGACGCCGGCCAGCACGAGCAGCACGGAGAGCGTGAAGAAAACGAAGCTCTTGAGCACATCGTCTTGCGCGAGCGAACGGCGGAATGCGCGAGGCTGCGTCTCCCCTTTGAAGAACATGACGATGGTCAGGACGATTACCGCCACCGTCGTCGTTCGAACGCCGCCGCCGACGCTGGACGGACTCGCGCCGATAAACATCAGACCGGATAGGAGCAGCAGCGTAGCCTGATGCAAAGTGGACACGTCGATCGTCGTAAGCCCGGCGCTGCGCGAGGTCACGGACAAGAACAGCGCGTTCAGCAGCTGGCTGCCCGGGGGCTTCCCGTCGAACGAATGTCCCGCTTCCGTCAGCCAGACGATCAGCGCTCCGCCGATAATCAACACGGCATGGGTAACGAGCGTGAGCTTCGTGAACAAGGAAAACCGGAACCGGCTGCCCTTCGTCTTCCAGCTGCGCACGAAATGCCAGCATTCCACGAGCACGGGGAAGCCGACCGCCCCCAGTACGATTAACAGCATGGTAAGAATTTGAACGGAGGCATTGTCCGAATAGCGGACCAATGAATCGCCGAACAGGTCGAAGCCGGCGTTCGTAAATGCGGATATCGCATGAAAGAGTCCGTAATACGCCGCTTTGGCAAGCGAGTCCGTATAACCCGACGCATAGATGAAGGCGGTGAATAACAACGTGCCGATCAGCTCGATAACGAGCGTCAGGATCAAGACGATGCGCATCAGCTCGACGAGGCCCGACAGCTTGTTCTGATTCTGATCGATCATGATCAGCTTCCGTTCCAGTAAACCGATATGCTTGCCCACCAGCATCCAATAGAAGCTGCCGATCGTCATCATCCCGACCGCTCCGAACTGGAACGCGAAGAGCAGCACGGCTACTCCGAAGACGCTGAACGTCTCGCCGGTACTTACGGTCGTCAGCCCCGTCACGCTGATGGCGCTCACCGAGGTGAACAAGGCATCCAGCGGCGAGAGCGACACGCCTTCTTTCAAGCTTACGGGAAGCATGAGCAGCAGCGCGGTAAGCATGATCACGATAAAATAAGCGCCTGAAATCAGCTGCGCCGGAGAGAGAATCTTCAATATCTTTTTTATCATAACGGCATCCTTTCCTGCATCTGAAGTGTAAACGAAGTCGTTGGAAGGCATACCGTCCTCTTCAAGCTTCTCGTATCCTGCTTCGCGATAGATGCATGCGTTCTGTAGATTTATGGATTCGGGACGATATAGACAAGATTGCCCGGATCCGCCATATACGCCTTTACAAGCTCTTCCCGCTGACTGTCCATGAAATAATACGGATCTGCGATATAGATGTCACCCGATGCGGCAAGCGCCTTGATCCGCGCCTTGATTGCAGCCATTTCAGTTTCAGGAATGTAGGCACTTCCGCCTTCCATGTCCATCGCCCAAACCCAAACGAACGAACATGACGAAGAAGCCGCATCCGCCTCGGACAACAATTGCTCGATCGCCTTGAAATTGCGCGTTTGCAAATAGTAGTCGATCAGCGTTTCCTTAAGCAGCTTCTCCGCTGTATCCTCCAGCATGAATGCCAGATCGGTCTTCCTTGAGCTTGCCGGCACCGCGAGACCACCCATCCGCGAAATTTAGAATAATATGCATGCATTTCCTGTTTTTCTCATGCTATCATTATTCCTCAAATACGCGTTTATGACAAGGCGCCGATTCGCTCGGTTTCGACCATAGCCTAGCCTTCCTTGATCCCGGCTGGCGCTCAGCGTCCCTCTTGAACAGGCAGGGACAGGCTTGCCGTTCTGTAAGCGATCGGAGGCATTCCTTCGGCCATCTTGAATGCGCGGCTGAATGCGTGAATGCTGCCGAATCCGAGCTGGTCCGAAATATGCTGGATGGAAATCGTGGTGTAGCGGAGCAGCTGCTTCGCCTTGTCGATACGGATTTGGCGATGGTATTGGATCGGCGTTGTCTCATAATGCTTCTTGAACGTCCGCACCAAATAATATTTGCTGATATTGAACATCCCGGACAGCTCCTCCAGCGTCACTTCGCTGTTCCATTTGGCGTGAAGGTGCCGGCGGACGGCTTGTATGTTCCCTTCGGGCAACGCCATGCTCGGATCGCTATGCCGGATCAGGTACGCCAGCAGCGAGAGCAGCAAGCCTTTGCAAGAAACTTCATATAATGCGAGTTTCAATTGGAATTCCTCGATCAGCTCGATCAGCATCGTCTCGAAGCGCTTCGGGTGGCGCAGCCGGATATGATTCGGAATCGCGAGCGGACCGTCCGACAGCAGGTTCGGCCGGAACCAGCCCCGCTGCAATGGCGTCATTTGGCTGGACTTCCGAAACGAGACGGCCAGCTCCTGGCTGTCGGGCCGCTCATGAAGATCGAAATGCACGTGCGGCTGGCTCACGGGCCGATCGTCCAGCACGTGAATGGAATGCCGCTGTCCCGGCTTGAAGACGAAGATATCCCCCGGTATGCCATTGTACGCAATGTCTTCTACGGTCACGAGCAAACGGCCTTCCTGCAAATACAAAATCTCGTAATCCCATATCTCCCGCTCCGGCAGCTCCCAGGTTGCCGGATGCGTGCTTTCCATCGCGACGCGTATATAAGGGCTGAGGGTTGCCAATTGTTCCAGCACAAGCATGATGCCTCCTCGTAATCATATCTGGGTTGAATGAGAGCAATCTTTGTTAAAAAGTCAGCCGATCCTGATAAATATTTAACAGGCTCCATTTACTATAATGAAGCTAATTACGCGAGGTTAATAGAAGGAGGCCCACCAGCAACATGATGAACAACATCAGCAAGATCCAGCCCGGCATTAAAACGAAGCGCATTTCGAGTTACGACCGAACCGGCGGCAACGCGGACTTCATTAAAATCGCCGCGGGAGAGACGGCCGATCTGGCTGTTATCGCCGGAGCCGGCATTATCAAGCACATATGGATCACGGTCAGCACGCCTGACAATTTCATTCGCCGGAACGCCGTTATTCGCATGTACTGGGACGGAGAACAGTCGCCGAGCGTCGAATCCCCGCTGGGCGATTTCTTCGGTCAAGGCTGGGGCGAAGAGTATAACTTCGCATCGTTGCCGCTCGCGGCCGCGCCTGCGAAAGGAAAAGCGTTCAACAGCTACTTCCCGATGCCGTTCGGCAACGGTGCCCGAATCACGATCGAGAACCAGTCCGGCGAGCCGATTAACAGCTTCTATTACTATATTGATTTCGAGGAGCACCCGGAGATCCCTGCCTCGGAAGGCCGATTCCACGCGTGGTGGAACCGCGAAGTGACCGGCGTTCACCCGGACGAAGGCGAGACAGAGTGGAGCGTGATCGCGCCGCAGTCCGCCAATCCTTCAACGGAGCATAACTATGTATTCGCGGATATCGTCGGCAGCGGGCAGTTTGTCGGCATCAATTACTATGTCGACAGCCCGGGCCCGATGTGGTACGGAGAAGGCGACGACATGTGGCTGATCGACGGCGAAGATTGGCCGGGTTCCTTGCACGGCACGGGGACGGAGGACTTCTTCAACAGCTCCTGGTGTCCGAACGAAGTGTACGCGCATCCGTACTTCGGCTACGCCAAAGTGCCGGCAAAGCTCGGCTGGATGGGACGTACCCACTGCTACCGGTTCTTCCTGGAAGACCCGATCCGGTTCGAGAAATCGCTGCATGCCAGCATCGAACACGGTCATGACAACGCCTTGACGCTCGATCTGTCGACCGTGTCGTATTGGTACCAAAGCGAGCCGCACAAGCCGTTCCCGGCGCTTCCGCCGAAAGAAGAACGGGGCAACATGCCGGAGATCGGCATCACGGATGTCCATAAATGGCGGCATGAATGGCGTAAATCGAAAGGCGGCTCGCCAACATTGTGGGGCAATGAATAGGCATTTATACGGAGAAAGACCGTGCGCGTTTGCGCAGCGGTCTTTTCATGTCGTCCTAAAGGCAAGTGACGGATCCTAATTCGCTTCGAGCGAGTTCTCCCGCTCCTCCATTAATCGTGCTTGGCCGGCCGCGGAGTCCAAGTGTCGCGGTATTCTTGAGGCGTCATGTTCGTCTGCTTCTTGAAGAAATGGTTGAAATACGGCGATGAATGAAAACCGAGATGAATGCCTACTTCATAGATCTTGCTGTTCGTGCCGACAAGCATGTCCTTCGCCATGCTCAGCTTGATCTCCGTAATGTAATCCGTCAAACTCCTGCCCGTCTGCTGTTTGTACAGCCGGGATAAGTAGAACGGCGTCAGGAAGACGACCTCGGACAGTTTGGCTAGCGACAAGTCGCCGCCGATATTCTCACGGACAAAATGCTGCACGCGCTCCACGACTTCATTGGATTCTCGGCCGCTCTCCGCCTCTACCTTCTCGATGACCAAATCCGCCAGCTCGCCGAAGAACTTCGCCGCATCCCCCCAGGCCGCATGCTCCTGCGCGCCGAGCAGCTTGTTCATATCGATGCGCTCCGGCAACGATTCCAGAAGCCCGCTTCGGTTCATCAGCTGCAGGAACGACGAGGATAACGAATAGAATAACGTCAACGCCATGCCGGATTGAATCGCTTCCGTCTCGCCGATGGCGGATGAGACCGCCGCCAGACGGCGATGAAAGTCGATGCCGTCTTTCCGTTCGAGCGCCTGCATGAGCTGGGTGATCTCCCGCTCTTGCAGCCTCGCTGCCGTATCGTTCGTAGCGGAAGGCGAAGGACTGGCATCGGACAGCAAAATCTCGCGTCCCAATCCGAGTCCCCGCGTCAATAAGAAATCGAGCTGGCCGAACTTACGCGGCAGCTCTTCCCAGTCGCATGGCTCGCAGCCCGCAACGAACGAGCAGGGCAGCTTCAAGTACGTGCGGCACGCCGTCTGAGCGGATTCGACGATACCCAGTATGCGAGACTGGCGCTGCAGCGCGGTTTCATGGTCCAAGCCCGGCTCCAGCTGCAGCAGCCACAGAAACCGGTCATTGCCGTAAGTTACGAATACGATGCGGCAGCCTTCCGCAAAATGTTCCTCGATGACGTTATGGACGCCGTACAACAACAGTGACTTGTCGCCAGGCCGTATATCATCCGGCCATTCGTCCACGCGTCCGATTCCCAGATGAACGCGGGCCTGCGCGTCCAGCGGCAGCTTCAAATCGGAAAACCTGGCAGCCCGGGTATGCGGGGAGGACCGCTCCCCTTCCACCAGCTCAAGCACGTACTCTTTGCACAGGATCGGCAGTGCTTGCGTCCAGCGATGACGCGCTTCGCTCAGCATCCGCTCATGCGAATTCTCCTCGGCGATCGCGTCCGCGGCGCGCGTGACGGCTTCGATGATTTTGTAGTCCATCTCCATCTTGAGCACATAGTCGAATGCACCGCCGCGCATCGAAGACTGGATCGATTGGAAATCATTATGGCCGGTCAAGAACACCGTCTTGCATTTCGGCCACAGCTGTTGAACCTCTTGTTGCAGCTGAAGTCCGTCCATCCCCGGCATTTTCAAATCGGTTAACAGCAAATCAACGCGAGCCCGGCGGGCGATTCCCAGCGCCTCTTCCCCGTTATAAGCCTTGCAGACTTCGAACGGCCGCTCCGTCAACTGCAGGAATTTATCGAACAAGCCTTCCACGATGATCGGTTCGTCGTCGACGATCAGCAGTCTGTACATGAATGGACGCCCCCCTTTAAGCCAAATTGTCCGTCGTATTATCGTCCGTCATGTCTTCCTCTTTCTCCTCGAGCTGAATATTGAGCGAGACCTTAAGTCCGCCTCCCTCTCCCCTCGAGACCGTGATTCCGCTCTCTTCGCCGCATAGCAGACGCAGTCGACGGTGTACGTTGATCATCCCCGTGCTCTCGTCTTCCGCCCATGTTTGTCTCAGCTTGCCCGAGAGCGTCTCGAGCTGGGCATCCGTCAGCTGTTCGCCGTTATCCTCCACGTCGATCACCATGCGATTCGCAGTCCGATGGAAAGCCATACGCAGAACCCCGCCGGAGACGCGCGGTTCGAGCCCATACTTAAATGCGTTCTCTACGATCGGCTGCAGGACCAGCTTCGGCACGAAAATCGATTTGCAATCATCGGACAACGTCTCGATCTCGATGTCGAAGCGATTGAAGAACCGCATGTTCTGAATTTCCAAGTAGGTCAGCGTGTGGCGAAGCTCCAGCTCCAGCGGAATCGTATCTTCCTTGTGGCGGGTAATGAATTCGAAATACTCGCCCAGGTAGCGGCTGAACCGCCCGATGCTTTCCAAATCGCCGAACTCCGACAGCCTGTAGAGAATGAAATACGTATTGTACAGAAAATGAGGATTGATCTGCGACTGCAGCTGCTTGATCTGCGCCTGCTTCGCGCGCAGCTTCTGTTCGTAATTATCGTGGATCAGCGTCTTCAGATGATCCACCATGCGATTGAAATGCAAATACAGATAGCGGAACTCGTCCTTGCCCTTCGTGATCGGAACCGGCTCCAGCCAGCCATCCTCGACGCGGCGGAAGGAATAGATCATTTCGCGAAGCGGCCTGTGAATGGCTCGGTAGATCCAGCGGGAGTAGAGCAGGACGATCAGAATCGACGCCGCCGACAACAGCCAGAATAGCATGCGGTACGAATTTATTTTACCGAAAATTTGGTCCTGGGGAATGTACAGACAGAGATAAGCGTTGAGCGACGACGAATATTGGCAAGTCGTCTGCATGTCGATCCCGTTCAGCTTCATCGGACTGTTCAACCCGCCCGCTGCCGAAGCGGAATGTGCTTTCTGCTTCAGGAATGCCCGCAGCTGCGCGGTGACGCTGCCCCCGCCGTTCTCCACGCCGCTGGATTGGCCGTCCGTCACGGACCACAGCCCTGACCGATCGATGAGTGCCGCACCGGCTCCGCCATAATTCGCCATGTTATCGAGCATATCCTTCAACTCGCTGCGGTTAATCTCGACGGCAAGCACATAGGACGGATCGATGGATCCGTTCGGGAACACCTGCCGGATGAAGATCCGATCGTTCCACGTCACCATGGAGGGATTGTCCATGCCTGCCTTCGGCCTAACGGCTTGATACGACGGGTCAATGTTGTCGAGCACGCCGATGGAATCGTTAATCGTTCGCCCGAGCGTCAGCAGATGAACGCTGGCGTTCTGCGCATAAAGGCTGGAATCCCCGATCAACCGCAGCTTTTCCTGCACGCGTTTGACCGTTTCCGACCATTCGTATGTCGACATGATGCCGGAAAGCACGCTCAGATGCGATAAGTCCGGGTCGTTGATGTTTTCGGACAGCATGTCGAGGATATGGCGAAATTCCAGTTCCACTGTATTTAGATAGAACACCGTACGCGAATTCATCGAATTGTTCCATTCGCTGCGCACGCTGTCCTCGCCCATACGGTTCATTTTCAAACCCAGCATAAACAAAGGAATGATCACCGCCAAGAAGGCGATGACCAATTTAGGAAATATTCCGCTGACTCGCTTGTTCAATGACGATCACCCGGCCCTTGTCCATGTTATCCAACCTATTCTTATCAGTTCGCTGTCCAAGGCCGAGTTCCTGTCGAAAACGCTCGAATCTTACTCTTTCACGCTGCCAAGCACGATCCCTGACATGAAAAACCGCTGCAGGAACGGATACACGAGGAAAATCGGCAGCGAACCAAGGAAAATTTGCGCCGCCTTAACGGAGCGGTTGTTCAAACCGGCCAGCTGCTGGAGCATGATCGGATCCGTCGTTAACGCAATGTCGCGCTGTACGATAACCGTCTGCAAATAACTGGCAAGCGGATAGTGCTCGGGCCTGTTCATGTAGATCAGCCCGTTAAACCATTCATTCCAATGCCCGACCATCGTAAACAGGCCGATTGTCGCGAGCGCCGGCTTGGACAGCGGCACGACGATGCTCCACAGCACCTGCCAATGCGTAGCGCCGTCGATATGCGCCGCCTCCGTCATTTCCTTCGGAAGCGAACGGAAGAAATTGAGGAGCAGAATGAGGTTGAACACCGGAACCGCTCCCGGGAGCACGAGCGACCAGATCGAATCGAGCAAGTGCATGTCTTTGACGATAATGTACGTCGGCACCAAACCGCCGGAGAACAGAATCGTAAAGACGAATATCCATACGTATCCGGTCCGAAATCGGAATTGGCTGCTTTCTTTGGAAAGCGGGTAAGCGACGATGATCGTCAGCAGCATATTCACGACGGAACCGAGCACCAGCCGTTCCAAAGCGACCCACACCGATCGCAGAAACTCCGGCGTCTCCGCCACGAAATGATAGGATTTCAGCGTGAAGCCTTTCGGCCACAGCTTGACCAGGTTCGCCGATACATAGTACGAATCGCTGAACGAGACGGCCAAGACATTGATGATCGGCAGCAGGCATAGCAATGCAAGCACGGCCAGCGCCGTATAATTGACGAAGATAAACAGCTTACGGCTCACGCTGTTATATTCAACCATCGTGAAGCTCCTCCTTGCGATCGATTAGAAAATACGATAGTTGGCGAAACGGTAAGCCATCATATAGGACCCCGATATGAGCACGAGGGATACGGCTGACTTGAACAGTCCGACCGCCGTCGCTACCCCGAAATCGAAGTTAACAAGACCGAGCCTGTATACATACGTATCGAGAATATCGCCCGACGAATAAACGGAGGGGCTATAGAGATTGAATACCTGATCGAATCCGGCATTCAATATATTGCCTAGGCTGAGCGTCATGAGCAGAACGACAATCGGCACGATGCCCGGAAGCGTAACGTTAATCGTCTGCTTCCAACGTCCTGCACCGTCGATGACCGCTGCCTCATAAAGCGCGGGGTTGATTCCGGTCAAAGCTGCCAAATAAACGATCGTGCCGAAACCGAATTCCTTCCAGACATCCGTCCCTACTAGAACGAATGGAAACCAATGATCATTGCCGAGAAAGAAAACCCGATCGAATCCGAGCCATGCAATGAAATCGTTCAACAAGCCGAAGTTCGGCGATAAGACGTCGAGAAGAATACCGGACAAGATAACCCAAGAAAGGAAATGCGGCAAGTAAACGATGGTCTGTACGGTTCTTTTGAATGCTTTGAGTCTGATTTCATTCAACAGCAGTGCCGTTAATAGCGGCGCAACCAAGCCCGCTGCCAGTTTCATAATGGAAATAAACACCGTATTGTAGATGACTTGACGCGTATCCGGCAAACTCAAGATATAGTGGAAATTATCGAGCCCTACCCAGTCGGAACCGAATAGTCCCTTCGTCGGAACGAATTTCTGAAAGGCGATCACGAGGCCTACCATCGGACCGTAGGCGAAGATCAAAACAAATACAAGCCCTACCCAAACCATGATATGAAGCGGAAGGTCATTCGCCCACCATCTGCGCAGCATTGTTTCCTCTCCCTTCCGGATTCGGAAACGGGCGGAGCTGAAGCCCCGCCCGAAACCGGATACTTACTTGTGTTCTTTATACCAGTCGTTGACTTCTTGAATGATTTGGTCGCCGCCTTGCTTCTTCCAATCCGCCACGAATTGGTCGAACGAGTCGAGCGGCTGCTCGCCCATGATGATTTTCGTAAACGTCTTCACTTCCAAGTCGCGCAGCGCAGGGCCGTTGCGAACCATCGTTTCCGTCGGCGCGCCTAGGAACGCGTTGGTCATGAAAGCATTGTTCTTCTTATATTGACCGAGGATCCCGTACGTGGACGTATTGTCGCCGCCGAACAGTTTCTCCATCGGCCAGCCTTTCACATCTCCCGCGCGATACGAAGTGACGCTGTCGTAATACGCTTTGGCCGTCGGATTCAGCTTCGAAGGATCCTTCGCCGTAAGCGCTTCTTGAACAGAGTAGTAATCGTCCTGGTTCGTTTCCGAGAACCCGCCGGATACAGGAGACAGACCGAACACGCCGATCGTTTCGTCGCCGTTTTTCTGGCTGTGGTATTTCTCGTCGCGGGACTCGCCGTAGTTTTTCTCCATATAGAAGTTGAGGATTTTGACCGCCGCTTCCGGATGCTTGGATTTCTTGCTTACGACGGTGAACGATGCAGGCACGATGTTGTTGCTGAGCGCCTTCACCGGCTGGTCGTCAGCCGATACGAGCGGATAAATCTCCCAATCCACTTTCGGATCCTTAGCGATCATTTCGTTAATCGGCCAAGTCGGTACCCAGAATGCGCCGTACGTCATGCCGACTTTGCCGGCCGTTGCCAACGCCGCGCTCTTCTCGCCGCTGTCCACGCCAAATTCAGGGTTGATTGCGCCTGCTTTGAACAGGTCTTGCAGCTTGCCGAGCGCCGTCTTCACTTCTGGCTGAATATCGGCGTAATCGAGCTGGCCGCCTTTATCCATGAACACCAGATTGAGACCGGTCGAGTTCGGGCCGCCCGGATTGAACGGATACGCATGATAGCCATTGAAGAAGCCGTCCAGGCCGGACCAGCCGTTAAACAAGTTATAGTCAAGGCTCAGGCCGAAGGTATCCTTCTTGCCGTTGCCGTCGGGATCGTCGTTTGCGAACGCTTTGGCGATGTTGATGACATCGTCCATCGTTTTTGGCGGCTGCAAGTTCAGCTTTTTCAGCCAATCCGCGCGAACGTAGATGAATTGCGCGTCGTCGCGTCCGCCGCCTCCGTTCGGAATCGCCATCAGACGGCCATTGACGGAAGCTGCTTTACGAGCGATGCCGTCTCCGTTCTCGATCGCTTTCTTGGACAGATCGGTCGCGTACTTATCGAAGACGTCCGTCAGATCGGCGATTTGGTCAGCTTCGATGAGCAATTGCAGCTGCTGCAGATTGACTTCGAAGATGTCCGGCAGATCGCCTGCTACCATCGAGACATTCAGTTTCTTCGGATATTGCTGGTCATCGACGATCCAGTCGTTCTTCATCTGAATGCCGAGATCGCTCTTCAGCTCGTTGGTGTAAATGTTGTTGTCCCAGCTTTCGCCAGGAAGGAACTTGAGACCGCTGTTGAATTTGCGAACCGTGGACACTTCGATCGGCGGATCGTATTTCACGAGCGGACCGTCGGCGACGGCAGCCGGCGTATTCGCCGATCCAGAATTCCCTGTCGTGTTCTGCGCCTTATTTTTATCGGCATTCGCCGCCGGCGCATTCTCATTCTCCCCGTTGTTGCTGCCGCATGCAGTCAGCGCGACGGATAATGCAAGTACCCCTGCCGCAGTGATAGCGGTCATTCGTTTACGATGCATTTGTATACCCTCCCTGATCGAATCTTTCTGTTCGAACAATTCCCATTATGAAGCCGCCTGCCTTATACCGTAAATATCGTTCTCATGATGTTGATTGCGTTTTCATATCTTGAACGAATCCGATGCAATAGAAGGATATTATAACGATATCGAAAGACAAAAATGTGACATTTACTTATATTACAACGATTCGAGAGGCTTTGGAGAAGTTTGACGAAATTTACGATTATGCGCGGTTTGCCATGCAACTGGACGACGGCTACGATCACGCGGCCGGGGGAGCCGATATTCCGCCTCGCATTCGCTTGCCGGGCGATCCGGGCGGCCCGCCGATCGAAGAAGCCCCCGGGCCGTTTCGGCTCGGGGGCTTGCTATCATCAGCTAGTCAATCTTGCCAGACGGTCGACGAGCACCGCCGTTTGGGCCCGCGTTACTTGGTCCTTCGGCAGCAGCTGCTTGCCGTCTCCTTTCAAGATGCCTGCTTTTACGAGCGTTGCCATGTCAAGAACGGCGTAAGCGGCCACCTTCTGCGCGTCGGCAAACGCCTTCAGGTCGGCTGCCGTTCCGCTGTCCGCCTTTAATCCCGCCGCTTTCATGGCGCGAACGACGAGCGCCGCCATTTCCTGGCGAGAGATCGGCGCGTCCGGACGGAACAAGCCGCCGCCGGCGCCTTTCGCGATGCCGAGCTCTCTCGCGACGCCGATCGACTCATAATAAGCCGACAAGGAAGGCACGTCGCCGAAATTGCCCTCGAACGATGCGGACAGTCCGAGCGCTTTCACGAGCGCGTCCGTGAATGCCGCCCTGGAGATGCTTTGACCCGGGACGAAGCGCGTATCGGACACGCCGCTCATGATGCCCTTGGCCGTAACGTCCGCAATGGCTTGCTTCGCCCACCCGAAGGCTGCGATATCGCCGAAATGCGAGTTCGCATACACCACGGCATAACGGCTGAAGTGGGTCGCCTTGAACACCATTCCCCCGGCTGCCGCGTCGTAACGGCCGCTCGGTACGGGTACGGCATGGCCCGCTTCGTCGATATAGCGAACCGCGAGGAGATCCGGATTCGCCTTCTCGCTATCCGATGGCGCGTAAGGAATCGTTGCCGTGACCGGAGCGTCGGCGTTGTTCCAATGCACGGCTTTGCCGTCGATCTTGATCGTCACGTCGACCGCTTGTTTGACGCCTTCTCCCAGCTCCGCGGCATCGGTGAAGGCAATCGTCAATTCGATGGTCTTGGCGTCGCCGACGAGCGCCTCGTCGAACATGCCGAGCGGCAGCATCAGGCTGCCTGCCGGCGTCTGCACCGTCAGCCTTCCGTCTTGGCCGCCTTGCGCGAAAGCAGAAGCCGGCACTTGGAGCGAATAGCCTTTGGCGCCCGCCGCCGCTTGCAGCGCGACGATAGCGTCATGGCTGCCTTTGGCGGCTGCCTGCTCTACTGCTTTGGCGAATTCGTCCGCGGTGATCGCGCCCTTCGCCAAGCCGCCGTCCAACGTCGGCGCAATGCCGATAACCGCGTCGTTCACCGTGTTCGGAGCGCTTGGCAGGACTGCTCCAGCTCCGCCGCCGTCGCTGCTGCCATTGCCCGCATTCACGGCGAGCTGTAGCAGATACGGCTTCTCCAGCTCGATGGCGAACTCGCCGGCATTGACCGTGCCGCCGTTAATGAGCTCTGCCGCCGTGCCGGCCGGCTTGCCGTTCACGACGATGCCGATGTTCTTGGACGCCGAAGCGGAGTCGTAGTCGGCAATGTCGATCAGCAGCTTGCCTTTGTATACGGCGCTCTGCCATTCCACGCCGTCGACCAGCTGTCCCGTGCTCTTGTCGATCAGTTGAACGCTCATCAGTTTGAGCGACGCGAGCGCCTCGCGGACCGTCTGCTTCAACGCCGATGCGTCCGACAGCACATTGGAACCGGCGATGACCGCCGATCTGGCCGCCGCGTCCGAAGGCTGGTTATTCTCGTCCTTGGCAAGGGAGTCGCTGCCGACGACGATGACTTTGCCGCCTTTGGCGACGAATGCCTGGATGGCGTTAAGCGTCGACGCCTCGACGTTCGTCGCCTGCGGTACGATCAGCAGCTTATACGCGTCCAGCCCGCCGTCTTTCGCCTGCTGCTCCGAGACGAAGCCAGGCTTCTGGCCGCTCAGCGCAAGCGCGTCGTACGCTTTGTCGACGGTGTCCTGATAGCTGCCGGAATAGACGAGCGAAGGCAGGGAGTACAGGATCGCCGCCTGCGGCTTCACGTTCTGCAGCGCCGTTACTTCATAAGCGAGACGGTTCAAATCCAGGTTCGTCTTGCCGACTTCCTTGACGACGTCCGGCCGCTCGAGGATGCTGCCGTAGAAGTCGCTGTTCACGTCGTACGTCCGCTCCCATACCCAGATCGCCGACGCCGACTTGCCGTGCACCGCCGATTGGAACAAGGACGTCGCCACGTGCTTCGCCTGCTCCGGCGAGTACACCGTATCCCTGTCGGCGATCACGTGCGTCTCCGAGTTGAAGACCGGCGCCTGCCGCAGCGAATTTTGCAGGTCGTAGAATTGGTTCTCCTTCGTGAAGCCGCTGACGCCGGTTCCGAGGAAGTTCCAGTTGTCGTCGCCGTTCAGATCGGAGAAG
This sequence comes from Paenibacillus rhizovicinus, assembly GCF_010365285.1. Taxonomy (NCBI): domain Bacteria; kingdom Bacillati; phylum Bacillota; class Bacilli; order Caryophanales; family Paenibacillaceae; genus Paenibacillus; species Paenibacillus rhizovicinus. Next base: position 1,719,826 of record NZ_CP048286.1, read on the forward strand.
CCGGCGAAATCCTCCGGATCGACGCCGAGCGTGACCGCATCGTCCAGCTTTGCCATGATTTTGGCGCTTACCGGCACGTCGGGCGCGAGCTCATGAATGATGCCGGCCATCCAGGCATGCCAGTCGGAGAAATACTTGTTGTTGAATACCGTCCAGTCATAGAACGGCAGCGTCGACGTCTTGGCGGAAGGCATCGGCACCTCGCCGAAAGCGCCGTACGACGTACCGTACAAGGCATTCAGCGCGGCGATGGTGCCGTACTTGCCTTCCAGGAACGAAGGCCACTGCGTCGCGGCGTAGCTGTCCGTCCGCGTATCGTACGTCGGCTCGTTGCTGATGACGATGCTTTGCAGCGCAGGGCTGTCCTTGACCATCGGCACGACGGTGTCGAGGTATGCCTTGACGATTTCTTTCGCATGCGGATCGTTGATGTTGTAGTGCAGGAAACCGCCGTTGTCATTCCTCAGGTCCGGCCACTTCTGCAAGGCCCAATCCGGGAAGTAGTGCGGGGACAAGAGCAAGCTTACCCCGACGTTATGGTCTGCCGCCGATTGCAGGACCGGCAGGACCCCGCTCGCGATGGAGGAAGTGTCGATTCCGAAGTCGGCATCGCTTCCTTCAGCCGGCGCCGTGACGGTGCTGTTCGGGCCGATTTCCATCTGAATCAGATTAGCGCCGAGATCCGAGAACTGCGGAATGTCCTTCTGCGCCTGGCTGAAATGGCCGTATCCGGTCAGGAATACCGGCCGCTGCTGCGTGACGTCCGACCCTTCGGCCTTCGTGCCGGCGATGAGGGATCCGCCGCTGACCGTCGGACGCCCGGTCACGTACATCGGCACGGCCTTCGCCGTCTTCGTGCCGTTCAAGTAAGCGGTCAAGTTCGTTTCCGCTTCGTCGTACAGCGCCTCCAGCTCGCCTTCCACATAATCCGCGCGGCTCGTGTACGAATGGGAGATATCGTCCTTGCCGTATTGGATGAAGTTCTTGATGACGGCCAGGTTCACCGTCTCGTATGCGACGGGAATGCCCTTCGCCTTCGCTTGCGCGAACAGGTCTTCGAGCGCCGGGAGCTTGGCGTTCAGCGCATCGAGCGCTTCCGTCAGCTGATCCGCGCCGCGCAGAACGGCGACGTCGATCCGCTCTTCGCGGGTTTCGCTGCCCTTGCTGACGGTTGCCGTGACGGCTTGATCGCCGGGCTCGGCGAACGTTACTTGCATCGTCTTCTTAACGACCTTGCCAGCAGGAACGGTGACGTCGGCCGTCACGTTGGCCGCCGGCACGGACACGTGGAACTGAGCTTCGCTCTCGCCGAAGTTCGGCAGCGCCAGCACGTAATCGTAAGGCGTGCCCGAGACGCCGTTATTCGGCCCGTGCAGCGTGGCCGCCCATGTCGTGTCCGCATCCAGCAGCGCGAGCGTGCCCATGCTGGTCGCATCCTTCGGCGATACGCCGATGCCCGGCGTCCATTCGATATAGCCTTTCCGGTCCGAACCGTCGTTGTCGTTGATGAGCAGCGTGAACGGCACGGTGCCGTTCGGCGCCGCAGGCAGCGCGGCCAGCCACGGCATCGCGATATCGTATGTCGTCAATTTGGCGTTCTCGTCGCGGGTCGCCTTCAGCTTGACGGAATCGACGTCGAGCTTGGCGCTGCCGCTGCTCCATCTGAATTTGCTCGGCGAGCCGCCGTTGTACGAGAAGCCGTACTCCGGTCCGTAAGCGTAGCCGTCGGCGGAGAAGGCCATCTGAATGCCGTCGCCGCGCCAGATGTCGCCGCCGGATTTATCCGATTGGACGTCGTCCTTCACCACGGCGTGCAGATAGAGATTGTCGTGGTCATATGCCAGCGATACATCCGCGGACAAGTCGTCGCTGCCGTTCCAGCCGGACATTTTGACCTGCCTGCCGGCATCGGACGGCAGCTTGAAGCTCGCGGCGCCGCTCCAATCGTTCACGAAGCCGTCTTCGCCCACGCTTGCCGGATTACGGATGCCCGCGACCATCCGGTCGGCCGTATCCGCGACGCCGTTGTTCAAGCTGAACAGCTCCTCGCCCGGAACACCGGTTCCGAGCGTATACTTGTACACGCCGACCGCGCTCCGCGAGCCGGCGATTTCCGCGTACGCTCTAATATTCGTCGTCTCGTTCACGACGATCGGCGATACGTACTTCGTCCGTGAGGCCGACGAGCGAGGGTCGGTGCCGTCGGTCGTGTAATAGATGCTCGCGCCGACCGACGCCGTGGACAGCGCGACCGGCGTGCCCGCCGTTACGGCCGACGGTGCCGGCGAAGCCGTTACGCCTTGCACCTGGTGCGTCATGACCCGCAGATTGTCGAATTTGTATTCGACCGACGGCCTGCCGGCAATCGTTCCGTCCTGATTCCATACATAGAAGATGAAATACCGGATCGCGGACCGGTCTCCCTGCAGCTTGGTAAGGTCGAGGGAGTAGGTGCGCCATCCGTCCTGCCCTTCCGTAACGGTCCATGGATTGCTGCCGTTCTGCAGCGTATGGGTCGGAATGGCGTCCTCGTAGAGCACACCGCCGTTATCCAGCTTGAAGCGCAGCGGTTCCATGTCGCCCGTCGTCGGCGTGCCCACCGGCTTCAGATCGAACTGAAGCGTCTCGGCGCTGGAGAGGTCCACCGGAAGCGCCGTGGTGTCCCAATGAATTTCTTTCCAGAACGGGCCGCCGCTCGGCGCCGGGAAAGTCACGTCATAAGACTGTTTCCCTTCCGTCTTGTCGGCCGTATCGGCCGCCGTCGTCATATCTCCCCAATTAGGCGCCCAGTCGGCCGCGTTGTCGAAACCGTTCACGAGCATTTCGGACAACGGCACGACCGGCTTGTCGACCCGCAGATTGTCGAACTTGAAGTCCACCGCCGAACGGCCGCCAACGTCATCCCCGTTGAAGACGTAGAAAATGATTTTCGAGATCGCCGCCCGGTTCTGAGCCGGGATGGCGCTGAAGTCCAACGTGAACGTATTCCATGCGTCGGCATTCAGAACCGGAAGATAATCCTCGTAGATGCCGCCGCCCGCCGCGTCGATCAGCTTAAAATGCAGCGGAGCCGTCCCGCCGGTCGGCTTGATGTCGACCTTCAAGTCCGTCGCGTCTGAGAGGTCGACCGGACTCGCGGACGTGTCCCAGCTGAATTCCCGCCATTGGTTGCCGCCGGCTTTAGCGGGAACCGGGAACGTCACGTCGATCGATTGCGACCCTTGCGTTTTGTCAGTAGCATCGGCGGTTCTGATGACGCCGTCGTCGTTCCCTCCCCATTCGGCCGCGTTCTCGAAGCCGTTCAGGAGCACCTCCTGAATCCCCTCCGGGCCGTCCGCCGCATGCGCGCGCTCCGCCGGCAGCATGCCAAGCCCGGTTGCCCCGAGAAGCAAACCGGCCGATAATACGATGGCATTGATCCTTCTTAACATTGTGCACCCTCCGTTATGTGGTTTGTTGCCGCGGCTGCCCCCAGGCAGCCGCGGCTCCTTCCTGTTAGCCGTTGCGCAGATTATCGAAATAATAGCCGACGCTCGCGCGCCCGCCGATTTCGTTCGTGAAGCCCGACCATAAGTACAGGTTGATGTTGTCGATCTTCTGGCGGTTCGCCGCCGCGATGCCGCTCAAATTGATCGTGACGGTGTTCCACTGGTTCGCCGTCAGATGCGGCAGCTGCTGCTCGTAAATCACCCCGCCCGTCACGTCATGCAGCTTCAGTTGGATCGGCTCGCTGTAGGTGCCCGGAGTCTGGCTGAGCGGATAGACGTCCAGCTTGATGGATGCCGCCGCGGACAGGTTCAGATACGGGCTCGCGATGTCGGTATAGAAGTTCTTCCAGCCGCTCGAAACCGCATAGGTCGCCTTGATCGACTGGTTCCCCTCCGTCTTGTGCGCGGTATCCGCGACGCCCGTCGCCTCCCCCGCCCATTGCGACGTATTCTCGAAGCCGTTGATGGCCGTCGGGGTGAACCGCAGATTGTCGAAGCCGTACGCGACCGAAGTCCGGCCGCCGATTTCGCCCGTAAATCCCGAATACAGGTACAGATCGATGTAATCCAGCTTCTGGCGGTTCGCCGCCGCGATGCCGGTCAGGCTGACCGTTACCGTGTTCCACTGGTTCGCGGTCAGATGCGGAAGCTGCTGCTCGTAGATCACCCCGCCCGTCACATCGTGCAGCTTCAGCTCGACCGGCTCGCTGTACGTGCCCGGCGTCTGGCTGTAAGGGTAGACGTCCAGCTTAAGTTCCGTGGCGCTGCCCAAATTCAGGTACGGGCTCGCGATCGCGTAGTTGAAATTTTTCCATCCCGTGTTGACGGGATAGGTCGCCTTGAGCGACTGTCCGCCTTCCGTCTTATGCGCGGTATCCGCGGCGACGGCTGCCTCGCCCGTCCACTGTGAAGCGCTTTCAAAACCGCTTATAAGCGTCGTTCCGCTCGCGGGAGGCGGGTTGGACGCGCTGTTGTATCCGGAAGTCGGCACGGCCGGCGCCGGAGGCACGCTCGCCATGATCGTCGGCAGCTGGTTCATGATCGGCTTGAACGTCCAGTCGCTGCGGATCAGGCCGAAGTTAAGCTCCGGATCCGTCGTGCTGACGCCGCCGTCCTTGTACGTGTACAGAATCATCGGCCCCGTCCAGGACAGCCAGGACGACTGCGTCCATACTTGGAACGCGCTCGCGATATAATCGCTTTGCTGCTGCTCCGTGACCGTGTTCGGGCCTTGGGTCGGATAGCCGAACTCCGTTGCCCAGATTTGCTTGCCGCCGTCGCCGTAAGCGGCCATCGTGTTATGCAGCTCAACGGTGCGCAGCAGATGATTATAAGTGCTCGTCGTCGTGGGCGCGAGCGGCCAGCAATACGGGTGTACGGCTTCCGCGTCGAAATAGTCCTTCCCGCCGTTCGCGTAAATCCCGTCCAGCCAGGCATATGGATCCACGATGCCCGACACGCCGAGCAGCGACGCGGACGCGGCGTTCAGAATCGTCACCGGCACGTGCACGTCGGACGATGCCGCGCGGATCGCGTCCGAGCCGGGCTTCAAGATGTTGCTCGTGTAGAGCGCGGGACTCGATTGCGGCGAATTGTTCGGTTCGTTCCACAGCTCGAACACGGTCGCCCCGAGCGGCAAATACCGTCTGGCGGCCGTATCGAGGAACGTTTTCCATGCGTTGACGTCGGACGGATAATAACGATCGTCGGAATGACCGCCGTTCGCCCAGCTCGGCGAATACGACGCGACGAGAATGACGCCGAGCCCGCGGCTCAGCGCTTTGTTCACCATTTTGTCCGGCCAGGTCCAATCCCAAGACGTTGCGTTCGTCGGCTGCACGAGGCTCCATTTCAAATCGATGCGGACCCACTGCACGCCCGCGGCCTTGGCTTGATCGGCCGCGGTGTTCAGCTCCGCGTCGGTACCGTAGTACCATTGGGCGTTCATCCCGCCCCTGGAATTCGGCACGGCGTACGCGCCGGCGCCGGACGGTCCAAGGACGGAGCCCAGCATGACGAGCAGGGATACGAGCAAGAGATACGAAAGCGTGCGTTTATTCGCCATTAACATCGGAATATCATGACCTCCTGAGAAATGAAGAATGTGATGCCGACTCCCGGATGCAAGTTCTCCGTTTCTGCCGCCCACCTCGCTTTCCCGAGTACGATAGTTGCCCGGGCTCCCCCGCCCGCCCGCATTCCCCCTTTCAAGCGATGACCTTCGCCTTACCCTTTGATGCCGGTGAAATTGATGCCTTTCTCGATCGCGCCTTGCGTGCCCATGAAGACGAGCATCAGCGGAATCATCGAGACGACGCCGCTTGCGCTGATTAAGTTGGGACGTGGATTGCGGCCGCCCTGCAGATCGTTCATCGCTACCGTGAACGTCCAATTATGCGGCGATTTCGTTACGATGTACGGCCACAGAAAATCATTCCAGACCGGAATGAACGTCATGACCCCGACGATCGTAAACACGGGAATCGACATCGGCACGACGATGCGCAGGAACGTCCGGAACTCCGTAGCTCCGTCCACGCGCGCCGCCTGCAGCAGCTCTTTCGGCAGCTGGTCGAAGAACCCTTTGAACAAGAAGATCACGAACCCCCAGGCGAAATGCGGCAGAATAATCGCCCAGATATTGTCCACGAGATGCAGCTTCTGCATAAGGAGATACTGCGGAATGAGCACGGACACGCCCGGAATCATGATCGTCGCCAGGAAATACATGAGCACGACGAATTTCGTTCGTTTGCTGCGCACGAGCTGGGAGAGCGAATAGCTGGCCATCGCCCCGAAGACGAGCTGCCAGGCGATAACGATGACACAGATGAGCAGGCTGTTGCCGAAATAATGATAGAAGCCGAAGCTCACGTTCGCTTCCGAGGCCAGAATATTCAAGCTCCGGTAGCTGTCGAACAAGCGCAGCCAGTTGCGCGACTGCTTCAGGCCCGTCAATTCGCCGTCAAGCAAATGACGGTCGTCGAAGAACGCTTGCAGCGACTGGCTGAGCGCCGCCTTCGACACCGTCCCGGAGAGCGGGGCTACGCGCAAGCCCTCGCCGTACCAGGCGAACTTGGACAACCCGCTTTCCTTGATGCGCGGCAGTTTGGCCTGCATGACGTTGTCGTTGAACACTTGCGTCGGCACGATGAAGGGCTGGCCGACGGAGAACTCCGCCGACGTCGTCTTCGCATGGTACAATTCGGCGCCGTCCTTGATGCCGGTCACGTCGATTTCACCGATATTCTCGCGCATGTTCGCCATCCACGGGAACCAGGTCGCCTTCATCGCGTCCTTGCGGTAGAAGTCCTCGTCCCGCTTCTCCTGGCCGGAGTAATCGAGCGTGATCGCGATCGAACGCGGCACGTCGGGCAGGAACTTCGGCGTCGTCGCGTTGATGGACTCGTTGTCCATGAGCGATGTCAGCAGCAGCCAGACGAGCGGAAGGATGCCGAGCACGATGAAGCCGACCGTGATGATGTACGAGGCGATCGCGACTTTGCGTTCGCCTTTCTCCCGGATGCGTTTGCCTTTCATCACGGTTAATCCTCCTCCTTCTGCAAGCGGAACTGAATGACGGTCAGCACGGCGATGACGATGAACATGAAGAACGACAGCGCCGCCGAGATGCCGAAGCGCGACTGCACGAAGGCCGTGCGTTGAATCATGAGCGCGACGACGAGCGAAGCATCGGCCGGTCCGCCCTGCGTCATGACGAAGATGTTGTCGAACGAGAGCAGCACGCCGGACATGAAGCCGACGAATTGGATCAGGATGACGAACTTGATGTTCGGCAGGATGATGATCCCCATTCGGCGCCATGGGCCGCAGCCGTCGATCTTCGCCGCCTCGAACAGCTCCGCCGAGATCGACTTGATGGCGGCGTAGTAGAGCAGCACCCCGACGCCCCCGCCGGTGAAGAAACCGGGCAGCACGATGGCGAACTTGGTCATGTGCAGGTCGTTCAGCCAGCCGTACGGACCGAGGCCGATTTTGGCCAGCAGGTAGTTGAACAGCCCGTGGTCGGGATTGTACATCCACTTCCACAGCAGCACGCCGGCGACGACCGGCAGCACGCCCGGAATCTGGTACAGCACGCGATAGAAACCGTTCCAGCGCTTCACCTGGCTTAAGAACAGCGCCTGCACGATCGGTACCCAGAATACCATGGCCACCGACAGGACGAAGAAGATCATCGTGTTCTTCATCGCCACCCAGAACGTCTCCGACTTCAGGAATTCGAAATAATTGCCAAGCCCGACGAACTTGCCGGGCGGGTTTACGATATCGTAGTTAAATAGGCTAATATAGACCGCATCGAGAATGAGATAGTACTTGAACACGAAGAACACGATCAGGGACGGCAGCAGGAAGAGCACCGGCGTCCAGCGAATCCGAATTCTCCCGCGCGTCCGTGCCTCGACCTGCGTCTTCGCGACGGCATGCCGTTTCAACTCCAAATGATTTTCCATATCCGCACCACCTTATGTCGGGATTTCCGAGGCGGAAAGGGCGATTGGCTTGCGTTTCCCGGCGGAGCCGGAAAACGCTGCGTTCGCCCTCATCCCGATGTCCTCTGAGGCGTTTATTTCGCCGCTTTGAGGTCGCTGTTGTATTTGTCGATGACTTCCTTCTGCGCCAACTCCTGCGCCTTCTTCAGTTCGGTCGCAGGGTCTGCGTTCTTGTCGAGCAATACCTTCTGGATCGGCTTGACGAGATAGCTGCTCAGACTGCTCTTCAGGAAATATTCCAGATGCTGGTCTTTGGCGGACTCGTTCACGGCATCCAGATAATCCTGCGGCACGTCCTTGACGTATTTCGTAACGTCGAAGTCCTTCAGCACGCTGAACGGACGAACGCCGAGACCGTTGTCGACCTTGAACTGGCCGAGCGCGTCATTGTAGTCCTTGGACATGAAGTACATCGCGTAGTCGAACGCCGCTTTCTGCTGCTCCGGCGTCGATTTCGGATTCAGCATCCAGAAGCTGCCGCCGACCTGCGCGGGCGCCTTGCCGGACGGACCTGCCGGGAACGGAGCGAAGCCGATATCGGCCGGATTCATGCCTCTGCCCACGAAATTCGTGAAGCTGTCCGACGTGCCGATAATCATCGCGGAACGGCCGCTGTAGAAGTCCTTCTCGTTCTCGCCGATATCCTGCACGACGTTCTTCTGCGTCACGTTGTACTTCCACTTGAGATCCTTGTAATACTGGAGCGCCTTGACAGCCGCGTCGGACGTGAACTGCAGCGTCGCCGAACCGTCGGCTTCCTGCGCCGTCAGATCGCCGCCGGCCTGCCAGACGTAATACTCGAAATGCCAGTCCGCCCAGTCCATGCCAAGGATATCGAAGCCGACGATGCCGGCGTTCTTCTCCTGAACGAGCTTCGCGTCGGCGGCGAATTCATCCCAAGTCTTCGGCGGCGCCGCAATGCCCGCGTTCGCGAACAGCTTCTTGTTGTAGATCAGGCCGCTCGTGTACATGTCGTTCGGAATGCCGTAGATTTTGGCATCTTTCGTCGCCAGGTTGAACGCGCCGTCGACGAAGCGGTCCTTATCCGGCGAATTGTTGACCATGTCCGTAATGTCGGCGGCAATGCCTTTCGGAACATACACCTGCATATCCGGGAACGCCGCCAGCGACAGATCCGGTCCTTCGCCGCCGGCGACGGCCGTCAGAAACTTCTCGCGGACGTCCGGCTGCCAGGCTTCCACATGCTTGACCTTGACGTTCGGATGGGCTGCGTCGAACTTCGCGAACTGATCCTCGATGAACGACTTGCCCGGGTCGTCCGGGGACGGCTGATCCCACACCGTGATTTCGACGACTTGGTCGCTTGCCGCGTCCGCGTTACCCGCTGCGTTCGTGCTCGCGTTCCCTGCATTATCCGTGTTCGCGGCATTGGCGTCGGTGCTTGCGTTCGCGTTCGTGCCGGCGTTGGCGTTCGCGCTCGCGTTAGCTCCGTTGGCCGAAGCTCCATTGGCCGCGTTTTCCTCTTTGTCCGAACCGCAAGCCGACAGCAATCCCGCTGCGAGCGCAGCCGCGACGAGAACGGCAGCCGGTTTATTGATTCCCCCGTGCTTTTTCATGCGATGCTTACCTCCTAGTAATGGATCCGATGTTTTCGGTTACAAGCTAATCTTATCGGGAAAACGCCCGTCCGTTAATGGAAATAACGTACTTGTGGGCTATGAAAATCTTGACGATGCCACCCTCCCCGCTCGCAGCGCAAGCCGCCGGAGCATGCGAATCCGGCGGCTTTCGGAAGCGTTCGGACGCGGCGTTCACGTCGCGGCCTCGGGCGATTCGGCAGATGCCGAGCGGCTTCGGAACTGATTCGGCGTCATGCCCGTCGCCTTGCGGAAGACGCTGCTGAAATACGCCGCGTCCTTGAAACCGACGAGCTCGGCGACCTGCTGGATCTTCAAATTCGGATCCCGCAGCAGCGCCTCCGACTTTCGGATGCGCTCGTTCGTCAGATAGTTGACGAAATTCTCCCCGAACCGCTCCTTGAACCTGCGGGAGAAGTAGCTCGGATGGAAGAAGAAGCGCTCGGCGATCATCTGCAGGTTCAGCGGCTCGTGCAGCGACTGGTCGATGTACCGCTTCACCTCGTCGATCGCGCTGTATTCCGATGCGTGGCGAAGCTTATATAGATGACCGATGATGTTATGCACCATTTCCGTCAGCTGGCCGGGGATTTTCCGCCAGTTTTCCAGCGCCTGCAGCCAGTGCAGCAGATCGTCCAGCTCCCCGATGATCCACTCGGGAATACTCGTCTGCGTCAGCAGATATTTGCGCATCAGCAGATGAAACTCCACGCAGAAGCTTTCCAGATGCGTGAAATAGACCCGCGCTCCCGTCGCTACCGCCTCGACCCGCTGCGCGATCCACGCGTCCAGCGCGCCGGCGTTGCATTCATTCAAGCAGCTGAGCAGGTAGGACTCGTCTTCCCGGGAGATGACGGAATGCGGCTCGGCCTTGACGTACTCGGTCTCCGCCATGTAGACGCGGCCAACCCCGTAGAAGATCCGGTTGCGCAGCGCCTGCTTCGCTTGCTGGTAGGACTGCTGGATGACCTCCATCCGGTTGACGGCGGCGCCGCAGCCGATCGCGGCCTCCAGCTTCAGATGGCGGCGGATTCCGTCCAGGATTTCGTTCAGCTCCCGCTGCAGCGCCTCGGTCTCGACAGGCGAATGGCCGCCAAGCACGTAGACGAGCTCATTCTCGTGCATGACGTGCCGGAACAGCACGCCGTCCCGGCCGGACGAATCGAGAATCGTCGCGATAATGTTGTGCACGGCGAACCGGAGCAGCTTCTCGTCTTCCTTGCGGAACGACTGATGCGGAAGGACGATCGGCTCCAGCTGGAAGACGACCGCGGCGAAATGGGAGCAGCGGGCGATCATGCCAAGCAGCCGCTCGTCCCTTGCAGCCGCGCTCTGCCCGCCGTCCTCGCCGTATTGGATCAGCTTGCTCAGCATTTGATCCCGCAGGGAAGCCTCGCTGCTCGAGCGCCACTGCTCGGCCTGCGCGCTCAGCTCGCGCTGGCTTCTTCCCCATTCGATCTTCCGGATGATTCGCGCCAGGCTCTCCTTCAGCTCCTCCTTATCTACCGGCTTGAGCAGATAATCCGTCACGCCGAATTGAATCGCCCTGCGGGCGTACTCGAATTCCCCGTAGCCGCTGACGACGACGAACTGCAGCTCCGGCATCGCCCGCTGGGCTTCTTCCAGGAACGCGAGGCCGTCCATCCGCGGCATCCGGATATCGGTGATGACGATGTCCGGACGCTCCTCGGCCAGCTTATGCAGCGCTTCCTCCCCGTCTCCCGCTTCGGCGACGACCGTCACCGGAAGCCCGGTCATTTGAATTTTCTTGCGGATCCCCTGCCGCATCAGCTGTTCGTCATCGACGATCATTAATTTCATGGTGAGCTTCCTCCACCCGCATTTTTTTGACCCGCACCGTCACCGTCGTGCCCTGCGTCTCGCCGCTGTCGAAGCCGAGGCCGTAGGCGCTGCCGTACACGAGCTTGATTCTGTGCTGCACGTTGAACAATCCGATCGACGAAGCGGCATTGGCCGCGTAATTCGGCTGCTGCAGCATCGTCTCCAGCGTTTCCAGCTTCGCCGGGTCGATCGGCGGACCGTTGTTCCAGACCGTGATGGCGGCGTCGGTCTCCGACAGGCTGTACGCCCGGATGCGGATCTCCCCGCCTGCCGCCATATGGTCGATGCCATGAATGAAGGCGTTCTCCACGAGCGGCTGCAGCAGCAGCTTCGGCGTCAGGATCGTTTGCAGCCCCTCTTCCGTCTCGATCGCATAGATCAGCCGGTCTCCGAACCGGATTTGCTGAATGGAGAGGTAAATCTCCAACTGCCGGATTTCCGTCTGGAGCGTGGACATATGGCCTGCGCTGATGTTGTAGCGGAACATCTTCGCGAGCGAAGAGCTGATGGTGCTGATCCGATCGTCGTCGTGCAGCGCGGCCAAGCTGTCGATCATGCCGAGCGTGTTATAGAGGAAATGCGGATTGATTTGCGACTGGAGCGAGCGGATCTCCGCGTCTTTCTTGACCAGGTCCGCCTCGTACACCTTGACGATGAGGTCATTGATTTCCTGTGCCATATGATTGAATCGCCGGACGAAATATCCGATCTCGTCGTTGGAGGATACGGGCACGACGAAGCCGTAATTGCCCTTCTCGATGGAAACGATGCCTTTCTTCAGCTGCTTGAGCGGCGTGATGATCTTCGATGACAGGATGCTGGCGATCATCATCGCGCCCAGCAGGCAGGCCGCGCCGATGATCAGCGTCCGCAGCGCCAGCTCGTTAACCTGACGGAGCAACGTATGAAGCGGCACTTGTCCCACGAGCACCCAAGACGTGTTGTCGAGTTTATTGGACACGAACAGCGTCTTCTCGCCGAGATGATCGGCATACACGTACCGGGATTTGACGTGATAGTTGAAATCGAACAGCCGATCGAGGCCGGTCAGACGTTCGCCGGCCTGTTTATCGTTCAAGGAGAACATCACCTTGCCGCCTTCGGAGTCAACCAGGGCGTATTGGCCCTGCTCTTCGCTGCCGATCTCCCCGAGCCAGCCCTTCAGGAAATCGGAGGACAGCCGGATGAACATGACGCCGACGACGGGGTTGTCCGAGTTGAAATCGATCGTCTTGATCGCCTGCGCGAAAATCAGCGTCTTGACGCCGCGCTTCGTCCGCGGATCGGTCTCGATCGTCGTCAGCCAGGCGCCTTTGCCGTCATTGCGCAGTGCAACCGTTTTCAATTGATCGAAGTCCAAGTCCAGGCTGTTCAGCTTGCTGATTCCGCCCGAGGTAAGCTGATTGCCGTTCATCTGGCTGACGACGACCAGATCGGCGACGGGATTACGGGTGAGAAACTGTCCGAATTTGGCGGAATAATGGCTGTACGCCTCCGGATCGGAGCCCAGATGCTTGACGAATTGCTGGAAGTCCTTGTCTCCGAAATATTCCCACGCGAAGTTCTTCATGTTCAGCATGTACGATTCCAGCGTCGCGGCGGACTGCCCGCTGATCTGCTCCATGTTGCCGATTGCCCGCTCCTTGATGTCGGACGACGTCTGCACGTAATAATCCAGCCCTAACGTAGCGACCGTAATCGAGATGGTAACGAAGAAACAAAACCATATTTTGCGGTAAAGCGATTTGGTCATGAAGCGATACGGAAGCAGCAGCGTGCGCGCCGTTCTTGGAAAACGCTTGTTGTTGGGTGGAAGTAGCACTGTTTTCTCGCCTCGCCGTTTATATAGTCGTCCATGCAGTCGGTCATCCGAACGTTCCCTTGAGTAGATTATAGGGCGAGCAGTCGGTTTTGTTCATTAAATTTTTGACGGATGGGTATGAAAATATTGAATTTTTCGCATGAGAGGCAGCGAACGCGCTTAGCCCGCTCCTTCTCCCCGCCAACACAAAGAAACCCGTCGTATCACCTACGGGTTCCTTCCGTTGCGTTTATATGAATATTAGACAGGTGCTCTATGTTTCGGCGCACAGGCGGGCGACAGCCGGAAGCTTCATGCAAGCCGCTCCCCGGCAGCCAGAGAAATCAGCCTGCCGTTCACGGTTACATCCCGCAGCTCGCCGTACAGCACTTCGATCGTCCAATCGGTCCGTCCATCGTCGTCGACCGTCTGCCGGTAGTTCCCCCAAGCCGTGCCCGTGCTCCAGAAGCAGCCGAACGCTTCCCGGAACACCTTCGGCGAGAAGCTCATCGTCCGGGCGGGCATGTCGCAACGGAAACCGCTAAGCGCGGGAAGCAGCGCCCAGCTTGCCATCGAACGGGCGTAATGGTTCCCGCATTCCACCTCGTTCCACGGATTGCGCCGGATGCCGTCGTGACGCTCCCGCACCGCTTTGACGATCGTCAGCCCCTCGTCGAGGCAGTCCTCGTAGATCAGCTGAGCCGCCACTTGATACTCGATTCCGGTCCACACTTCGTCCGAATAGATGAACGGAAATTTCGGACGTCCTCCGTGCGGCCAAGAGCAGAGCAGCAGTCCCTTCTCTGCGCCGAGCGCGTAAGCGCGCTGCACGTTCGCATGGTTCGAGAAGTCCGTGCGGAAGTTGTAACGGAACACGGACCGCAGCGCCTCTCTGACATGCGCCTGCGGCAGAATATGTCCCAGTCCGGCGACATGCGCCATGAACTGGCCGATCAACTGGTCGGACAAGCAGCCCGTGCCTTGCTGGTACCGGTGCGCGTCGACATCGTCCAGCCGCTGGATGTAGTAGTCTCCGCCCCATAGCATGTCGTCCATCGCGGCGCTTCCTTGTTCCCAGGCTTCGGCGTAGCTGCGGGCGCGCTCGGCGTCGCCCGCGAAAGCGGCCATTTCCGCCCCTGCTTTCAGCGCGGCGTAGAACATGCCGTTCGTCATCGCGTTCGGACCGAAGAACTCCACGTCGTACGTATTGTGCTGCTCGCTGTCCAGCACGCAATCGCCGTCGGAATCCCAATAGCCGAAGGCAAAATCAAGCGCGAGCCGCGCTTTGGGCCACAGCTCCAGCAGGAAGTCTCCGTCGCCGCTCAGCTTCCACTCCCGGTACAGCCGGACGATCGTGCCGAGCTGGCCGTCTGCGGCAGGCACCATATCCCATCGCTCGCCGCCGAACACCCGGTTCGTCCGGAACGACATGCTGCCCTTCTCGTCCGTCTCCAGTAAGAATTCCACGCGGCGCATCGTCCGCTCGAGGGACGGGAACAGAAACGCGAGCGTCTGCGCGTAATTCCACACATGCGTGCACGTGCCCTCGCAGCTGCCGCGATGATCGAAGCCGCCCTCCCATCCCAGCAAGTTGCCGTCCTCCAGGCGAAAACAGGTCGTGCTTCGAATGACCGTAATGTTCGCCGCGAGCGCATCCAGCACGTAATCCGGCAGCGTGCTGCCGAACAGGGCGCCGCGAAAATCCCGCGAGCCTCGTTCAAGCCGCTCCAAGTTGCGCATCAGATACGTCCCCGCATGCCATGCATCCCGAAACAAGCCGGCATAATAGTTGCGCACGATGCCGTCCTTCTCGCCGCGCGGCAGGATGTGACCCTGCCAATTGTTCGGCCGGTTCGGAAAATGCCACGCCAGCGCGAATTCGTAAACGAGCGATTCCCCCGGGAGCAGCGCGCGGCGGATGCAAACCGAGCCGTAACGCTCCTTGCCCCCGGCATGCAGCTTGCCCGTTCCGGAGCCCGTATTCCGCCACGGCTCCAATTCTCCGTCCTCGGTGAAATCGGTCCAGAATTCCTGAATTCCGTCCCACCAGGCGCCGGGAAGCCATTCTTCCTTGACGGTCACTCCGTCGCCATCGGCGAGAAGTGCCAGCGTGCCGTTGCGCGCATGATCGGCGGGCAGATCCGGCGAATAGAAATAGACGCCGCGCATCCCTTCCTCCGACCTCTGCTCGTTGCGCACTTGCCCCGCGAGCCGCATGTTGTGGAACAGCTCCCGTCCTTCATAGCCGGCGGCGTTCGCGAGCGATCCGGCGATCGATACGTCCGCCGGGAGATCCGACACATTGGATACGCGATACCGAATGATCGCCGCCGGAATGCCGGAGTCATCGGGATCGAGCGGAATGAACGGCGTGAACGCTTCGAGCGATACGGTCACCGGCAAATCGCCGTCCGTAAACTCGACCTCCGCGAAAGGGTACTCCCCGCGCAGCCGGGAGCCGTGCAGCCGCGGAAGGCCGGCCGTTTCGTCGGCGAAGAAGCCATGCGAATTGGCGAACGGCGGAGTCAGCTGCGCCTCGAGTACCTTGCATACGGCTTCCTGCCCCTGCGCCTGCGCGCGGATGGCAAAGAACGAATAAGGCAGCGCGTTCCCTTTGCCCTGGCTGTTGAACAGCTCCCAGTCGCACAGCTGTCCGCGGGAACCGAGCGATACGTTGCCGGTGCCGATGCCGCCGAGCAGGAATTTGGCCTCCCTTGCTTCGTGCGAGAACGTTCGTTGCGGCCCTCTATGATAGAGCTGTTCCTTCGAGTACGTATTATGATCGGCCATCTTCGTTCCCTCGCTTTCCGCATTCTTCAGAGCCGTTCATCCCCTCGCGGATTCGGCTCCCCTCTTCGCCGTCAAGCGGGTCCGCCTCGAGCACCAGAACCCAATCCTCGCCGCGCCCGCTCGAAGGAGGAACGAAGAGCCAGGTACCCTTGCCCCGATATTCGCCGGCATCGGTCATTCCTCCGCTGCGCGGGTCAGACCACGAAGCACGGACAAGGCCGGCTTCCAACCGATCGAGCGCCGCATAGAAGGGAATGCCGTTCGGCGAATAGAGCAGCGCGCAGCCGGCGTCCCGGGAGGCCGCCATCCGGTTGGCGCCGGACCGGTTGCCTTCGATCATCGCCGGATCCGGCATCCGGCCGGGACCTGTCCGCGTTTCGATCAGATTCCTCAGATGCCCCATCTGCATCGCGCCTGGGCGATCAAGCGCCTGTTCCCAAGTCATGATGAACCGGTCGCCGGCTTCCTTCGCCATCGACCAGACGGAATTATGGCCGTACGTATGGCCGAACGCGCCGGACAGCACCGCATAGTAAGCCGCCGTACGCACGTCTGCCGCGTCGAAATAGCCGTTCTTCTCCGCGTCGTGATCGCGCGGATGATCCTCGTAGCAAGGCTCGCCGTCCAGGACCGGCTTGACTGGCGTCCTGGCGTAATCCGCGGCGACGAGCCGGTCGGACTGGCGTTCGCCGAGATGGCGGTGACCCGATTGAATCATGTTGAAATCAAGCCATGGCTCGCGATGCATGAAGGTCGACGACGTCTGGCCCCCCGGCGGATGGAACGTCATAAGATGGCTGCCGTCGTCACCGGCCGCCAAGCCTTCGGCCATTTCGTTCACGAGATCGAAATGAGTACGGGTCGTCAGCCATCGGTCACCTCCGAGCACCCAAACGATATTCGCCCTGTCACGATAACGAGCCCCGATCCATTCGCCGTACGCGCGCGCGTTCGACAAGTTCAATATTTCCGGCCCGAATCCGAAAGCCTGATGGAACTTATCTCCCCATGTCGGCAGGAGCGCGACGTAGAGTCCGAGTTCTGCCGCCGCGTCCACGATGTAATCGACATGATCCCAGTACGAATACGGCCCGTCCATGTCAGGACGGAGCGGATCGGGCATCCCGTCGGCGCCGGCTTTGAACGGCAATCGCCCATGTGCGTTAGGCGTCGTCGCTCCTTCGAATTCCGCAAGCGCGACGGCTTGAATGACGTTGAAGCCCAGCCCCGCCCGATTGACCAAATACCGTTTCGCCTCGTCCCTGTCCAAGCGATGGAACAGTTCCCAGGCCGTGTCCCCGAGCCAGAAGAACAGCGTCCCGTCCCCCCGTTCCAAAAAGCGATTATTGCCGCTGACCCGCAGCCGCTGCATGCCATTAACCGTCATACCTATCCCCTTGTCCTTGGATTGTCGTTGCCGTCTCCTTGATAGAATAGAAGCAACGGCAAGCCGGGGGTAGGGAATATCTTGACTTGTTCGCCCGGAAAATCTTGATTCTTTGCTCATTCTCCTGAAGCATCCTCGCGTACTGGTCTCGCATGTTCAATAAAAAAACAGCGACCGCTCACCCGTAGTCATCGGGGAACGATCGCCGCTGCGTCGTGCTATTCAAGTCCTGCCTGCATCTGCAAAGCCGAAAAAAAATAAAAACCCTTGATCATCAAGGGTTTAATAGGTAAGTTTGGTGCGGTCGGAGGGATTTGAACCCTCACGCCTTGTGAGCGCCACCCCCTCAAGATGGTGTGTCTGCCGTTCCACCACGACCGCGGAGTGATATGTAAATCGTCCATATCAATGAGGTAAAAGTGAGTCATGTAGGATTCGAACCTACGACACCCTGATTAAAAGTCAGGTGCTCTACCAACTGAGCTAATGACTCATATGAAAGTGAAATTGGTGACCCGTAGGGGACTCGAACCCCTGTTACCTCCGTGAAAGGGAGGTGTCTTAACCACTTGACCAACGGGCCTGATTTTCGTCGTTTTTCGACATTCTTTTCAAACGACAAATATTAATATATCAGACCCGGGAAGCAATAGCAACATTTTTTTCTGAATTCGCGCCCGTCCATTAAATGACAGAAGATAACGTCCATTCCCCTGTACTCCTCGTATTGTGCATCAAATCCGCTGCCGTTATTCAGCTAAGTACCCTGCAAAACAACAAAAAACCTGAAATCCTTAAACTGCAAGGAATTCAGGTTCTTCTGGGATGCGGTCGGCGGGATTTGAACCCGCACGCCTTGTGAGCGCCACCCCCTCAAGATGGTGTGTCTGCCGTTCCACCACGACCGCGGAGTGATATGTAGTTATCCATATCGAAAGTAAAATTGGTGACCCGTAGGGGACTCGAACCCCTGTTACCTCCGTGAAAGGGAGGTGTCTTAACCACTTGACCAACGGGCCATAACGGCCATCTCTCACTTGAGGATTGAGATAGGTTAATAGAACAGGCCAATCGGCCGAACGCCATAAAAATGGCGGAGAAGGAGGGATTCGAACCCTCGCACCACTTACGCAGTCTAACCCCTTAGCAGAGGGTCCCCTTGAGCCACTTGGGTACTTCTCCAAAAAAAAATGGCTCCCCGAACAGGACTCGAACCTGTGACAACTCGATTAACAGTCGAGTGCTCTACCAACTGAGCTATCAGGGAATAGCAATTAGTGACAAGAAATAATGTATCATGTCTTGGAAATGAAGTCAAGCTTGTACAATAATAATTGTCCGCGGCATTTTCCGCACGCATAACGGCGCGGATCGGTCTTCCGTTTGCGCATATATTCCATGCCGCAGCTGCGGCAAAGCAGCTTGAAACGGAACGGTTCCGGCTTGCGTTTCTCCCCGGCCGGCAGTGCTTTGCAGAACCTCGTCCCTCCTACTCTCGCGAGCAGCTGCTTGAAATCCTGATCGCGGTGATTGTAGCCCCGCTTCATAATATGAAGATGATAGTGGCATAGCTCATGCTTAATGATCTTCTCCGTCTCTTCCTCGCCGTAATTGCGGAGCTGGTGCGGACTGATCTCGATATTGTGCGTCTTCGTAAAGTAGCGGCCGCCCGTCGACTTCAGCCGCCCGTTAAAGGTAGCCCGATGGCGAAACGGAAGCCCGAAATACTGCTGCGATACCCGTTCGACCCATTCTTGCAACACATGATCCTGCATCCTTCAATCTCCTTAAGCGGTTATACTTGAATTTTAAAGGACGAATACGCTACACTGTCAAGAGGTATTCATCGGATGTTAATGAAGGGAGAAGTTAAAGTATGGCTATTATGCGATATATCATCATGAAAAACGGACAGGAGGTTTCGTTCGTCGAAATGCCTGCTTCGCATGCCTATCAGCTGAGCGCGCTGAATTTGCGCCTGCATAAAGAAATCGACAAGCTGACGGCCAGCCATGTGCCTGCGCTGCCTTACGCGATTGCGGAATGCGAAGACGTTGAGCTGCATGACAAGTCCGTCGTCATCCATTCCGGTCTGGCGTACATGAACCAGCTGGAGCAGGATTTTGCCTCGATCGAGGAGAAAACGTACCCGCTCATCTCGCTGCTGACGGAAATCCGCGCGCTTCAAGCGCAGCTGGAACAGTGGTACGAAGAAGAATTCGACATGTAATGCACGGCAAATACGACTTTTCTGCATGAGATGTCAGTTGGACCTGCACGGACATTCGCCTACCTCCATACACTACTTAGTACAACGAGTGAGAGCTGGAAGGAGGGCGAGGGCGATGCCGCAATGGCTGTGCAACCAACTGATGCGTGCTTTCCTGAAAAAAGACCGCCGGCAGATTCGATTGTTGAACGACTGCTGGTATTTCTATCGTACCAGTCAAGGTCAAGGTGACGATTCCGTAACACTATAATGCAGCGATTCTACCAACTCAAAAGGGTGCTATCTCTTTGCAGCGATGTCAAGATACGACGCGGCTGCTCGGAGATAACACCCTTTTTCAACGTTCATGATTGCGTTCGAATCGCCGATAAGGACGGGCTGACGCCGGTCAGCCCGGTTTGCGCATCGTAAGGCTGACGCGCCCTTTCTTCGAATCAACGCCGAGCACCCAAACCGTCACATTGTCGCCGACAGAGACGACATCCATGGGATGCTTGACGAATTTGCCGCTCAGCTGCGAAATATGGACAAGTCCATCGTTCTTGATGCCGATATCGACGAAAGCGCCGAAATCAATGACGTTCCGCACCGTGCCTTGCAGCTCCATGCCCGGCGTCAAATCTTCGATGCTGAGCACGTCCGTATGGAAAATCGGCGCAGGCAGCTCCTCGCGCGGATCGCGTCCCGGGCGAAGCAGGCTGTCGACAATGTCGCGCAGCGTCGGCACGCCGACGCCGATGTCCGCAGCCGTCTTAGCCGGATCGATCGACGACAGCGCTTCGCGGAAGGCCTCGGTACCGAGCCCTTCCAGCTTCAAGCCCAGCGCTTTGCACAGCTTGTCGACGACTGCATACGATTCCGGATGAATAGGCGTCCGGTCAAGCGGATTGCTGCTCTCGGGAATACGGATGAAGCCGATGCATTGCTCGTATGTCTTGGCCCCTAGACGCGGAACCTTTTGCAGCATTTTCCGATCCTTGAAGATTCCCGTTTCCTCGCGGAATTTCACGATATTCTTCGCAGTGGTGGCATTGATGCCGGCAACATAGGAAAGCAGCGACGGAGAAGCCGTATTCACGTCGACGCCGACATGGTTAACCGCCGATTCCACGACGCCGCCGAGCGATTCTTCGAGCCGCTTCTGGCTGACGTCATGCTGGTATTGGCCGACGCCGATCGCCTTGGGCTCGATCTTCACGAGCTCCGCGAGCGGATCCTGGAGACGTCTGGCAATCGAAACCGCGCTGCGCTCGGCCACGTCCAGCTTCGGAAACTCTTCGGCCGCCAGCTTGGAGGCGGAATAAACGCTCGCGCCTGCCTCGTTGACGATAATATATTTGAGCTCGCTTGCGCCTTGCAGCTTGTCTGCTTTGCGTTTGCCGATCAGCGTCGCAATGAACTGCTCCGTCTCGCGGGAAGCGGTCCCGTTGCCGATGACGATGAGCGCCACGCGGTACCGGTCGATCAGGCCGTTGATCAGCTTCTCCGCTTCCGCGACTTTGTTGTTCGGCGGCGTCGGGTACGAGACGGCTACTTCCAGCAGCTTGCCGGTCTCGTCGACGACCGCGAGCTTGCAGCCGGTCCGGAAAGCCGGATCGACGCCGAGCACGACATTGCCCCTCACCGGCGGCTGGAGCAGCAGATTGCGCAAATTCGCGGAGAAAATGCCGATCGCATGCTCCTCCGCCTTCTCCGTCAATTCGCCGCGCACCTCGCGCTCGATGGAAGGCGCGATCAGACGCTTGTAGGCGTCCTCGATCGTGGCGAGAAGCACGGAACGAACGGCAGCAGCCGTTCCCATCCGAAGCAGCTGGCGATCCATGTAGTCGTGGATTTTGTCCGCCGTCAAATCAAGCGAAACGCGAAGCACGTCCTCCCGCTCGCCCCGGTTAATAGCCAACGTGCGGTGAGGAGGCAGCTTCTTCAGCGGCTCTTGGTAGTTGTAGTACATTTCGTACACCGTTTCTTGAGAAGCGTCCTTCACTTCGGTGCGCAGGATGCCATGGTCGAACGTGTATCTGCGCACCCATGCGCGCGTCTTCGGATCGTCCGCGAGCTGTTCCGCGATGATGTCCATCGCGCCTTGCAGCGCTGCATCCGCCGTCTCCACGCCTTTCGCGGCATCGACATACTTCGCCGCTTCTTGCAGCGGCTCGCCTTGGCGCGGCTGGGACAGCAGCCACTGCGCGAGCGGCTCAAGACCGCGCTCGCGGGCAACGCTTGCGCGCGTCTTGCGCTTCTGCCGGTAAGGCCGGTATAGATCTTCGATCTCTTGCAGCTTGACCGACGCGTTGATCGCGCCGCGGAGCTCTTCCGTCAGCTTGCCCTGCTCATCGATGAGCCGGATAACCTCGCGCTTGCGCGTTTCCAAGTTGCGCATATATTGCAGCTTCTCTTCGATGGCGCGAAGCTCGTTCTCGTCCAGCTCGCCGGTCATTTCCTTCCGATAGCGGGCAATGAACGGGATCGTATTCCCTTCGTCCAGCAGCGATACCGCCGATTTCACTTTGCCGTGCGGCAGGTTCAGCTCCGCCGACACCCGCTTGACGATGACCGCTTGCTCGGCGGCAAGCTCCTCGGGCGTCAATTCGATTTTGCCGGAGAGTCCTTCCGTTTCTTCATCCTTCATCCGCTGCTTCGTTTCAGCCACGTGTGCAATTCCTCCATTTGAATGAATAGAACCCTTCGTACCGGCGGTTAGGCCGGCACGTAAGGGTTGTTTGCCATCTCAAATCCAATTGTCGTTTGCGGACCGTGGCCGGGATATACCCGAACCGCGGGATCCAGCTTGTACAGCTTCGTCCGAATGGAATCGAACAGGTCGCGTTCCTTGCCGCCCGGCAAGTCCGTACGGCCGACCGATAGTTTGAACAGGACGTCCCCGCTGATCAGATGGCCGTCGCACAACAGGCTGACGCTGCCGGGCGAATGACCCGGCGTATGCATGATATGGAACGTATGGCCGATCAGCTCCAGCTTCTGGCCTTCCGACAACGCGAATTCCGCGGGAGCCGTTGTCAGCGGCGGCGTAACGTCCGACCAGCGCGCGGAGCCGTTCTTGCGGGCATCCTCGAGCCAATCGGCCTCTTCGTCGTGCAGATAGACCGGACAGCCGAACGCCTGACGCATGTCTTCCACGCCGGCCATATGATCGAAATGCGCATGCGTCAGCACGATCGCTTCAATCGTTACTTCACGCTCGCGGATGCGCCCGATCAGGCGCTTCGGTCCCATGCCGGGATCGACCACGAACGCGCGTTTGCCGGTGTCCTCGGTGATGAGGTAACAGTTCGTTTGCAGCGGTCCCAGCGTAAACGTTTCGATACGCATCGTGCTAAACGGAAGCCAGCAGCTCGCGGAGCTCGGAAATGATCAGCTGCTGGTACGCCGTTCCATCACCGTAGCGGCGTCCGATTTCTTGACGGGTCGCCGTCAGGTTCTCTTGATAATCCGCTGCTTCGCGGTCCGTATTCGCTTGTTTGAACGCCACCATCGGTTCCTGCACGTACGTCGGGCGCGGTCCCCATTGGCCGAGCACGGCGCCGCCCGTATCCACGATCAGCACGACCGGAATCGAACGGCCGCCCAGCGTCAGAAACTCGTCGATCGTCTCGAGATGCTGCTCCATGATGAGCACTTCTACCGGCATGCCGGTCAATTCCAGCGCCTTGAACACGACCGGAACGTTGCGGACGACATCGCCGCACCAATCGGCCGCGATGATCAAGCAGCGCAGGTCGTCCCGATTGTTAATGGATTCGAAAAATTCGCGGTCTTCCGCGTTCGTCCATTCAAAGCGATTGCCCCAATCCTTGAACGCATCTTGGTTCTTCGTCATCGCTTCGATGAATTGCTGCGGGCTAATGCCTTTGCCCAGCTTGCTCGCTACATTTTTACCCATTATAAAGGCCTCCTTGTTCGCCCTTGGCAGGCGAAATGGTTGGTTCATAGCTTCCTCTATTTCCAATTGTATCAAACCCGTCGTACCGGGCACAAACGTTTTAGATGGATTTCCCGCGGCGTTTGAGCACTTTATACACCACGTATACGATCATAATGGCGATGGCGATCAGAATGGCCGGCTGCACGTACGGAGCTGCCTTGTCGTCGATGTCCTCCCACTTGTCGCCAAGGGAACGGCCAAGAAGGACGAACAGCACCACCCATGGAATGGACGCAAGACCGGTCAACGCGGTAAACCGCCAGAACGACATACGCGCGATGCCTGCAGGAATAGAAATGACCTGGCGCATGACGGGGACGAATCGGGCCGTGAAGACGATGCCGTTGCCGTAGCGCAGGAACCATTTCTCGGCGATATCGAGATGCTTCGGACTGATTTTGATGAATTTCCCGTATTTCTCGAAGAACGGCCGGCCGGCAATGCGTCCGATGCCGTACAAAATCCATTGCTGCGCGACGGCGCCGACGAACCCGAACAACAGCGCGCCGGTCAGCGATACCGTATGCTGCGATACGAGATAACCCGCGTAGCCCAGGACGATTTCACTCGGAATGACTTCAATCATCAGACCGATCAGTATACCGAAGTAACCGAGGCCTTCAATCCAATCCAATAGCGTATTAACCAAATCATGAAACCAGCTCATCCTTCATCTCCTATCATACTCTATTAGAGCCGCCGCTTGAGCGAGTCTGCCTCTCTTACGGTATTCTAGCATACTTGGAGACATGCCTTCCAGCGCGGGCGCGGCGGGGTATTCGGCGATCGGCGGGTCAGGGGCGGCGGCGTTCGGGCATCGGGGGTCAAGCCCGCGCATAGACTAGCTGTAATAATCCTTGTCCGAAAGGAAAGTGAAGCGCGATGTCCAATATTTTCGTCGTCAGCAAAAAACAGCTTCGTCTCATCTATTTGCTCGTGCTCGTCATCGTGTTTACGGCCGTCTGCCTGCGCTGGAACCAGTCGAACGCGGCGATGTCCGTCCCGAAAGAAACGCAGGTCTTCCAACTCGTGACCGGAGAGTTCAAGACGACGCTTGCTAACGGCAAGGAGCTTGAAGTCTATCGCTGGGATCCCGCCTCGATCGTCGTTCATAAAGGAGAGGTCGTGGAGCTGCGCATTACCGGAGTGAACGGCGCCTCCCATCCTTTTATCATCCAGGAGCTTGGCATTAAAGGCGAAGTCCATAAAGGGCAGACGACCGTCGTCCATTTCACGGCGGATCAGCGGGGAACGTTCGCGATCGAGTGCCTGACGCATTCTTCGCTGGCAAACGGCGGGCCGATGGTCGGATATATTACGGTGCTGTAGACCGGTGGAATGAGGGCCATGGACGGCCTTGCAGGGTTGGTGGTTAACGGGTTCTGTCGCTAGTGACGCCTGGCCCTCTGGACGCATATATAGGGGGTAGAGAGAGGAGTCGGTTACGATGAAACCTTCCGCCGCCACCCAGAAACACGCGTCCGCCTACCCCAGCGCACGTAAAATCAAACGCGCCTGCGAGAATGAGCTGTACCGTACCGTCAAGCGCCTTGGGGGCTATATTCCGAAGGAAAAAGTGGAGCTCGCCGAAAAGCTCTATGTACAGAAGGTTTTTCTGAATTTGCAATGGATTCACGAGCATTCCAGCAACCGCAAAGTGCTCTCCGACTGGTGGGACGAGAACGTCAGCGCCGAGATCGCGGCTCTGTGGGAAGTCGACCGGGAGAAGCTGTGCAAGGCGTTCCGGGACGCTTTTGGCGGCTGAATGATTGCAGTAAGGTAAATGATGGATGGCTGATCAACGGCTGCGGCTGGTGAACGATGGTGAACGATGAACGGCAGCACGGCTCTTCTGCTTCGAGAGAGCCGTGCTGCCGTTGTCGTTAATGAGAAGTATGCGAGGTTAGCCGATGATTGCGAAGGTTTCAACGCGAGCCGGGATGAACCGGGTGCGGAACAATACGCCATTGGCATTAAATGTGCGAATCGTGTACGAGACGTTCGTCAGCGTTTGGATGCTGCCGAAACGAACGACGCCGAAGCGGTCGAAGGCAGCCGTAGCCACAACGCGATTGTTGCGGACCAGCTGGGCGAAAAATCCTGTCGTGTCGAATGGAACGCCGTTATTTGCCACCCATACAACCGTCAGCCGGCTGAATATAGGACCCGATTGCTTGATCAAATTCAACGGTACCGAACGTTTGATCACTCTGCCCGTACTCGACGCTTTTAAGCTTGGTTTTACGCGCGTAGATGCCACTATCATCACTCCTTTAAGGTGAGTTGATTCAGCATATGCGAGAAGCATCTCCGCGGCGTGGACAATCCCATCAGTCGATTGGCCTAAAGTTAGGGTGCTAAAGCCGTTTTGGGCTCTGGGCCTGACGGCCGGGCGGCAAGAATTCGGCACTGTTCCGCAGCGGACCTGGCTTGTGCCGTGATTTCAAACCGCCGCCCGTTAGCCGTATAGCGGCCGTCGAGCGCCTCATACGCCGCGAAAAAGGCATCGGCTTCATCGGCCGCAAGCTTGGCCTCTTCCCCGCGGGACGCGGCTCGCAAGCTTTGCGCGAGCCGGGCCATCGTCACGACCGCTTCCGTCTGCTTCGCACGGTCGAAGCGGTCACGATCCAGCGCGCGGCGCATCCAGCCCGCAGCGCCGCGAACATCCTCGCGCGCGGCGGATTCCCGGCCGAGCGCCCACAACAGCGGCACGGACTGCGGCTCATAGCGCAGTCCGGCCGCAAGCAGCGCCGCCCGGTCCGGCGGCGGCGCAAGAGCGGCCAGCTCGATGCGAATCCGCGTCCAATACGGATTCGCATCGAGCGCCGCGCGGAGCGCGGCTGCACGTGCCGCGCCGGAGACGGCCGCAGCCGTCTCGCGGTGCCGCACCGCGGCATCGAGCCGCCAGCCGAGCACGGCGGCTGCGGCGAAACAAACGGCAGCCGCGGACAGCATCGCGGCCCGCCACATCACTTTTCCCCCGCCGATCCCTCCCAAACTCCCGTCACCTGCCTCAACTCTCCCCCCACCAAACAAACTTCCCTCAATAGCCTCTCCCCGCACCTCCGCACCGCTCGAATAATAAACCAGCCAGCCCAACATCAACAGCCACGCATAACCGAAGGACAAATCGAAATCGATCATTGCATGCAGCAGCAGCACGGCGATCGGCAGCAATCCTGCCCTGTCGCGCTTCCATAGAGGCAGCAGGACCGCCCCGGCCAGGAAAACGCCCGCGAACAGCCCGATTAGCCCAAGATCGAGCGCCAGCTCCAGCAATCCGCTATGAACTTCATTGCCGACGTACGGCTGCGACTGGACGCCCGTGAATAGGCTCCGCCAAGTATCGCCGCCCCTGCCGAGCAGCGGCGCCTCCCGAATCAGTTTCCAAGCATCGCGGTAGAACAAGCCTCTTGCCGCGGCAGTTGCATAGGGATTACCCGCTCCTCCCAGACGGCCAAGAATCGCCGAAGGCAGCAGCTGCAGCATCCCAATGACGGCGATGATCCATCCCGCCAAGGCCAAGCCCGGAAGGAGCCGAACGCGGCAGCGCCCGATCCAAACCCGCAAACACAGAAATCCGACGGGAGCAGCGCAGCAGATCGCCAACAGGAGCAGTGTCTCCGTAAGCGTTGCTCCGCCGCCGGTGCCGTTAGCCTCCCCCCGCAAACCGGCATGAACCACTGCCCGGCAAGCGGCGCTGCCGCACGCGAGCGTCCAGCCGCTGTAGAGCAGCCAGGCGAGGCGCTCTTTGCCGTGCAATAGAACAACGCCCGCGAGCCATGCCGCAGCCGCGGCAGCCCAAGCCCCTCTTGACTCCGTCAACAGCGTAACCAACAGGCAAGGAACGACTCCGGCCGACGCAAGCGCAAACCCGATCCTTGTACGGGCGCGCAGCAGCAGCAGCCAGTACCAGAGAAGGTAGGCGGCAGCAACCGCACCCAGGAAATTCGGATATTGCACGAAGCCCGCCAGCCGCGCGCCTACGGCGGACAACCGCGCATCTCCGGTCGTCATTACGATGGACGGAAACGACAACGCCCCCATCCACCCCGCCAATGCGCAGCCGATGACGGCAATTCCCGATGCCTGCATGGCGGCGGACAACCAAATCCGTTTCGCGGGCGATCCGAAGCCCGCATATAGAAATACCGTAAAGCCCGCATACGTACTATAGCGAAGCGCCTGCTGCAAGCTGCCTAACGCGGATGCCGGATGACGCAGCAACGCGGCGCTATATAACAATGCGGCCATAAGCAAGCCCAGTACAAGAAAGATAGGACGCCGATCCATGATCCCGCCCAGCCCCGTCCGCGTACGCCTCCATTGCCGCATGCCAATAGAGCCCATCGCCATCAGCGCGGACAGACAGACCAGCCACTCCCGTCTATAGAAGGCCTCGTCGAAAAACAGGCCGTAACGAAAAGCCGCCCCCGTCAGCGCCATCGCCGTCAACAGCGAGACCAAAGCCATCCACCATTTGCTCACTTCGAAACCATCCCTCGGCTGCACGTCTACGTTCGTCTACGTTCAAGAAGAAACGCTGCCTCCACCCAAGCGACGAGGCAAGTTTCTTCCCTTAGCAATATAAGCTGGTATAGCGAAAACTTATACATGCTTGCCCAATATAAATAAGGAAGACGCCGCCGGCGTACCGGCAAGACGTCTTCCTTATTCCTAGGTTTCATGCTAAGTTGATCCTATTTTCGAAACTGTCGATCCTATTGTCGGCTCTTCTTATCCTGCTTCAAATGGAAATAGGCGCCAACCTGCTTATGGATGAGAAATGCCCGCAAAGCCCTGTGCTGCAGCTCGTTCAGCTCCAGGAACCGAGCCCCGTACGTCGTCCATTCGGAGCTTTCATCCTTGCGGATGATCTCCACCTGGCATTCGAACGGAGCCTCCAGCTTCAAGGATGCGTCCACGATTTCGCCGCTGCTCAGTTTCGGACCGGCCGGCAGCTGGAACGCGACACCCGTGTCGCTGATGTTGCGCGTGACCAATTCGAACGTCTCTTCCACTTCCACAAGCGTAGGTTCATTCTGAACCATTAATGTCCTGGATTGTTTATGCTTCAACGTCCCCTGGACGACAGCGTCCACGCGCGGCGATTCGCGTCTTTCATCCAAGCCGGCGAATGATCGCTCCGGAAACAGGACGGCCAGCGCACCGCTTGCCTTCGCAATAACCGATGAACGCAGGCGATGAGTGCCAACAGGCGAATAGATGGTCAGGCTGACCGGGTCGCCCAGATCGAACTGCTTAAATTCGGTCAGCTCGATCTCCATCATATCTCCTTCCGCATGGGTCAATACGCCGGTTGAAACATAGCCGTCTTTCTCAATGACCGTTCGGCTGTGCAGCAACGCCTTGATCGAGAACTTCGGCTTGTCGCTGCCGTAGACGTCCTGGTTTTTCGCTTTCGTACCTCCGGTCAATTCGACTCCCCCTTATAATGAAAAAAAGCGCTTCCTATGCTTGGAGCCGCTTCTAGAACCCGGGTATACACCAGGGGTACATTTCGGCAGCCAGGCTGTCAGTTATCCGTCTTCGACGGACCTTAGACCCTTTGACTTTGCGTCCTTGCCTTTCGGCAAGTTTGCTAGTATCGATGTCTATGAAGTTGTTCGAGCTGACGCAGCTTACACTTCTTTGACAATCATCAGGCTTGGTTCGTCTTTGAGGTCGATTTGATAGCCGGTCGGCGGCGGCGTTCCGTCCGGCTCCCGGATGATGCGTACGGTCGGCCGGTGCACGGCAAGCGGATTATTCAGTGCGACAACCGCGATTTGCCCGGTATTGAGCAGCACCGACGTCGCGACGGGATAGATCGAAATATGCTTGCAAAAGATTTTGATAACGTCTAAATCGAAATACGTATTCCCCGCCGCGAACAGAAATTCGATCGCTTCCGATGGCGTAAACCGTTTCCGGTGCGGCCTTGTCGAGGTCAACGCGTCATATACGTCCGCGATCCCGACGATCTGCGCGTATTCGTGAATCTCGTCCCGCTTCAGCTTTCGCGGATAACCGGATCCGTCGTAGCGTTCGTGATGCTGCAGCGCGCAATGTGCCGACAAGAGCGATATATCATGCTGCGCCCGAATGATATTGAAGCCTTCTTCCGTATGCTTCTCCATCTGAGCCCGCTCGGCCGGCGTATAAACCCCGGTCTTCTTCAGCAGCTCCTTCGGTATTCTCGTCATGCCGACGTCGAACAGCAGCGCGCCCATGCCAAGCTCTTCCAGCTGATTTCGATTATATCCTTTGGCCAGCCCCATAATTCCCGACAAAATCGCGACATTGAGCGAATGATTGAACAGGTAACTATCGGCGACATGCATATTCGTTAAACTGACCATCATTTCCTCGCGTCCAATGAGATCCGTTATGATTTCGCTGAACACTTTCCGGAAGGTTCTCCCGAGCTCAGGGGCGATCGTTCTTCCTTTGATCACCGGCTGATCCATTAGAGAGGTCATCGTCTTGTAAATCACGTCCGACGCTCGATTCCGAGTGTCGTCCCTGATCGCCGAGGTCGGCTCCAATCCGTCCGTCATCGGATCTTCGATGAATAGGGTATCGATGCCGAGCCCCATCAATCTGTCGATGAAACGCTGGTTGAGCTCCACGCCGGAGCCGAGCAAGGTGTTCCCATTTTCCTGCAAAATAGGGCGGGCAAGCTTATCCCCCGGATTAACGGAGTGAATGTTGGTTTTTCTCATAGGTGATTCCCGCCTTTATCGCGTGCTAATCGTTTATGCCTGCAGCGCTGCCGGTTCGGTTTCTTGTGATTTGCATACATATTTGTCACCATACATTTTCTTATCGGCTGTATTCATCAGCTGGCTCAAATCTTTCCCTTGTTCCGGGAAAACGGCATGGCCGACCGCAACCGATAATCGAAGTCCGACTCGTCTGGAAACCACGAGCAGCTGTTCTTGAATTCGTTTGATCACCCGATCAATTGCCTTGTCGTCCGAATACGGACAAATCATGATGAACTCGTCTCCGCCCCATCTACCTACGAACTCGCCCCGATCGGAGCAGCTTTGAAGTGTCTCCGCAATCAGCTTAAGCGCCATATCGCCCTGCTGATGGCCTAGTCGATCGTTGACTTCCTTGAAATCGTTGACATCCAGCATAATAACCGTCATCCGCTTGCGTTTGCGGCTCGCCTGCCGAAGCAGCTTCTTGAAGGTCGTATCGATGAATCTCCGGTTGTAGGCGCCAGTCAAGCTGTCGATCGTCGCTTCCAGCCTCAGCCGATCGTAACTCCGGCCGAACATCCAAGCGGTCGGAAGCGCTGCGGCCGCCAGAACGGCTAACCCAAGCTGAACGGAAACAAGCATATGTCCTTGGCTCGATGACAGGTAACATAAACCCGCTGATACCGCCGTCATTCCTAATGACACGGCAGCAGCAATCCATCGTCCATGATTCGACATATCGCTGTTCCCCCTTCGGCTTAATAGTTAACGACTCGGTTGCGCCCATTGTCTTTGGCTCTGTAGAGAGCCGAATCGATGTTGTAAAACAATTCTTCCAAATAGCTCTTCACATCGTCGATCTGCAAGTCGGTTTGTCGCTCGACCACATGAGTCCCCATGCTGATCGTCACTGAAATCGGAGCCCTGCCGCGTCCCGTCGGCATGACGTTGGATTCCACGACCTCGCGAATGCGCTGTGCCAGCCGCTCAGCCTGCTCTTGATCCGTGTGAGGCAAGTAGACGGCAAACTCCTCGCCGCCGTAACGCGCCAAGATATCCGTACGCCGCAATGCTCCCTTGACCGCTTCAGCCGTACGCCGGATCACCTCGTCGCCGACGACATGTCCATAGGTATCATTGACAAGCTTGAACATGTCGATGTCGAACAAGAAGACGGCGAACGGAATTTTGTAGCGCAGGTTCGTCAGCACTTCGTGCTCCAGCTGCTGCATAAGAAACCTGCGGTTGAAGCAGCCTGTCAAGCTGTCCGTGATCGCCATCTGCTCCAGCTTCCGGTTGGCTTGAAACAGCTCGTCCTGCATATAGATCAGAGCGCGATTCCGCTCTTGCAGCGACGTGTTCTGTTCCTGAGATTTCAGGACATGGGATTTCAGCTCCGTAATGTCTTGAAGGGTAATGACTTTGCCCAGCAATTTGCTTCCGATAATTATTGGCGCTGCATGCAAGGACCAATATTGCTTCGGATCATGCTTGATGACGAGCTCCGTATGCGCCCGTTCGCCGGACTGCGAGCGGTACAACCGCATGAATGCCTCTTCGGTACTTGGGTCCAACAGATGAGCAGCAAGAAGCGCTTCCATTTCGAGCCTCTTGCCAAGGACGATATTAAGCTTGGGACATACGTTGCGGTTGATCTCAATAACGAATTCTTGCTCATCCAGGACGATGATGCCGACCGACAGCGTATCCACGACGTCCTGCTGCGCGATCTTCACAAGATCAAACGAACGATGCTTCTGCAGCGAGTACAGGAAGAAGATGTCCGAAGCTAATATGCCTAACGATGTGATACCAGGAATAACTGGCAGCCAAGGATCCAGCAAGACGTTCACCAACAGATCGAGCAGCGGAAGCGCAACCATTACGACGAGTCCGAGCAGCGCATTCTTCAAACGCGCACGTTCGGCTTGCTCCGTCTGGATACGCGCCTTATGCCAAAGCAATCGGGCCGAATATTGAAAGTAAGCAACGAGCAATAGAGACATGCACCAGAAAACCGGGCCGTATTCCCGTTCTCCATAGTCGCCATTAACGGGGGCGACGAACAGGTTCGCGGGATTCCAGATCATTGCGACAGACAGAAGCAGCGACGGTGCTAGAAATGACAGCACAACGTTTCGACTAGGCTTATAGTAGGCCCCGTGCGCAAGATACTTCGTAAAGAGCAGCCAGCCGAAGCCAAGCATCGATAAACCGACAAAGGATAGAGTGATATAGATGATCTGAAGGTGTGGACGATCTGTCGTGTGGACGCCGACCTGGCCGATGGGCCAAATCATCATGAAGAAGTGGAAGAGCAGATAAACCTTGTATTGCGCAGTGATGACGTTCTTGGCGAACACATAGATGAAGATGGAAAACAAACCAATGAGCAAGCCTAAATCCATGCCTATCTTAAGTCCCATGTACTCCACCCAAATCACTAGATAATTTTCTATGAAAAAAGACCTGGGACAATCTGCATATTCTCTTCCATTCTATCACACAGTTCAGATATTCGACAATAAGCGTTGTTACGTTATTTGACATCCCCGGCTGCGTTTTTGAGCCTGTCCTCAAGCGCGCGTTCCAAGTAAGGCTTCGCGCTGAGCATGTCCCTGAATGCCTCGTATTCCCGCCATTTCCGAAGGGCATCGCTGCCGCTTCCGGCTGTCCTGACCGCTCGGATGAGCATGTTCTTCGGCGTATGCTCCGGATCGATGAATTCCAGCATTTGCACGCGATAGCCCAAGACTTCCAGCAGCTGCGCGCGTATAGCGTCCGTTGCGAGCGCGGAGAAACGTTCCTTCAGCAGCCCGTGCGACAGCAGCGGCTTCATCGTATCGTTCGCGATCTGCTTGAACAGCTCATGCTGGCAGCAAGGGACGGATAAAATGACGGAAGCTCCCCATTCGACCGCCTTCACGAGCGCGGCGTCCGTTGCGGTATCGCAAGCATGCAGCGTGACGACCATGTCGACTTCCGTCTGATCCTTGTAATCGGCGATATCCCCGACTTGGAAGCGAAGCCGGTCATAACCAAGCTTGTTCGCGAGCTCCGTGCAGAATGCGATCACATCCGCCTTCAGGTCCAGGCCGACGACAGAAATCCGGCGTCCTTGCTGAACAGCGAGCAAGTGATAGAGCGCGAAGGTCAAGTACGACTTGCCGCAGCCGAAATCGACGATGGTAATCTCCCGGTCAGCCGGCAGGTAAGGCAGCACGTCCGTAACCATCTCGAGGAAACGGTTGATTTGACGGAACTTATCCTGCTTCTTCGCGATGACCTTGCCATCCTTCGTCATGATGCCAAGCTCCACCAGGAACGGCGCCGCTTCTCCCTCCTGCACGACCCGCTGTTTCTGCCGGTTATGGGACAGCGTTTCGTTCTTCTCGGCAGCCGACGGCGAGGTCGGCTTGCTGAGCACCGCCGCCTTGCCTTTCTTGGAGAAAAGCACCTGCACGTCGGCTTCGTCCGTCCGGATCAACGCCTGCCGGTAGTGCTCGATGAGCCATTCCGCCATACGCTTCCCCGCTAGGTCTTGCGGGACGTTCTCGTGCGTCACTTTGTTATCGATGTAATATTGAAACTGGTAGTGGAGCGACCCTCTCAGCTCCACCGGCCGAATGACAGTCTTGGCAGGGATACCGCCGTCCTTGCGGCGCAGCTGACTGAACGTCGCTCCTCTCAGCCTGCCCTCCGCAACCCACTGCTCCATGTCGCGCTGCCATTGTTCTTTGCTTTCGCTTTCCATATGCTTTCGTTCAGCTCCTAAACCGCTTCGATGTCTTGTTTGATTCGTTCCAGCCCGTCCGCGACTTCGTCGCGCGGCAATCCTCCGGCCTCCAGCGATTCATCCGGGAGCAGCAGCAGCCTGCGATAGAACTCCAGCGCTTCCTCGCGAGGGATCATGCCGTCTTCGAGCAGCTCGTGAAGAACGTTCTCCGCTTCGTCGTACCGCCGGTCGCCTTCATGCCATTCCCACATCAGCAGCTTCGTGGCGCGCGGAAGCTCGTAGCCGTCCAGCTGTTCCGCCATGTCGGCCGCTTCTTCCGACGGCGTCCGCAGCATCGCGGGCGCATCCAGCAGCGCCAGGCGCATGAACAGGTGGAATGCCTTCAGTTGGAGCGGGTAGCTTTGCTCCGTTCGGCCGAGCTCGTTCAGAATGGCCGCCTCTTCTTTCATTAATAGCGCAACGCCGCTTATGTTCGCCGTTTCGACGACGCCGTTCGTCGTCATCATCCGCACGAGGTCGGCGTCGGACAGCTGACGGATCAGCTTGCCGTTCATCCGAAACTTCTTGTCCAATAAATCATCGATGACGAGCAGCGCTTCCTCCTGCTTGCGCTGCTGGCGCAGCCCCATGATAACGCCCGCCGCTTCGCCCATCTCCTGAATCATCCGCATAAAAAAATCCCGCTGAAATACCATCGCCGTTCCTCCCCCAGTATCAAACGCCAAACGCGGTGCCAGTGTTGCAAACCGTTCGAGAAAAAGTCACTTATGCTTATTGGCGTCCAGGAATGCGAGCAGCTCCGCGGCCAGCCGCTCCGGCGCTTCTACCATGCTCATATGTCCGCAGTCTTCCAGCAGCGACTGCGTAACCTGCGGTCCGTCCGTCGTAAACGTGTTCGCCGGCGGAATGACTCCGTCCTCCGCGCCCGCGACCAGCAATCGCGGCACGGATAATCCGTCCAGCACGCCCGTACGGTCAAGGCGCGCTTTCATGCCAAGCGCGGTTGCCGCCGCGCCTTCCGCGTCCGTCCCCAAGCCGATGTCGATGATGCTCTTCACTTGACCGCTCATCGATTCCCGGTGAGACGGCGCGAACAGCTTAGGCACCAAGCCTTCCACGAACGGCGCGATCCCTTCCGTCCGGAGCGCGTGCGCCGCTTTCTCGCGGTTCCCCTTCGCCTCTTCGCTGTCCGGCTTCGCCG
Organism: Paenibacillus rhizovicinus; assembly: GCF_010365285.1. Classification (NCBI taxonomy): domain Bacteria; kingdom Bacillati; phylum Bacillota; class Bacilli; order Caryophanales; family Paenibacillaceae; genus Paenibacillus; species Paenibacillus rhizovicinus. Next base: position 1,755,066 of record NZ_CP048286.1, read on the forward strand.
TAGAATGCACAAGGCCGAACGCGGCCAGCTTATCGGGATACAGCTCCGCGAAAGCAAGCGACGCATAACCGCCGAGCGAGTGGCCGAACAAGGTGACGGCATCGGCGTTCAAGTGCTCCAGCAGCAGTCTGAGATCCGATGCGAAATCTTCCATCGCATAGATGGGCTGCCCCGGTGAGGTGCTGCGGCCATGACCGCGCAGATCCGGCACGATTAACCGGCCCGCTCCCTCCAGCTGCGGGAGCACCTGCTCCCAGTAAGCGGAGCTGCCGCAGAAGCCGTGCAGAAGGACGATTACGCGATCCGAATTCGCTGTGCCGGCGGATTTTGAATCGTAATAGGCGATCTTCTGTCCGTTCGTCATTGTGAACGCTTGGTTTGCTATGGAACGATGATCCGTTGTCATATAATTCCTACCCTTCTCAATTGGCTAGCGCAGCTTGCCGAGTCTGTCCGATCCTTATCCAGCGCAACAACATTATGATCGCAATCTCATGCCTTCAATCTCATGGCCTCTACTTCCGGCTGGCTCCAAGCCGCCTGCACGGCGCTGGCCAAAGCCCGTGCCATGCCGAGCACCTCATGCAGGGACGCATGTTGAATCGTCCAGTAGGGCTTCACGCTCTTCGGGCCGACAATGCCGGCAATGCTGTAATGCCCCGCAGGGGATAGCCGCTTGCCGACCGCATGTCCCGGGAAGAGCGGTCCTTCGCCAACGATATAACCCGGTTCCTCTTCCTTACTACCCAAACAGGCATCGATCGCAATCGTCAATAACGACTCCGGAATCGCCGATTTCAACGATTCGTACCGGTCCGCGTCGCAGGGATCGTCCAATGTGCCGACTACGCGGCCCCAGCCCGACTGCTTCAGCAGCGTGCCGACGAGCGGTCCGAACGAGTCCCCCGTCGAGCAATCCGTTCCGATACATAAGAAAGCGACCTGGTCGCGGTCCGGTTGAACGGCTGCCGCCTTACGAAGGAATGCCTCCACGCCTTCGATGGAGACGCGCTGCCTGTTCACGGGATCTTCCGCGCGCCCTCTGCGCGCTTTGGCCCGGTTTCCCATGGGTATCGCTTCCTCCTCGTTCCAACTGTCCTCATTGTAACGAAATCGGCCCTCCGCTTCAAATCGGCAGGTTCGCTCGGAACGGCAGTGGCGGGCCGTCCTCCGTCATGCTACAATACCACTACAAAACCAACAGGCCGTTCGAATAGGAGGAGAAATTCAATGAGAAACTTAGAAGAACCGAATGTAGACAACATCGCCTATATGATTGAAGAAATCAAAAGCAAGCTGCGCATGGCTTCGGGAGCCGCGATGCAAGCGACCAATTTCAGTCTCCAAAAATACGAGGATCTGCGCGATGTCTACGAGATCGTTGCGAGCAAAGATAAATTCAGCATCAGCGAAGTCGAAGCCATCGTATCCGAACTCGGACAGCTCCGCGAGAAATAAAGCCCTTTTTTCGTTTACAATTAATTACATTTTACGCCATAGTATGACAAAATAAAAACCGGGCGCCTGCTGCGTCCGGTTTTTACTCGTTTCCAATAATTTACTTCTTTTACCACTATCGCATAGCCTCATTGCTGCTAGCTATCCATACCGTCTTCGTCCGATGGCGACGTTCCCGAAGCGATGATCGACAGCTTAATGGAGACCGTCTTGTGCTCGCCCTTCAGGAAATAAGCAAGTCGTTCCAGCTTCTCCGCAAGCTCAGGTCCGCTCAGCGTCACATTGAGCTCGTAGCCGAACTGGTCTTCCGGAGCGGTACGCCCGCCTGCCGCATAAGGGGCTGCCGTGTAGGCCTCGGCCGCACCGCGCGAAGCAAGCAGCTGCTCGGGCGAGAATTTATCCGATTTGTTCACGACGCGCTCGTAAATACGCAGTTTCTTGAGCAGCATGTAATATTGAGCGGAATGCTTGAAGCCCCACGCATCGCGTATGTCCTTCAATGTATAATCCATCTTCCATTGTTTCAATTTCTCCACTTGTTCTTCGGTCGACAAGGCCAGAAATTCGTCAATCGGCAAAATCGGTTGTGGCATCGATATTGACCCCCCGGATTTGGAAATTAAGCATCAACATTTATTTTCGCCGTTAACTCCATTTTTCCTTTTTTTTATATAAAAATATTCCAGTTATTTATTATGATCCTATTACTCTTGCTGATACATCAACCGTTATCCTTTCGCGTGATTGACTTTGCGTACTGTAACTATGATAATTTACCTAATAAATTAATTCATAACGAGGTGATCAGCATGGGCTTGACCCCATCCGAGAAAGCCATCTTGATCGCCATCGGCGCGAACGACGGCATCTCGCGCAAGGAACTCGCCAAAACGACGGGGTTATCGCAAGGTTCGATCACGCTCCTGACCAAATCGCTGCTGAACAACATGTACATCGTCGAAGGCGACCGCATTAGCAGCGGGCTCGGAAGAAAAGAAGTGCTGCTGCATACCCATCCGGACAAATTTTATTTTCTCGGGATCGATATCGGGGGGTACCGCGTGCGCATGGCCGTCTCGGATAACCGCTTGACGATCCTTCATGCTGCCGAATTCCTCGTCGCCGACGTCGATAAGGACGCTTCGAAAGAAGATTTCATCGCCGCGTTCGCCAACGATTTCATCGCCGGCATCGGGTGGCGGACGGCTTCGATCGCCGCGATCGGGGTTGGAGTGACGGGCATCGTCGATGCCGGCAAACAAATCATCTTAAGCATCCCGAATGCCCTGAATTGGGGGCAGCTCGACCTGCCGCAAGCGTTCCGGGATTCGTTCCAATGTCCTGTTTACGTGGAAGAAGGCGGACGAACGTTATTATTAGCGGAGAAATTCTTGGGGAAAGCGAATGACGAGGATGATTATATCGTCGTCCATAGCGCGTTCAGCGTCGTGGCCGGCATGATGATCAGCGGTCAGATTCTTAGGGGAGCGCGGAACGTCGGCGGTCTTCTGGGCCATATTACGGCGGATCCGAACGGTTTGCGCTGTACGTGCGGCAATTACGGCTGCCTGGAGAATATCGTGACCTATCCGATGCTGGAGAGAGATTATCTGCTCCGGGAAGCCCGTTATCCGACGCTTGTCGAGGCTTACCGCCAGAACGATAAAACGGCGATCGACGTATGCATCGAAGCCGGTCAGGCATTCGGCATCGCGCTGAGCAATGTCGTCAACTTATTCAATCCCGTTGCCATCTATATGGGCGGTCCGATGTTCGATGATTTCCCGATCCTGTTCGAGGAGATGAAACGCACCATTACGCTGCGCGCCAACCGGTTCGCGACGATGGGGCTGAAGATGGAGAGAAGCTCGCACGGCCATCATCAAGCGCTGTACGGCACTTTGATTCTGGCGAAGCACGAACTCCTCTTCAACGACTGATCGTTTGTGGCTTTCGCGAGCGGATTGCGAGTTGATTGCTAACGAATTTCGGCCCTACTGCTGCTGCTTCAATGCCGCCAACAGTTCTTCGACGTCCGCAAGAAACCGCGCCTCCACATCGTCCGCATACGGCGTCGTATTCATCTCGTAACCGCCCAGACCGTCGCGGAACGCCGTATGGCTCGGGATGTACCCGGCATATCCGTTCGCCACTCCGCATGTCAGCGTATACGGAAACGGCGAATTCTCCTTGATCCGATCCGCATAAGCGTTGAATACTTCACCGGAAACCGACAGCAGCGCGATATCCCCGAAGGCGATGCCCGATAGTCTGACGGATAGCTCGCTTGCATAAAATCCTTCGCGGGTCGGGTAGGCGCATTCGGTTTGCACCGCCTTGATCGCGCCCGGGCGTACATCGGTCAAGCGGTTCATGGCCTCCTTCAGCTCTTCGCTGAACACGCGCGCCCCCGCGCGCACAGCCGGGTACGTATCCTCCTTCGGGCCGTTATCGCCGTACAGAGGGCAGACATCTCCCGAGAAGCCTTGAAGAAACAGCGCAACGATCCCCTCTTCCGCTTCCGCCTCGAGTTCGCTCATCGCAAGTCCGACGATGTCCGCGCTTATTCGGGACGTCGAATTTCGGACAGCCGTCGGATGCACGGCGAAATTGATCATATACCCGAGCGGCTCGCCGTCTTCTTTCACGAGCCTGACCAATGTAAAATCCCGATGAATCGAAACGGACAAATCCGCGTTCAGATGCGGCCTGCGAAAGGCCGAAATGCCGCTTTGCCCCGTGCACGCTTGCAGCGTAACCGGGACGAGTCGTTGGCGCAATGACGCAATAGCTGCCGTGATTCCAGACAGAATCTTCTCTTGGAATTGCGCCGGCGCGGTATGCGTATGCGTCGGATTGACCGATACGCTCGCTTCCGGCACGCCGGCCGCCGCCGCCCAGGCCGCTCTCGTTCCGCTCGGAAACGTGGGAATGAACGCTCGATACACGCCCGGCTTACCGCCGGGATCGGCGACACGGACGACTTCCTCGTTGGATAAACAGCAATCGATACCCACGATGACGCTTCTCGCCTTGCCATCATCCACGATCAATATTCGAGCATATAGATCATCCAGCACATCGCTGCGCGGATCCGCGATATTCGTATCGGGATCATACCCTTGCAGCGGAGCCGGCTCTTCCGGCGTAATCTTCACTTTGCCCATCGCGGCTTTGATCGTCGTTGTCACGAGTCCGTATCCCCTTTCCGCTGCCTATTGGTTCTGCAAAGACGTGCCGTTCTCCGCTTGCGCCATATGCGCCGCCACTTTGCGGATGGCCTCGATCGCGTCCTGGCAGTCCTCGCTTGTCGTCGATTGATGAACCGAAACGCTGATCGCCCGGCCAAGCAGCTCCAGGCTCCGCGGACACATATTCTTGTCGTACTGCACATTGCCTTTGTAGCTCGCGCAGTTCCAAGGCGTGTCATTAGGCGTGGCGCCGCGCTTGTCGAGCACGTAATCCCAGTTCACGTAGATATGCCGATCCGCGAAGCCGTTGTTGTGAATCGTGCCGTTCGGAATGCCCTCGGCAGACAGCAGCTCCGAGAATGCCAGCGCACGCTGGCCGTCCGGCAGGAAGAACACCAAACTGTAGGATACGTCTCCGTCCGGATCGGGCACTCGCTGCAGCTGGATGCCTTCGACGTCGGCGATCCCTTCCACGATCATCTGCTTCGCCTTGCGCAAACGCGCTACCACCGAGTCGATCTTCTCGGATTGCGCAAGTCCAAGCGCTGCCTGAATTTCGCTCATCCGGTAATTCTCGCCCGCGAAGGACGGGATTCTCGCCGTCGGTTCAACGCCCCAGAACGTGACCGCGCAGTCATGGTAAACGCTTGCACGAGCTTGCAGCTCGGCATCGTTCGTCACGACCATACCGCCTTCTCCCGACGTGACCACCTTGTATTGCTGGAAGCTGAAACAGCCCGCATCGCCGATCCCGCCGAGCGGCCGACCTTTGTAAGAACCCCCGTTAGCCTGGGCGACATCTTCAATAACAGCCAGTTTGCGACGGCGGGCAATCGCCATGATTTCATCCATTTGGCAAGGCGTTCCGCGCATATGTACAGGGATGACGGCTTTGGTGTACGGCGTAATCGCAGCTTCGAAAGCGGCCGGGTCCATCGTGAGCGTCTCGTCGATTTCAACGATGACCGGCACCGCCCGCGCAATCAAGACCGCCGCTGCCGTCGCGATGTAAGTATACGCCGGGACGATAACTTCATCGCCTGGCCCGATTCCGGCTCCGACAAGCGCGCTCACCAGGGCGGACGTGCCGGCGTTAACGGCTAACGCGTGATCGGTCTGCGTGCGCTCCCGATACAGCTGCTCCAGCTTCGCTGCCTCCGAATCCTGCAAGCCCTCGCCATAGAATCGAAAGACGCGTTTCTTCTCCAACACTCGCATGACATAGCTCTTCTCCATGTCATCGAACTCTTCCGAACTAATAAAAGTCGGTACCCAAGGCTTCGTACGAATCGGGACGCCTCCATGCTTTGCTAACATCGCGCTCATCTCCCATGCGTTCTATTGTCGCTTCGGTAATGCCATGCTTATATATTTTAATGATTAAATTATAATCCCGTCATATTGCCGTGTAAATGATTGTGGTTAAAATAAACTCACTCTTCCTATACACACAAAGAAACGGCGGCGCAAGGTTTCCTCCTTGCACCGCCGTCTTCGATCAAGATCGATGGTTATGCCAAACGTTTGGTGATACGCCCGATGCTATTATCGACGGACTGACTCAATTGGGCTTGCTGTGCCATAAGATCTGAGACTTGATTGTATTTATCAAAGTCCGCCTGGAACACTTCTCGATAGACGGTGTAGTCTTTCTCAAAGCCTTTGTTGTCCGTAAGCGTTATTGTATCCGATGGAACGGCTTGAGTCTTGTACACCCCTGCTTGAGATAACCGGGTACCGCTGCTCAACTGCAATACCGCTTCCCAATCATCGGACGGCGAATAACCAAAGAATTGATCATATGAATAGCTGGATATAAAATAATTGTCCGAATAACTAATCGTTACATTGCCAATGCCGTTCTGGATTTTAGAATTGACATAAACATCAAGATCCTGCACTTGCGATAAATCCTTGATGATCCCATAATTCAGACGCGGATGCTCCTTGTTAAAGCTTGCTAAGGCCGTGTCTTTATCCATGATGTTCTTCATATCCGCTAAAATGATGCCTACATCGCTTTGTTTCATCCCAGGCATAGCGTCAATAAAGGCCATATCTTTATAAAGCTTCGTAATCTTACTCGTTTTCTTACCCTCAAATATGGCGATATTATCTCTCAAATCACCAAGGTAGGCTTCATTCACGCGCTCTTCCATATAAGCTTTCATTTGGGCATCGGAGGATTGATAGATACTGATCAGCTTCTCCGTATTTCTCTTCTTCAGATTGCTGTCGAAACTTTTAATCAGCTTCTCATTCGCATCCGCCGCATTTGAATCCGACCTGCCCAACAAGCCGCCAAACCAACTCGCTAGCTTGGATCCGGTCGACTGCTTGTCTCCGTCAGCGGATTTCACTTCCTCCGCCGCTGGTTTATCTATCTCCTGCTGGGCTTCCTTGGCTTCTGCTTGGGCAAGCTTCGCTTGATTGTCGGCCTCCTGCTGGGCTTTCTTAGCTTCTGCTTTGGCAAGCTTCACCTGTTCTTCAGCTTCTTTCTTCGCCTTATCCTCTGATGCCTTTGCCGCTTTCTCTTCCGCCTGTTTGGCCAGCACGGCTTGATGCTCCGCTTCTTTCTTCGCCTTCGCTTCGGCTTCCTTCGCCAGCTTCACGCGATTGTCCGCTTCCTTCGCCGTTCTTTCTTTGGCCTCCGCAATCGCTTGTTCCTCGCTCTGTTGAAGCTGCATGGCCGTATACGCAGCAGTATGCCGGCTGCTTAGAACGGAGCTAGACACAAGCATCCCGACAAACAACACAAGGACAGCCGCAATCCATCCCGTTATCTTCAATCCTGTTCTGCTGCTCCTGAATAAAGGCAATTTGCTTCGTATCTTCCCCACGTTCGTTATGAGCGCAAAGGGCAGTATTATCACGAAAAGAAGTATAGAAATATTCTCCCACATGGAAATCCGATTGTCTGCAGATGATGCCGACGAATCTTGACTGCCCAAAATCAAAGCCATTGCGGCAAACAAGAGGACCGCATAGCCTGCGCATGCTGCGATTTTCTTCCATAGCCGTCCCGTCCTAAAGCCTGGTATTCCCAATTTCCCGATGCGCTTCATTTCTATTAACCCCCATCATCTCTATCCTATCATTCGACAAAATTAGGTCTATTGTATCACCAAGTTCCAGAATTATACAATGCAAACAAACTTAAGAAATGACGAAGACGACCAGGGATGAATGTCCTCCAAACGAAACTTTAACTAAAACTAAAAACCAAAAAACCTTCACAGCCGAGTTACGAGGCCATGAAGGTTTTCAGATGTTACCTATAATATCGACAATTGAATGCTAAGCTTGCTCGACAAGTCCGAGCGACAACAGGAATCGCGCGAACGCCTCCTGGCCTTCCGCGGTCCGCTTGTAGACGCCGGCATCCCCAAGCACGGCCAGGAATTTGCGGCCGACCTCGTCCTGCAGCAAGGCTTGCGCTCGTTCAGCGGACAAGCGCGTGCCATGCTCCGCGATCATCGCTTCGATCCATTCGGCATGCTTGCCGAGCGGACCGTTCCGAATGGCATCCGCATCAGCCGCCGTCTCGCCCGTCAGCAGCCGCGCGATGGCTTCAAGCTCGTCTTTGAGCCGGCCCGGAAGAACGGCAAGCCCCATCACTTCGATCAAGCCGATGTTTTCCTTCTTAATGTGATGCAAATGCTGATGCGGGTGGAAAATGCCGTCCGGATGCGCCTCGCTCGCCCGATTGTTCCGAAGCACCAGATCCAGCTCGTATTGGCCGTTATCGCGCAAACGGGCAATCGGCGTTATCGTGTTATGCGGCACCCGTTCGTCATTCTTGTCCGTAAACGCGAAGATCTCGGCTGCCGGATCGCTGTAAGCCCGCCATGCATCCAGGATGTCGCCGGCCGCCTTCAGCACTTCCGCCTTATCGTTGCCGTTCACGCGAACGACGCTCATCGGCCACGCGACAATGCTGTACGTTAAACCGTTGCCGGACGGATGCACGAACGACCGCTCGGCGGCCGCCGTCTCCATCGGGAATACGTGACGGCCGGCTTGGAAGTGGTCATGGTTCAAGATGGAACCGCCCACGATCGGCAAATCCGCATTCGAGCCGATGAAGTAATGCGGGAACGCATCGACGAAATCGAGCAGCCGCGCGAACGTGTCGCGCGTGATGCGCATCGGCACATGCTTGCCGTGGAACACGATGCTGTGCTCGTTGTAGTACACGTACGGCGAATACTGGAAGTACCAGGTATCGCCCTGAAGCTCCAGCGGCACGACCCGCAGGTTCTGGCGAGCGGGATGATCCGCGCGTCCGGCATAACCGACGTTGTCCGCGCAGAGCAGGCATTTCGGATAGTTGCTCGGCGCCATCGTCTTCAGCAGCGCGATTTCCTTCGGATCCTTCTCCGGTTTGGACAGGTTGACCGTTATTTCCAGACTGCCGTACTCCGTCGGCTGCTCCCAATATTGGTTCTTCGCGATGCGGTCCATGCGAATGTAATTGGAATCGATGCTGAGCCGGTAGAATTCATCCGTCGCTTTGATAATGCTCTCGCGCTCCGCCGTGCGGCGGAACCGCGCGGCCGCTTCGGACGGGCGCGGCATGAGCAGACCCATGATGCGGGCATCCAGCAAGTCCCGGAACGTCAGCGTATTATCCGGAATCAGACCGATGGAAGCGCCGTAATCGAGCAGCGGCTCCAGCAGCGAGACCGGACTTTCCAGCCGTTCTTCCGGCACTTCGCCGGCATACGCTTCCGTCAATCCGAACAAGTCGATGAGGGCATTGCGGGCGTAGATGCTATCGAGCGGCGGCTCGATCATGCCGCGCTGCGCCGCGAATTGAACCAATCGTTCGATGAGCAAGAGCACATCGTTCGTAACAGCCGTCTGTTGTTGCGTCATGTTAATTCTCCTTCTCGCTGTAAAGCTTTGACCGGCCTTAGCGGATTATTGCTTGTTGTATCCTTGCGGGTTGCTTTGATGCCATGCCCATGCGCTTCCGATAATGTCTTCCAGCTTGTCGCGCGTCGGGTTCCAGCCAAGCTCCGTGCGCGCGCGGTCCGACGATGCGACCAGCACCGCCGGGTCGCCGGCGCGGCGCGCTTCCATGACGGCCGGAATGTCGCGGCCCGTCACTTGGCGGGCGATGTCGATGACCTGCTTCACCGAGAAGCCGGTTCCGTTGCCAAGGTTGTAGACGGCGCTGTCTCCGCCTCTGCGCAGCCGGTCAACCGCCAGGACATGCGCGTCCGCCAAGTCGCTGACGTGAATGTAATCGCGGATGCAAGTACCGTCTTCCGTCGGGTAATCTTCGCCGAAGACGGAAATATGCTGGCGCTGGCCGAGCGCGGTTTGCAGGACGAGCGGCACCAGATGCGTTTCCGGATTGTGGTCCTCGCCGATCCGGCCGCTGGCATGCGCGCCGGCTGCGTTGAAATAACGGAGCGCGATATATTTGACGCCGTACGCGACATCGTACCACTTCATCATCTTCTCCATCGCAAGCTTCGTTTCGCCGTACGTGTTCGTCGGAAGCGTGCGGTCTTCCTCGTGAATCGGGATATTTTCGGGCTCGCCGTACGTTGCCGCCGTCGACGAGAAGACGATGCGTTTCACGCCGTGGGCGTTCATCTTCTCCAGCAGGCAAAGCGTGCCGTAAACGTTGTTGTGATAATACTTGCCAGGATCCTTCATGCTCTCGCCGACCAGCGAATTCGCGGCAAAATGAATGACCGCGTCAATGCTGTTCTCCGAGAAAACCGTATCCAGAAAATCGCCGTCGCGCAGGTCACCGACATACAATTTGCCGCCGAGCACCGCATCCCGATGGCCTTGCTGCAGGTTATCGACGACGACGATTTCTTCCCCGCGCTCGATAAGCGCCGCAACCGCATGCGAGCCGATGTAGCCCGCGCCTCCCGTTACTAATACTGCCATGATGATTCTCTCCCTTCTCTATTTGGTACTGCTTATATATGAAGCCTGTGATGAAGTGATTGATGAAGTGCCTAGACCAGGCGTTGAATCAAAGGGCTGGATGAGGTGCTAGACCAGACGTTAGATCAAAGGGCTGGATGAAACCTAGACCAGGCGTTCCACGCCGTTGCCGATCGTGCAGACGTAGAAGTCCGCGACCAAGCCTGTCGCTTCCGTGTATTGACGGCCGACTTCCGCCTTGAACGTCTCGATGCTGTCCTTGTGCACCAGCGATACCGTGCAGCCCCCGAAGCCTGCGCCCGTCATGCGCGAGCCGAGTACGCCGTCAACCGTGCGCGCTGCCGCCACCATCGCATCAAGCTCGGCGCCCGTCACTTCGTACAAATCGCGGAGCGAATCGTGCGATGCGTTCATCAGCTGGCCGAAAGCGGCGAGGTCGTTCGTTTTCAGCACGTTCATGGATTGAAGCACGCGGTCGATTTCTTCCACGACATGCTGGGCGCGATCGCGGACGACGCCATCCTGGATCAGATGCTTGTTGGCATTGAAGTCTGCCAGGGACAGCTGGCCGAGCAGCGTCAGGCTTGGGAAAGCCGTTTTCAAATCCGCTACCGCTTGCTCGCATTGGCTGCGGCGCTCGTTGTACTTGGAATCCACCAAGCCGCGGCGTTTGTTCGTGTTGCCGATGACGAGCTGGTAGTCGCCGGAGTTGAACGGCACCAGATCGTATTCCAGCGTGTCGCACATCAGGAGAATGGCATGGTCCTTCTTGCCGTTCGCGACGGCGAACTGGTCCATGATGCCGCATTGGACGCCGTTGAATTCATTTTCGGATTTCTGCGACAGCAGTGCGATCTGGACCGTATCGGTTTCGCGTCCCTCCATCGTCAGCAGGCCGTATGCCGTCACGACTTCAATGGATGCGGACGACGAGAGGCCCGCGCCGTTCGGAATTTCGCCGTGGAACAGCAGGTCGTAGCCGCTGCCGAAGGTCACGCCTTTGTTCTGAAGCTCGCGCACGATGCCTTTCGGATAGTTCATCCAGTCGTCCGCTTCATCGTAGACGATCGGGGCAATCGGCAAATGCTTGTGTTCCGCGAAGTTCGTCGACGCGAGGCCGAGCTGGTTGTCGCCGCGTTTGCGGATGAGCAGCGTCGTGCCGAAGGTCAGCGCCGCCGGAAAAACATAACCGCCGTTATAGTCCGTATGCTCGCCGATCAGGTTGACGCGGCCAGGGGCATGGAAGATCGAAAGTCGTTCGGAAGATTCGCCGTATACGTTCAGAAATCGTTGTGTCAGTTCTTGCAAGTTTGCCATTATGCCACACCACTTTCTTGGGATTATAGTAGTTGAGTCTTGCAAGCTGCCGCGGGAATCAAGCAAGAAACGCCCGCCGCTGATCCGCTTGTTTCTAAATTCAGTATAGCCGAAGGCTGTGCCGCACGAAATGGCTTGATGTGAGAACGGGATGGAATTTTGTGACCTCCTGTCGATCAACCGTTTCGCCTTATGTTACAATGTACGTCAAGAGAATGAATTGTAAATGAAGGAGTTTCCTATAAATGGAGCTGCATACGACCTATACGGTCTTGTCCAATCCCGTGCCGCATGAGCATGGTGATTTATATGTACTCTTCGCGGGAGAAAGCCAAACGAAGCCCAGCCATCTGGTCGGGCCCAAAGTCTATGACTTCTATTTAATGCATCATGTGCTGTCCGGCTCGGGCTACTACATGTGCGCGGGGAAGCGGCACGAGCTGCGCGCCGGCCATACGTTCCTCATTCATCCCGACCAGCTCATCAGCTACGAATCCAGCGAACAAGACCCGTGGCGCTACCGGTGGATGGCCTTCGAGGGCGGAACGTCGGCGGCGCTCGTCGCGGAAGCCGGGCTGGAGCCGGGCGCTCCCGTCATCGACACCGGCCGGAATCCTCGGATCGCGGTGCTCTATCACAATATGCTGCGCGCTTTCCGACAAGGCGGCAGGTCTGCCGACCTTCGGGCGACGGGCTATCTGCAGCTGCTGTTCGCGGAATATACATCCGTGTTGACGGCCGCCGAGACCGCGTCCCAGCAGCAGCGGGATGAAGGCGAAGCGCTGACGCAACAGGTGCTGCGCTACTTGTCCACCCAATATGCCGAGCCTGTCTCCATCGAAAACATGGCGGATTCGCTAGGATACAATCGCGCTTATCTGTCCCGCTTGTTCAAGCGGCAAACGGGGATTACGCCGGTTACCTTCCTGCTGAAGCTGCGCATCGACAAAGCGCACCTGCTGCTCCGCGAACGGCAGGAACTGACCATCGAACAGATCGCGGCGTCCGTCGGATTTCAGGACCCGTTGTATTTCTCGAAGCAATTCCGGCGGTTCTACGGGCAGAGTCCGACGGCTTATCGGGAGGCGATGAGGGCGTTGTAGGGGATGAGGGCGTTGAGCGCCTAGGCGGCGGGGGCGTTGTGGCGCCTAGGAGGCGGGGGCGATGAGTGGCGTTGTGGCGCCTAGGAGGCGGGGGCGATGAGTGGCGTTGTGGCGCCTAGGCGGCGGGGGCGTTGTGGGCGTTGTAGCGCCTAGGCGGCGGGGGCGGCGGGCGTTGTGGCGCCTAGGCGGCGGGGCGTTGTGGGCGTTGTAGCGCCTAGGCGGCGGGGCGGCGGGGGCGTTGTGGCGCCTAGGCGGCGGGGGTGATGAGGCGTTGTAGCGCCTAGGCGGCGGGGGCGTTGTGGGCGTTGTGGCACCTAGGCGGCGGGGGCGTTGTGGCGCATAGGCGGCGGGGCAGGTTGCGGCGCCGAGGTGACGGGGGTGATGAGTGGCGTTGTGGCGCCTAGGCGGCGGGGGTGTTGTGGGCGTTATGGCGCCTAGGCGGCGGGGTGATGAGGCGTTGTAGCGCCTAGGCGGCGGGGCGTTGTGGGCGTTATGGCGCCTAGGCGGCGGGGGTGATGAGGCGTTGTAGCGCCTAGGCGGCGGGGGTGATGAGGCGTTGTAGCGCCTAGGCGGCGGGGGCGTTGTGGGCGTTATGGCGCCTAGGCGGCGGGGGTGATGAGGCGTTGTAGCGCCTAGGCGGCGGGGGTGATGAGGCGTAGTAGCGCCTATGCGGCGGGGGCAGGTTGCGGCGCCGAGGTGACGGGACGCCGCAGGCTTGGGCTGGCTGCGGCGGCGAATCTCGGGGCGACGACGGCTTGGGCTGGTTGCGGCGGCGAGCTGGCGGGGCAACGGCGGCTTGGGCTGGCTGCGGCGGCGAGTTGGCGGGACGACGACGGCTGACGAGGTTGGCGAATGTAACGAATCTCAGTAACCTTATTTGCCTTGAAATCGACCGTTCCGGCATCTAACGAATCCTACACGCGCTATCCTTGCTCGAAGTGCCGATTCAGGCCTGTTTTCGCTCCTTTTCACAGCAATAATCATTCCTGGGTTCGTTAGAATCAGAATAGCCCCGATAACACGCAAATAACGCTCGCTGAGTTCGTTAGCCTCCGACAGATGCCGCCACGACGCATGCATCGCCCCCGCGTACTACTAAACGCAAGAAATCCGCACATCCTGAAGGGCGCGCGGATTTCTTGGACTTGTTTTAGGAAAGCGGCTTTCCAACTAGAAGGATTGCCTTCGTCCGGCTTGCCGCTAGACTCTTCTTCTGCCGAAGAAGAACAACAGAATGAACAGTACCAGGAAGACGACGCCAATGGCTGGCTGTGGCGACGGAATGGCGGGGCGACTCCGGCTGGCTGGGGCTGGCTGGGGCTGGCTGCGGCGACGAGGTGGCGGGACGACGGCGGCTTGGGCTGGCTGCGGCGACGCAGTCTCGGGGCGACGCCCGCATGGCTGGTTGCGGCGATGAGGTGCAGGACCGACGGCGGCTTGGGCTGGCTGCGGCGGCGAGTTGGCGGTACGATGCTGGCTTGGGCTGGCTGCGGCGGCGAGTTGGCGGTACGATGCTGGCTTGGGCTGGCTGCGGCGGCGAGTTGGCGGGACGACGACGGCTGACGAGGTTGGCGAATGTAACGAATCTCAGTAACCTTATTTGCCTTGAAATCGACCGTTCCGGCATCTAACGAATCCTACACGCGCTATCCTTGCTCGAAGTGCCGATTCAGGCCTGTTTTCGCTCCTTTTCACAGCAATAATCATTCCTGGGTTCGTTAGAATCAGAATAGCCCCGATAACACGCAAATAACGCTCGCTGAGTTCGTTAGCCTCCGACAGACGCCGCCAAGACGTATGCATTGCCCCCGCGTACTACTAAACGCAAGAAATCCGCACATCCTGAAGGACGCGCGGATTTCTTGGACTTGTTTTAGGAAAGCGGCTTTCCAACTAGAAGGATTGCCTTCGTCCGGCTTGCCGCTAGACTCTTCTTCTGCCGAAGAAGAACGACAGAATGAACAGTACCAGGAAGACGACGAACAATATCTTGGCGATGCCGGCAGCGGCCGAAGCCAGCGTGAAGAATCCGAGCACCCCCGCCACCAGTGCAATAATGAAAAACAGTACCGCGTATCCTAACATAACCCATCACCCTTTCGGTCTCTTTTCGTTATCCATGTCTGTTGCTCTTGCACGACTTGCATACTTGCTTACTTGGCATATACACGCACTCCGGCCGGGTTGAAACGCAGTCATGTTCGATCCCTGCCTTTAGCGGGACGATTGGCATGCCCGATACGAACGACGCGCATCAACGCAAAAAACCTCCGTTTCAGGCGAGGAGGAGTGGTCGGTAAAGCGGTATTTTAAACGCTTAACTGCTCAAAAAACTGGTGGTTCTACGCATAAAATCGGTCCAATCCGAAGAAAATCCGATGTTGCTTCCCCAGCCGTTCGTCCTCAGTTTAGCTTCGAGCCGTTCGAAGCTCTTCTTGCTCTCTTCATCCAGCGTTAGATCATGCGTCCCTTTGTTTTCGATGTAGGTGTTGAGGTTCATATAGAGGCTCCATAAAGTATCGCGTTCATGATCGGACAATGTCCTCGCATATTGCCCCGTCTCGATCGTTCCCCTAATTCCTTCTTGCACATTGCGAATAAGAAGGACGAGCTGTTCGGCGGAATTCCAGTCATGAGCCTTTTGATAAGCGATCTCCATTTCAAGCTGCACCAAACCTTGTTGAATTACAGCAGCCGTAGACGGATTCACCATCTCGATCCGATCTTTGAGCTGATTAACCCTGAATGCTTGATAGATCTTCTCCTTTTGTAAATGAATTCCAACTTATGCATAGGTTATACGCTTGGCGTTTTGATGGGGTTGCGCAGGACGGGTTGTTTCACAAAATAAATATAGCGTTGTGTTAGGCGTGAAGGTGCGGCGCGGAAAGTGCTTCGGGGCTGGTGTTATGTAAGTGCGGAGCAGCTTCTCAATTTGAGCGCTTTACGCACGGGCTAGTATTCTAAGTGGCGAGGCAGATTCCGAGTAGTAAGATGCCCCCGCTAGCGCCGCAGCTGCTTCGGCGCAAGCGCTGCGCAAACGCAAAAAAACCTCCGAACGCGCGCTGCTGCGCGCCAGTTCGGAGGCGGCGATGGCCTCTAGCTGCGATCCGCGATCCGCAGCTCCAGGCAGGGCTCCCGCCGGCCTGTAACCTGGCCGGCGTCATTGCGCATTTCCGGCGGGATCTGCCGCCGGATGCTGGCAATGACTTCCTGGCCGAGTCCCATCTGCTCCAGGATGGAGCAGACCGCTTCCGGCCAGGGCGATTCCGTGCCGTCGGCGAGCTTGACGACGCCGGCGATGCCTTCGCGGCCCAGGGCGAAGACGAAGACGCCCTGCGCGCCGCTCTTGGCGACGACGTTCCCGTCGCCAAGCATAATGCTCGCGAGCCGGCCCGGCCCCTCGACCAGGGCCGGGTAGCTGCGCATGGCTGCGGCGATCCGCCCCGCCGCAGCGGCAAGCGCGCCGTTCGCCGGCGCTCCCGCGGCGGGCGCAGCGCCCGAAGGGCCGCCGGAGCTTGCAGCGGCGGCGTCCCACGCGGCGAAGCGCGCGTAAATAAGCGCTAGCCGCCATAGTGGCAGCGCGAATACGGGCAGGCCGCAGCCGTCGAACGCGACGCCGACGGCTTCCGGCTCCACGTCCGCGAGCGCGGCGACCGTCCGCAGCAGCTCCTGCTGCAGCGGGTGCTCCAGCTCCGCGTAGGAGTCCATCGGCCAGCCGCGCAGCTTGCACAGCGCGAGCATGCCGATATGCTTGCCCGCGCAGACATGGTACAGCTTGCGCGGCTGGCCCCCGCGACGGATAATCTCGTCGCGCGCCTCCACGTTCACGGGCATCTGCGGTCCGAAGACGAGCTGCTCCTCCCGTACGCCCATCAGCGCCAGCATCCGCTCCAGCACGGCGATATGCGCGGGCGTGCCATGGTGCGACGCGCACATCATCGCGATGGCATCGTCTCCCAGACCGTAAGCCTCGGGAACGCCGCCCAAGATGGACGGCAGCGCCTGGATCGGCTTCGCCGTCGAACGCAGGTACGTCCAGATCGAAGGATCGCCCGCTTCTGCCACAATCGCGCCGGAAGCCGAGACGACCGCAGCATGGCCGCCATGCACATTTTCGATCGCTTCGCCGCGCGTCGAGAGAACGAGCGGGACGCCAAGCACGTCGGCCGCTGTCGGTTTATGAATTGTCATCGTAATATCCCCTGTCGTTTTTCAATGCTGCGCTGCATAAGATTCCAAGAGATTATTTTACCACGAAAGGCCGTCTTTCTCCTACCATCCCTCATTCCCTATTAGCCTATTCGCCCATGCCATGTTCCGTTTCTGTCCGCTGGACGCGAAGCAGTCCTTAGAGCCGGCAAAGCAGCTGTGAACGAAACCAAACGCCTCGTTTGCACCGCCTATGTTTCAAAACAACCTCCGAAGGTGTAGTATTCCGTATGCCATACGC